>JAFDZM010000007.1 GCA_018266915.1 Bacteroidota bacterium | reverse complement strand
TCCGACCTCCGACCTCCGACCTCCGACCTCCGACCTCCGACCTCCGACCTCCGACTTCCGACTTCCGACCTCCGACCTCCGACCTCCGACCTCCGACCTCCGACCTCCGACTTCCCCCTAAAACACCTCTCCCACCGTCAAAAACAACCCCTTCGATCCCTGGTTACCAAATCCATAATCAATATCCAGATTGGTTTTGGATACTTTGCTCAGCTTAATACGCAGTCCCGGACCATAGCCCGGCTGGATGGATTGCAAAGGAGTGCCTGGCGCAGTTGAAAAACTTTCACCGTTCAAAAACACTACACCACCCAGCAGGCCGTTCGGCGTTATCCTGAAACGGTATTCAGCTTCAGCATACACCATTTGTGCCCCGCGGAAACGGCTTTGGATATAACCACGTCCGGTGGTGGAGTAAGTGTCCCACGAAGTACTCGGCAGGTCAAGATATGGCGGCCTGCCCGAGAGCGTAAGCCAGTCGTACGACCAAAAGGCAATTACGTTATCTGAATTCTCCGGAAAACGGTAGTATTTGCGAATATCTATCACCACTGATTTCCAGTCGCTGTTACTGCCAAATACTTTCAGGTAATCATAATATTGTATGGCCGCATAAAATCCTTTGGAAGCATTTACGGAATTATCCCGGCTGTCAAACAAAGCATTTACACTTAAGCCCGACGACGTGGTATGCGAACTGGCGCCATAAGCTTCATAATCAGACGGCGCCCCGTCCAGCGGCCCTTTATGCGAGATGTTCCAATGCTGCATCAGTTTATAGCCGGCGCCCAGGTAAAAATTACCAGTCACCTGCCTCAACACCACCTCCGAAAACCGGAACAGGTTATATCGCATCGGATCCTCATCCTTAATATTGGAGTTGGTACCTAATCCGTAAGTACTCTGCGGATACACATAAAACCGTGCATCTCCCAAAAACACATACTTGTTATTGTTAGACCAGATGCTTGATACAATCGGCAAGGTAAACTGCTTCCGCTGTGTAAAACCCATACTGGTGGTAATAGCCGATACTTTTGAGTTCGGCGCTGATCGGAAAACAATATTACCCGTTAGCGTACCCGCAAATTCCGTTTGCAGAGAATAACCCACTGCCGGCACAAATGAAACAATAGGTTTACGGCCAATCGTATCCAGCTTGGCGGGCTTATAATTCTTAGTAAAAATAGATTGTAGTAAATCGGAAATATCCGTTTCCTGTACAACGTCCGGTGGCATCACTACTGCGGTATCTTTACGCGGGTATTTGGTTATGGGGATAAGCGGCCTGTCCTGGGCGTACAGGTTAGCAGTAAATAACAGGCTCCCAATCAGTAAAAAAATAACAGCGAAAAACCGCCTCATCGATAAAGTTATAAAATTGACTACCCGGTGTCTATAAATGTATAGGCGCGCAATATTAAAGTTTTTAATCTGCTAAAAGAAACTGGCATGTCATTTGGGCAAAATAATTGAACTTTTTCTACGGAATTTACATATTGTCTATTACTTAGTGGATAATCAATATTTATCCATTTGGTTATTGATATTTATTAATCACTATCATCCACTTCAGTGACAAAGAACACTCAAAAGAAAACGGAATACGTTCTAATAGGCACTTTGATGAGTTTTACTGCAGCGGCTATTATTGGGATTGTGATAACGAAGTCATTATAAACATCTTTTCTCTTCCTTCCCCTCTTTACCGCTTATCGCCCGTTCAAGCGTCCCGCTTGAACGATTCTATTTTGAGCGTCTACGCTCAAGAAAGAACTAATAAAATAACCGACTTGAGCGAGGACGCGCAAAACCTTATATGTTCAAGTGCCGACACTTGAACAGGCGGGGGATCATCGTTCTAGCCTGTCTCCCCCGGGAAAATCGTCCATGCCCTTGCTCCCTTCCTCCATTCCTTTGCGCTTCAAAACCGCGCAACTTTGACTTATCAATTCAAACACAAAAAATAAGTTAAAAACATGAAAACTTTCACAGTACCAACCAGGGACCAGGTATCAGAACACAACCAGGCAATTTTTGATAATCTACATAAAGCAATTGGCATGGTGCCAAACCTGTATGCAACTATGGCCTATTCTGAAAATGCATTGGGCAATTATGTAACCTTCCAGGGTGGCAAAACCTCATTACGCGGCAAAGAAAAAGAAGCTGTTAATTTAATAGTCAGCCAGGTAAACGGATGTATCTACTGTTTAAGCGCTCACACCATGTTAGGTAAAATGCATGGTTTAACCGATGAGCAGGTAATTGAGATCCGTAAAGGGAGCGCTTCATTTGACACCAAACTTGATGCATTGGTAAAACTGGCAAAGAACATCACCGAAACTAAAGGAAAAGCAGACAGCGCATTAGTAGACAACTTTTTTGCTGCAGGTTATAATGAAGGCAGCCTCATTGATCTGATTATGCTGATAGGCGATAAAACTATTATGAACTATCTGCACAATTTAACCCATGTTCCGGTTGATTTTCCTTTGGCTCCAGAATTATAATATATTCCAATTTTCAACCCCACTTCCCCTTTATGGAAAGTGGGGTTAATATGACACAACAAATGCTGCCACCCGTCAACCCCTAACTATATTTGTACAAACCTCAAATGCCATGGAAAAGAGATTCCCGACACCACCGTTTACAATGGAAACCGCCCTGCAAAAAGTGCAGGCTGCCGAAGACGCCTGGAATACCCGCGACCCCGAACGTGTGTCCTTAGCTTATACTATTGATACCGAATGGCGCAACCGCTCCGAATTTATCAATGGGCGTGAGGAAGTAGTAGCCTTCCTGAAACGCAAGTGGGCAAAGGAGCTGGATTATAAATTAAAAAAGGAGCTATGGGGCTTCCGCGAAAACCGGATGGCTGTGCGCTTTGAATACGAGTGGCATGACGACTCCGGCAATTGGTACCGCAGCTATGGTAATGAATTATGGGAGTTTGACGAAGATGGCTATATGCGTAAACGCTATGCCAGCATCAATGATCTGCCGATAAAAGAATCAGACCGGAAACTGAAATAATTTATGCAAACACAAAAACCGTTAACGCTCGTCGACCCGAAAAACGGCAACCTCGCTTTTAAAATTTTCCCCTACAGCGATAATAGCCATTTTGATCATGTACAGAGGAACAATTACTATACTGTTGTTATCAACCTTTCCGGCAGTGGTAAGCTAAAGTCTGATTTTACGATATATGATTTCACAGGTCAGGTAATGATGTGTTTCTCGCCTTACCAGCCATTTATGATCAGTCCGGTAGATGAGCTGAATGGCGTCGTGTTAAACTTCCATCCCGATTTTTTCTGTATCCACCTGCACCAGAAAGAGGTAGCCTGCAATGGTGTATTATTCAACAATATTTATCAGCCGCCATTTATTACACTTACCGATAAGGATGTTACCATACTGCTGAATATTATCGAGCAGATGCAGGCCGAAATGCAAAATGCCGCGCTGGCGCAATATGAACTGCTGATATCCTACCTCAAAATATTGCTGATCCACGGCTCCCGTCTTAGAGTAGAACAAAACCCACTTGCTTCGGCAGAAGTTTCGGGATTGAAAGAGCCTTTCGTTTTGCAACACCTGAAGGATGCTATCGAGGAGCACTTCAAAACAAAACACTCACCTGCTGATTATGCCGACCTGCTTAACATCTCACCAAAGGCATTAGCCAAGATCACCAAAAATCATTTTAATAAAACGCTCACAAATATGATCGCTGAGCGGATAGTAATAGAAGCCAAGCGCGAATTATATCTTACCTCGAAACCCGTAAAATTCATCGCCTACGAACTCGGTTTTAATGATGAATTCTACTTCAGCCGCTTCTTTAAAAACAACGCCGATGTATCGCCGCAGTTGTACAGGGAGACGGTGGGATTTGCAAAAGCGGAGGTGTAAGGTTATTATTTTTGAACCAAATCATATATATTAGTTCTATAAAACGGGCTGCGCGATTCCTTCCTTGGGGAAGGTGTAGGAAGGGGTATGTAAGCTTGTTGTTTACCTAAATCATTTCTATGACTAAAATAATCCCATACAACCCTAAATTAAAAGCTCTGGCCAAAAAACTTCGCAAGGATATGACTTTCGGCGAAGTACTATTGTGGAACCAGTTAAAAGGAGATCAATTATGGGGCTTTGATTTTGACAGGCAACGATGCATTGATAATTACATTGTCGACTTTTATTGTAAGGATCTAAAGCTCGCAATTGAGGTTGATGGAATTTCCCATAATAATGAAGAAGCTTTTCGCAAAGATGAATTACGGCAAGCCAGGTTGGAAAGTTTTGGGATAACTTTTTTGCGCCTTAGCGAAGCAGAGGTAAAATACGACATGGAAAATGTCATAAGGGCTGTTGAGGGTAAAATAATTGATATTATTAAGGCAATGCCAACTATTAAATTACCGAAATCATTTGACGCAAGTCTCCTAATTTAGCATGGCGAAGAACCCCTTCCTACACCTTCCCCAAGGAAGGAATCGCACCAGCCATTTTTTAAAACGCTGAATATTGCTTTGTATAGACAGAAGTATGATCATTGTTAAAGATTGTTAAACTAAAGGTGAACGTGAAATAAAAGCTTCTTCAAAGTGTTTCAATAGGTATTATCAAAAACCTTATAAATATGAAAACACTTAAAAATCTATTCCTGGGAGTTCTTACCATCTGCTTTTTTACCATCACTGCAAAAGCGCAAACCACACAACCACATTCTGACAATCCCTGGCATTTTGGAGTAGGTGCAGAAGGCGGCATCACGCTTTCGGGCATAGCCTCCAAAACAGAGCTCGGCGCAACGGGCCGTTTACAGTATGATGTGTCCAAAAACTTTGCTCTAACGCTCACCTCTGGGTATTACGAGTTTTTGGGCACTAATGTCCGTGCTGCAATGGGAATGGTGCCCGTTAAGCTGGGACTGAAAGCCTTTGTGGGTTCCGGATTTTATTTTAGCGGAGAAGGTGGCGTAGGTATTGAAACCCAAAACTTTAATGCCATTAAAAACCTGGACAATGGTATTCCCATGACCACGAAACTGCTTGGATCAGGCGGTTTCGGATATGCCATCAAATCGTGGGATTTTTCATTGCGATATGAAAGCTTTTTCGGAAATAATAAAAGCTATTATGTCAATGACCACATTAACACCAATTTTAGCTTGGTAGGATTACGTGTGGGTTATACATTCTAATAAACTGGATCCACTTAAAAAACAATGGCCTCAATCTTTCGATTTGAGGCCATTTATCTTTATTAAGAAAATTTTATCAAAATATCGAATGCATTCTCGGTTTACAGTATCACGCGCTTTAAACGAGGGGGCTTGAGGTTATATTTTTGCCCAGCATCACTAGCTACATCTGTTTTGATTTCAATAATCACATAATTACAATACCAAATTAACAAGTTGCTTTTTAGTGTAAGCTTTAAAAGTTTGTTATCCAAAAAGTTATTTTATATTACAAAATTATGTAACTTTGTAATTGAACTTTGAAAACAAAATAATCGCCAAACCAAACGAGTTGCTGATCGCTCAATTTATTGAAAAACAATATTTTATTTTTGGCATTTAACCAAGGGTGTAACCCATTGGTTAATTTTTGCGTTATGCAAGGTTCAAATTTTAAAACTTGCAAACACCGGAGCAGGTGTATAAACTCTGCACAAAAGTAATGGCAAAGCCAATAAAAGAAACACCCATCCTTAAAGGTAAGGATGCTGTTACCTTCTTTCAGAATATGAAAGAAGCAGAAAACAAAACGGTTTCGGCGGCTGAATTGTCAAGAATTAAACAAGAAGCCAATAAGCTGAAATCTTTATTTGTTAAATAAAATATGCCTGATACGCCACCGAATACGGAGAGGCTTATCAGGCTTACTCCCGATCTTCAAATAAAACCTTTCGATTGCGACGACGATGATTTGAACGACTTTTTCCTCAATAGTTCAAAAAAATATTTAAACGATTTATTAGCTGTTACATATATTATCGAAAACGATGAACATACTATTGCGTTCTTTAGCATACTAAATGATAAAGTATCTGCTCACGAGTTAAAAAGTAATAGTGCATGGGATGTATTTAAATCAGAAAATTTCCCGCCTGGTAAACAGTTAAGAAGTTATCCTGCTGTTAAGATCGGTCGATTGGGCGTGAATAAAGGTTACAAATCTAAAGGTTACGGTAGAAGTATTATATCATTCATGATAGACAGTTTTTTAAGCTCCAATAAGACAGGCTGTAGATTTATTACGGTCGATGCTTATCAAGAATCGTTAAGCTTTTATAGCAAATGTAATTTTATTTTTATGACCACTAAGGATGAGGGTAAAGATACTCGTTTAATGTATCTTGATTTACTACCATATGCTTCGTTAGCGACATAGCTAGGGTCGACCAGCGCAGCGCATTCGGGTGAGTCCACTCTGCAAACGATCAAAACGCCGAATACTTCTCCGGTTTAGCTATCGTATGCCCAATCACCAATTCCTCAATCTCCGGAATAACAACTATTTCTGTTTCATAATGTGCTTTTTCAAATACGGTCAATACATCCGATTGCTTCTGCACCCAGGCAGCGTCTGTAATACCCTTATCCATCCTATCCAAAGCCTCCAGACCAATTGCAGCTGCTGCTGAAAGATTTTTAGAGTGATCCTGAACTTCCATCAGCCGTTTATTTCCGGCAAATAAAGGCTGCAAATAAGTATCATTCTGTTTCCATGTTTGCAGGTACGCCCTTATAGCTTCTTCAGCATTTTTATCCTTCTTCTCTAAATATAATTTTACCAAGGCCCTGAATTTCCTTTTGGTTGCCGGGTCAGCCAGTATCACATCCGAAACTGAAGTAAGCGGCGTAGTTTGGTACGATGCCTGCGGCGCTCTCATCATCATGGCAACTAATTTTCGGTAACCTTTCACCTGGCTCAGCACATCGGTAAGTACCTGTAAATGTTCGGTCGGTTCACCGTTGGTTAGTAGACGCAGAGCGCGTTCATAGTTGGTCAGATGGTTCAGTCCTTGCTCGTCAAGTTCATTGCTCAGCACATATAGTCGACGATACATATCATCCACATCCGTCACGTTAGCCGGCGACCATAACCTTTCGGCAATGGCAGCCGCACGGGGCCAAATCCTTCCGTCGATATTATTGTTGTCCGCAAGCTCGGTCCATTGTGCCGCTTCACCACCAAGTATATTGGGATTATTAGCTGCTGCTATCGAGGCATTGTTATAATGAATATAAGCGGGCAAAAACAGGTCGAGATAAAAGCCTTCTGATATCAGGACAGGGTTATGCTGTGCGATATCATTAGCCATGCCATATGATTTGATCATACTGTTATCAGAAGGTATCCATTTATGCACAATGGCATCCTTTGGCAATTTATCGTTATAGATCTCCTCCCAGCCTATCATTGTGCGGTGATGCTTTTTCATCAACCCGTACACGCGTTCAACAAAATAGCGTTGTAAGTCATCCGTACTTTGCATCTGGTGCTGCTTCATCCAGCCCATTATCTTCGGGTTCAGCTTCCAGGCCTGTCCGTTATTTTCGTCTGCACCAATATGCATATAACCTGACGGGAAAATACCCGCCATCTCCCCGATAAACTTATCCAGGAAATCATAAACCTTCTCATTGGTTGGGTCGAACGTTGGGGCCACCATATTAGCTACAATATCTGCTATGGAGGTAACCGGCGGGGTCTTTATCTCCGGGTGCTCCTTTTGCCACTGCATCCGCGGACCAGGATGATATGGCCCCGGCTGACTTGCCAATTCCGGATAGCCCGCAAACCAGCTTTGCGCATGCCCCGGCATATCAAACTCAGGTACAACTACAATCCCACGCTCTGCTGCATATCTTACTATCTCCTTCAATTGCGCCTGGGTATAATAATCACCGTTTGACCCCTTTTGATGCAGCAATGGAAATAATTTCGATTCCACCCTAAAGCCCTCATCATCTGTCAAATGCCAGTGCAGCACATTCATCTTCACAGCAGCCATTGCATCAATGTTCCGTTTCATTTCCTCATACGAGATAAAATGCCGCGCCACATCCAGCATCAACCCTCTCCATTTAAATCGGGGCGAGTCCTCAATTACCACACAAGGGAAATAATAACCGCTTTCATCCTTATCGCAAAGCTGAATGATGGTCTGTAAACCACGCAGCGCACCAATAGTAGTGACAGCATTTAATACTATCTGCTTTTCAGTGGCTTTCAGCGAATAACTTTCATTCACGTCAATACCGGCTTCCGCCTTTGTTTTCACGTTCACAATCAAAGACGCCGAATCATTCTTATCCGTTGGTGTAATATATTGCTGGCCAAACGCCAAACCGGTTTTCCGGTTTAAGTTTTGATAAACACGATTAACTGCCTTAAACAAAACAGTATCTGCAACATTCCCTTGCACCGATACAGTAAACTTATTAGTAATGCGGTTTTTGCCGCTCATAGCGGTGAGTTGCTTCGGCACAGGCATTAAGTTCAATGTATTTTGCTGACCATTAACAGCAATACAACAAGAAAACAGTAAAGCAATAAGGATGATCTTCTTCATATGATTAGTCGTTATGATATGGGTTGTTTTCAATTTCTTTCAGGCCCTTTTCGGTGCACATACCGCGGATATAAACCTCCACAAGGTTCTTGAACAGTTTGTAAGACCCACCTTTAAAATGCTTATGCTCATCAGACCGTGTGATCGAGCTATATAATATTACAATACCCTTAAGCGCCACCTCAGGGGAAAGAAAATCATGGAAGTAACCCTCATCAATCCCACGCTGCATTAATGGCAAAAGCAGGCTGCCATAGTTTTTACTGCTGCGGGTTATAGCTGCATTTTGCAGTTCAGGATAATAATGATTCAGGTCGTAGAAGAATTGATGATTCACGCCAAAGTCCTTCACAACAGTCCCCCTGAAAAGTATAAGTAAAGTAGTTACAGGATCGTCGCCCCTGCTTAATATCGCCGCAAACTCATTATAGAGTCCGTCATACAATACCGTTAGGCATTCGGAAAGCAGGTCTTCTTTACTTTTAAAGTATTTGTAAACTGTCTTAGTCGAAATCCCCATCGGTTCGATCAGCTTCTTGATGGTCATCTCCCTGATACCGTGTTTCAGAAACTGATCCAGCGCTGCTTCAACGATCCTCTCTTTCAATTGGAAAATATTTTTACGTTAATATTTTCCAAATATAATGGAAAATTCTACATATAAAATATTTTCCGAAATTTTCTTCCTGGAATTGTGAACATAATTTAAAACAAAATGCGTCCTTATCGGTTAAATCCAACACCAGGTCTAATTAATTAATTATCAGATGGAAACGAACGAAAACCCTCTGCCTGATGATGACGGAAAAGCAGCGGGTATTGTGAGTTATTTCTTCATTATTGGGTGGCTCATTGCATATTTTGCGCTGCATCATAACAAAACCGGGCTTGGAAGCTACCAGCTCAGACAAACTTTGCTATTCCATATTATTTCAACAGTAATAGTAGCTGCATTAGATCTAATATTTTTCTACCTGCTTTTTAGCCCCGATTATTGGGTAGCCTCAGCTTTAAACTGGTTAACACGAACTTCCATTATCGTTCTTTGGGTGTTCGGTTTTCTTGGAGCAATTAATGGCGAAAAGAAACCTATCCCGCTCATCGGTGAAAAGGCGCAAAGTATGTTTGCAGGTATTTGAAAAGGCTATCTGCTCAACCCGTGTGTTCAAGCCGTCTTTTTCCCGGTAACCAGTAAAATTATACCTCCTATTACCAGTATGCCTCCTGCATAAGGCGGCCAGTTAACCGTATGTTGGCGGTCGGCAGATACCTGTATCGGCCCTGCATCTATAACTTTTTCTTTCTTAGTATAAGTAAATCCTGTCCATATCAGCATAGCTGCGCCGATGATTAAAAGGACAATTCCGATAGTTCTGTTCATTTTTGGTTGATTGGTAAGTAAAAAAGGAAAAAGTGCAGGAAATGTTTGATGGTGATTTTATCAAACAAATTGAATAGCCATAGGTTAAATTGATATGATACAAGAAGGCCAGGTGTGGGCAAACGATATGCAGAAATTTAAAGTATTGGGCTTTGAACCTTCAGGCCATGCGCTGATCTTTGGTATCACTAAGGTTGATTACCTCAATGTCGACGAAAATGGCAAGCGGGAAATTCCTGTGGACATACTGGAAGAATTCCTTGCCAAAGAAATGAGCGACTTTAAATTAGTATCCTGACAATAAATTTCTTTTAATACGTATTAACTACATGGGATTACCATTCAGAATAACTTTCGATAATAAAGACCACGTTTACCGCGTACTGAACACCGACCGCGTCGATCATAATACCACTCAGCTCGAACTTATGCTCGACGGCAATAAGCTGGTGATAGAGAAGAACGATAAAAACTGCTGGGTGCAAAAAGATGGCGAGCCCTGTCCTCCCGGACTCGTGGAATCACTGGGGCGCTCGGTATCTTTACGGATGAGGATGTAATAACAGGGCTCATATTTGACTTACCCGGTCATCTTCATAAATGCAGCCAACATCATTCACGTCCCAGCAGGGTCTCCTGAAAGAGACCCTGCGTCGTTGTGTGCACTAACTCCCGATCACCCCCGATACTCCCTGAAATCCGTTATTCACGTCCCAGCAGGGTCTCCTGAAAGGGACCCTGCGTCGTTGTGTGCACTAACTTTCAATCAATCCCAATACTCCCTGAAATTCGTTATTTCTATATGTGGATGAGGTATACCAAGTTCATATAAAGCTGCACTGCTATGCGGATAGTCGGTGAATTCGTTACATAGATTCCATTTACCGCTAACGGGATTATGATGAATATAGTCGAGTTTCTGATAAAGGAATTTGGGTGTATAGATTGGTTTGGCATCAAAGGATGATTCGAAAACCTTGTGCAGCTGCCCTTTTGCCTTTTCCTTATCAGTAACGGCAAATGCCAAACGGTTCAACAGTCCCGAATTACTTGTCTCCTCCAATTTTTTAATGATGTCATAAGCCATAAAACGCTTCCCGTTTCCGATAACTTTATTCAGGTTGATATCGTCTTTATTGAGGTGAAACAAAAAATGGGCGTGATTAGGCATGACGACAAAAGCCAGCGTTTTGATCTCAAACTTTTCATTTATCAGCTTGAGCCATTTATAAACCAAGTGGTAGCTGTCTGTTATTTCAAAAAGGGGAATCCAGCCATGATTGGTGAAAGTAACAAACCATGTGTTATCTGTGATCTGGTGTAGGGTTCGGGTAGACATCCAGTAAATATAAGAATTTACCGTTCTAACACGCAGGGTCCCCGTTGGGAGACCCTGCTGGGACGGAAATCTGGGACGGAAATTAGTATCCTGAGAACGGGTGAGTCTCAACACTATTAATTTCATTAAAGTCTTTGATGGAACTTCCGTCATACCGATGTACACCTGTTCCGGAGCCAAACCAAATACTCCCATCATTAGCTTCCAATAAGCAAAAAGCCTTTGCTTTTGACTTTATTTCTGTTACCGCTGGCTTTTTATCAGATAATGACTTTCCCTCATACCGGGCAAGTGCCGGGTGTTTGCCATAGTCATTTATTGAACCATTCGTCCAAATATTCCCTTTTTTATCTTCGATTATAGCGCCAATAAACTCCTGTGTAAAATTAGCAAATGAGCTGCCGTCGTAGCGCCACAGGCCATCACTGCCCCCGAGCCAGATATTACCTCTTCTATCTTCAATTACAGACCAAACATTTGTAAAAGGCTTACCATTATGGGTTAAGACGGTAAATCTTTTTCCATCATAAATGCAAACGTCACCCCTTGTTCCAAACCAGAATTTCCCCTTCTTGTCTTCAATGATAGCATTAACATCGTTATTGGATAGTCCTTCTTTCATCGTATAATTCCGAAAGGATCTGCCATTGTAGCGGCTTGCTCCGCGTCCTGTTCCGAACCAAATATTGCCCGTTCTATCTTCATAAATGCAACCAACATCATTACCTGCAAGTCCGTCCTTAGTCGTAAAGTTCCGGAAGGATTTTCCATCATATAAATAAACACCTGAGCCAATAGAGCCGAACCATAAGTTGCCATTGCGATCTTCTAACACAGAAAAGAACCGGGCTGAAGTTACTTTACTTGTGATATTGGTAAACGATTTTCCATCGTATTTAAAAACCCCATCCCATGAAGCGATCCAAATGTTACCCTTTCGGTCTTGTATAATATCACGAACGATGTTTTTAGGTCCGTGTGAGGTAACTAACTCTTCGTTTTCGGGCTTGGTATCAGCTTTTGGCAGTGCGGCTTTGTTTTGTCCTTTACAATAACTGCAAATAATAAGCATCAGGATCAAAGCATATTTTATCATTTTCTTTCAACTACTTAAGCATTTTAAGTCCCAGCAGGGTCTCCTGAAAGGGACCCTGCGTCGTTGTGTGCACCAGCTCCCGATCAACCCCCATACTCCGTGAAATCCGTTATTGGCATAGGGTTCAGATCAACATTCGGTAAATATAAGTCGTTTTAGGTTCTAAGATTGAGCAGAACTTGGGCGAACAAAATAAATAAATATTATTTTTTTGATTTAGACCCTCCGCCCGTTCAAGCGCCCCGCTTGAATGATCCAATTCCGAGCGTCTACGCTCAATACTATCCTACCCCAGCGCACTCATCGTCACATCAACAATATCCCTGAATATCTTTTTATCTGCACCCGACTTTGCAGTAACGCGGATGCCCTTTATGGAGTTCAAAATAAACTGGGCCAAAGCATGGCTATCTTTCTCATTAGATATTTCGCCGCTGGCCTGCCCTTGTTTGATGGCCTCATTAAAATACGTCTCCAGCTGGCGGTCGTTATCGCAAAGCATTTTGCTTATCCCGGCATCATGCGGGGCCATTTCAACACCGGCATTTACCAGGAAACATCCTTTGTGTTGTTTATCACTAACTAACTCAGCTATAGTATATTCAAACATCCGCCTGATGGCCTCTTTCGCGGTCGGGGCATTATCTACAATAGCTTTCATCTCGGCAGTAGCAATCTTTTTATAATTCTCCAATGAGCGCATAAAAAGCGTATGCTTATCCCCAAAGGTATCATACATGCTTGAGCGGCTGATGCCCAAACCATCAACCAGGTCCTGCATCGAGGTACCATTGTACCCCTTGTGCCAAAAAATGTTCATGGCCTTTTGCAGCACCTCATCCTCATCAAAATCTTTAGTCCTTGCCATAACAGAAAAGCTTTGCCCGTTTATGAGCAAAGCTATTGATTTTTGCGATTAGTTGGTCAGTTAATCAGTTAACTAGTGATCAGTTAACCGGTGATTGCCAGTCGATCAGCGTTGTTTAATCTATCGCACTAAATCCTACCCAACTTCACATTCAACCAATCACAATCTTATCCTCCTGATCAACTCATCACCGGTTAACTGATTAACTGATTAACTACTAACCAACTGGTCACCGGTTAACCGATCACTGATAACAACTTATCTCGTTCCGCCACCGGCTAAAATAGTCTCTCCGGTTAACCATTTTGAATCGTCAGAAGCCAGGAACACCGCAATAGGTGCAATATCATCCGGCTGACCGATACGGCCCAGCGGTGTAGTAGTTTCTGCCCATTTCTGGAAATCGCTGCCAATAAAGCCTGCAGTGTGTGTACCTTCAGTTTCTACCATGCCCGGGTTAATAGAATTTACACGGATCTTTTTAGGGCCCAGTTCTTTCGATAATACTTGTGTGATCGAATCTACAGCGCCTTTGGTTGCAGTATAAATAGCGCTGCCCGGAGGAGTAATGCGGCTCACAACTGAACCAATATTAATCACGCTTCCGCCTTTATCGCCAAAATGGCCTACTGCATTCTGAGTTGCCAGCAATAAACCAAGTACGTTGGTATTAAACTGACGGTGAAATTCATCTTCAGTAATTTCCTCTACAGGGCTGAATTTGTAAATCCCTGCATTATTTACCAGGATATCTACTTCACCATATATAGTTTTTGCTTCGTCAAACACGCGTTTTACATCAGACGCTTTTGATACGTCACCTTGTACAGCAACGGCCTTGCCGCCATTAGCTACAATCTCAGCAACTACCTTTTCAGCCCCTTCTTTAGATGAAGCATAATTTACTACCACTGCTGCGCCCTCTGCTGCAAGACTTTTTGCAATACCGGCACCAATACCTTTTGATGCGCCTGTTACTACTGCTACTTTGTTTTCTAACTTTTTCATCATTATATATTTTATCGTGATTTAATTTCCCTTACCGGAATGATTGTTCCACAAAGTTATATTAAAAAAGGAACGACCGTTCCGAAAAAGATCAAAGATTATTTCGGGATGACAAAAAGGGTTGATTGGGTGAGTGGTTGGTTAGGTTGAAGTCATTAGTCATTGAATAACTTATTGCTGATTGACTTATTGCTGGATTGTTGGCGACTTCCGACTTCCGGCTTCCGACTTCCGACCTCCGACCTCCGATTTCCGACTTCTATTTCAACCTCGAATCAAATGTAAACGGCTTAATAGCAGCTATTTTTATCTGCCTGAAGTCGGGGTGGGCAGGGTTGAGCAGGTAATTATATTCCAGATCGATAATGGCTGAGGGTACTTTTAAAATCGCGGTCTCGCGTTCAGTCAGCCACTTATCCCCTATTGCCTGGGTATAAGGGTAGTTGATCACCTTTGTCCATTCAGGGGTATGCTTTAACAAGTCAGGTAGCTTTATTTCTTTGATCTTCATCGTATCAGGCACCCGGTACATCGTAACTGAAAAATTGCCTGCGTATAAAGATGTTCCCGATGTATGCGCCAGCTTTTCAAGACACGATAGCGCCAGCGAACCACCAGTATAGATCACGTATTGCCCATGCGAATTCCAACGCGCATCAATCCCCGATCCCTTCAGATCATTGGCATATTTAGTTTGACCAATACGGTAGATGTGCATTTGTTTTTAATGATTGAATGAGTGAATCAATGATTGAATTAGTGAATTAGTGAATTAGTGAATTAGTGATTTGTTAAGTGGTTGATTGAGTTGAGTGGTTGATTAAGTTAAAACAGTTCAACTAATACATTGCTGCTTATTAATTAAATCAATAATTCACCAATTCCACAACTCACTAATTCACTAATTCACTAATTAAGCGGTGGCCCCGTAATCAATACGGATAAGTTCGCTCATGACGATACCAATACCGGTAATAGTATCCAATATATCGTAAGGAGTGGCATCGATACCTGTATTGTAGTGTTTTAGCCAGTTTTTAAACTCGATAAGTGAGCCGAAGGTATCCAGGCCTTTATCAAAAAGCTCAAATAACTGGATAATGTGCTCACTAAGGCCCAGGTTAAGCTCACGGGTATTTTGGATATGCTTGCGCAATGTTGGCTCTGTAATATCAAGCCATTTGGATACATCGGTTTGCGTTGCGCCGGTTATTTCTATTAAATCATTAATTGCACCCGGCTGCAAGCCTCTTTTTATGGCATCCAGCTTAGCAATTGGCGACCGGAAGCAATTGGTATAAGGCACCAGTAGATCTGACACCTGGCTCACAGGCATATCTTCGGTATCGTAAACTTTGTACCGTTTACCGTCCTCATAAATGTACCTTGTTTTCTTTTCTTCTTTCCCCATAAACAAAGGTAATATTTTTCTTTTTAAAAACAAACTTTTTTCCAAATTTAATTAAACCTCTGTGCTTCTTATCAACTTAATCTGACTCCATCAACCACTTCACAAAAACTAAAAATCTATTTGCGCCATACTAAATAAATTAGTATCTTTGACTATCCATTTATGCCAATCGGCATTCAAATCATCAATGAGAAAAATTAAACCAAAACTTGCTTCGGCCGAAAGGCTGAACAATCTTATCACGCATTATTTCGAATGGATCAAAGGCGAATACCGTACCGAGCCAAAAGAAATAAACGGTGTGCTGACCGACGAAAAAGTTTGGGTCCGCCTGCCTGAACCTCCAACCATTGCCGGATTAGCGCTCCACCTCGGTTTCAGTAGCCTCAAAGAAATGAGTCAATATGAATCCACAGGAAAATACCCCGAATTAATTCAAGGCGGCCGTTTGCGCGTTATATATGAGTATGAGAAAAGGTTGCTTAATGGTCCCGCCTCGGGTGCTATTTTTGCGCTAAAAGGCATCCTCGATTGGAACGGTCAGGATGAAGACAAACCGTCTGAACCAACCAACATAAACCTCAAAACAGAAATTATAACCGCAGGGCCGCCGCTTGCTTCTTCTGAAAGGGACGTAGTATTATAATTATCTTGTATAATAATAATCCTCTTCCTCTTTGTAATTGGTGGTTACATTATTGATGATGGTGTTATAAACCAATTCATAATGCAAATTAAATTGCGATGAAGTAAGCAGGTTGATCTGCGAACTGTGCGATACAACATTGACAGCCGGTAATGCTGTACCGGAAGAGCTGGCTGCATCGTAAAAGCCAATCATGTTTCTGAACCCGGCAAGCGCTGTATTAATATTGAGGCTTGAGTTTACAATGCTATAAATACCATAAGTAGAATCTACCCCGGTAACTGCAGTATTACCGCTCCCCAGGTTTGTATTGCCACCTGTTATAAAACCACTATGTATAGCAACACTGCTAAAGGTATTGTCTTTATTAAATTGGGCGTGGCTAACATCAGTAACTGAAGTCGTACAGGTAGTATCCAATTGCACTGCACCATTTACGTAAATTACAGTCTATTGCTTTTGCAAATTCCATTTGCCAAGTATCAGCGTAGATGCATTAAAAGGCGCACCTCCGTTACTACCCTTTTGGCAAGCCTGTAAGGCGGCTATTAAAAGGCAAGCCATCAGTATGCGATAAAGTTTATTCATCAGGTTATAATTTAGATGAAGTTTCGGTTTAAACTAAAAATAAAGTTACAAATAATTATCTAAAAATCAAATGCTTGCAAAGCAACAAGCCTCTACACTATTTATTGCAAATTATGATGCCGAAGCTCATACAGTTATCAATCAGGGAGGAAGCAACTCCGGCAAAACTTACGCCATTATGCAGGTGTTATTTTGCTTTGCCCTCGAACAGGAAAAACAAGTGATAACGGTAGTCGGCCAGGATATCCCCAATCTTAAAGCCGGCGCTTTACGCGATGCGCTGAAAATATATGGCGATACTAAATTGATATTGGCCAGCGTAAAAAAATATAATAAATCGGAGCGAATTTTCCGGTTCCGCAATGGCAGCATCATAGAATTCAAAAGTTATACTGATGCACAAGATGCCAAGTCCGGAAAAAGAGATTATTTGTTTATTAATGAGGCGAACGGCATTGACTGGCAGGTTTATAGCGAGTTGGCTTTACGCACACGAAAACGGATCTATATCGACTATAACCCCAACACTGCCTTTTGGGTACATGATAATTTACTTGGCAGGGATGACATACAACTCATTATATCCGATCACCGGCATAACCCCTTCCTGGATAACAGTACACACAATAAGATCGAGTCACTTCAGCAAACGGATAATGAAAGATGGAAAGTATATGCCAGGGGTATCACAGGTAAAGTCAGCGGACTTGTTTTAAGCAATTGGTACTTATGCAATACTATTCCACAAGACGCAAAACTAATTGCCCTGGGGCTTGATTTTGGTTTCACTAATGACGAAACCGGCTGCATCGAAGTATACCGGTACAACGGTGAGCTTTGGATAAATGAACTGATCTATGAAACCGGACTTACTAACCTGGACATATCCGAAAGACTCACCGGTCTTAATATCAGCAAACGCACAGAGATTATTGCCGACAGCGCAGAACCTAAATCAATTGAAGAACTCAAACGTTTAGGTTGGTATATCACTGGTGTAAAGAAGGGTGCCGATAGCGTTAAAAACTCCATCGATATTTTAAAACGTTACAAGCTAAATATCACCCGGAATAGCCTCAATCTGCGCGAAGAACTGAGCCGCTACAAATGGCGGACTGATCGTTCGGGCAAAGCCATTAATGAACCAGTGGATAGCTTCAATCATTTAATAGATCCGCTGCGATATATTGCATTAAATAAATTAAAAATCAATAAATTAGCTATGCCCAAAAGCAGACTCCCTTACAAGGAAAAAGACACGCAGGCGCCGCTCTCAAATTTGATTAATCTATGATCGAAAAAACGCTTAAAACAATTGATGGCAGCTTGAGGGTGCGAATTCCTACCATTCTCAACGAGATCACGCTCGGTCAAATGATCGAGATACAGGAAAAGCATTACCTCGACGATCTGGATGCTATCAGCATTCTCTCCGGCATCCCTAAAGATGACCTGAAAAACGTTATCAACTTTAATGACTTCAGCGTTTTCGGCGAATCTGTACAATCACTTGCCCACCAGATCAAATACCTGTACAACAGCGACATTGTTCCGCATAACGTAACTTTTATTCTGGGCAAGCGCAAAGTTCTTGTTAAGGTGATTCACAACCTGTCAGTTGAACCTGCCGGGGCATTTTTAGCCGCACGCGATATTATTGCCGACGAGATTAACCTTCACATCAACTTGTATGGCGAAGAGCACTGGAAGGAACATTTTCAGCCATCGCTCAAAGCCTGCTGCAATGTGCTGGCGCAATACTTTTTCTGCCGGGCAACGGGCAAAAAATACGACGAATACGAAGCGGAAGAATTTAATGAAGAAGTTAAAAAATTACGGGTGACGGAGGCGCTGCCTATAGCCAAGCATTTTTTTACCTGTTATCCCGACTTATTGAAGCAGAAGATCGGGTTCTTTCAGCGCCTGCATCTGTACTGGAGAAGAAAGCAGGTATTAAGGCGTTTGAAAAATTTAAATACATAAACACCGTCAACTCCCTCGCCGGCGGCGACATCACCAAATGGGCCGATATACTCGCTCTTCCCTACGACCGTGTACTAACTAAGCTATTGCTAAATAAAACAGAAGCCGAGTATCAGCGGAGGTATCAGGAATTATTGAACGCGCAGAGATAGTTAACAGGCAAACCCGAAAAATTGAGCAAGATAGACTATAATTTAGCATAGTCGCAACAATTGATAATGATATACGTAAATAATACAATTGTAAGAAATCAAAAATAATTGATACTAATTAGTAGAAATTAGCAGTATTGGAATTATATTTGTACATATTGGCATAGCTGTTTCACTTGATAGTTATACTAATTTTTTTACTGTAATAAGTTATGGAAATTTTGATAGAAGATAATGCCGTTAATCTGCAAAAACAGACCACACATGTTATAGTAGAACAAAAAGTAATGTCCTTTCATGAAGGGGTTGATGATTTCCTCGACAAGATTTTAGACTTAAAGAAACAGGTGAAAGATCTTTCGATTAACACAACAAATTTCATTGAAGAGACCATTATCTACATTAATTCTAATGAAAATAAAGAAACCTATATTTTTATTAGGGAGCTTTTATTTCCTATCAGACAATGTATAGAGAGACTTTTAACCACTATAGATGAATCGTCTCCAAAATTCAAAGAATGTTTTATCGATTTTATTGAGCCATTTAAAGTACTTCTTAGTGATGTAGAAGAGATTATTGACGATTTGAGGTATAAAATAGAAGGAGACAGCGAAATGGAATCTTTGTTAAAGTAGCAGCCCCTTGACCATTTTAGAAACCGAATCTTTTCAACAATCTCTTTCCGTCCTAAATAAAACTAAATATAATAGGGACTACGGTGCAATAAATAGCGAAATCTTTTCCTTCTTTAAGACCAATCCTACACTTGAGTTGGTGTGGATGCAGCCGGAATTTTTATCTGGGAATGATAAAAAACGATTAAACAAAACGCGCATTGCAAATTCAACAAAAGGCGGTGGAAAGTCTTACGGATATCGGATCGTTTTATTATGTGATAGAGGACTTGATACGGTGAACTTGTTGTATATCTTCCCAAAATTCGGCCCACGTCATCAGCCCAATATAGGCGACAACTTTAAGAAAGATTTGGTTAAAGGTTATAACGATCAGTTGACGAATCAGTCCTTAGTCAAATCTATTTTCAATAACGCTTTATTGCCAACATTGAAAACAGCTTTTGCTGATGAAGACAACAAAATAGAATTAACGATCGATTGTGATCACAAGGAATTTACTGTCAAAAATCAATCAGATATTGTTGCGAGGTTTAGTCTTGACATATCGTTGAATCATTCACATCCAGAGTTAAAAGAAAGCACTGTTGGTCATCTTAAAAAGGCAATTCAAAATTATTTTCAACACCAGTCGTAATAAAGCCTTCTTTTTTTGAGTCTTCAGTAGGGCGATCTAACGGGCTCAGCCTCTTCGAGCACCTTTAAAAAGAAATTACTTCCGAAAAAATCACAAGGGAAATCGATGACTCGCCCGGCTAGGCGTACCTGAAATTTATTGAGTTATAGAAATTTACCCAAGCACTAACGACTGGACGGAGTCCTGCGATCATTTGAGATTTAAGAGCACACGTTGAACTCTTAAGCCAGTAAGGTTTTTCCGAAGCTAAGCTTTTCGCCGAGCCTTTTGCCTGAACCAGACTTTCAGAACCGGCCTGTTGGCAGACAGGTTAAAAGATTTTCAGAATTCAGGCCATATAATCCATTCAACAAATTCCAGTTCAGATAATGCTAATGAACTAATCAACTAATGACTAATGACCAATCAACCAACCCCATGCCCATAAGAAACCAAATTGAAGCGATAACCCAATCGCTTACCGAGCAACCCAACTTTATTTACGGCACAGTAAATGAGATCAATCAGCTGGCTGATGACACCTCATTCCCTTGCGTTTTCATGTACCCATTACAACCCATTGATGTTTCACCCCAGGTAAATGGTTCTGTGGACAATAGCTTCTCACTCTATTTGGAGTTCTTGTATAAGACAGAATTCGATCAATTTACATCCGGCAACGAAGACTACGTAAACCAGGCACTTCGCATGGCAAATGAGTTCATCGTCAAAGCATCCAAATACCGCGAAGGCGATGGCCGTTACTTCCGCATCAAAGCAGGCGACAAAGCCAAATGCCTTCCCGTTTACAATAAATTCGATGTTAACTCAACAGGTGTTAGCTTGACTATCAGCTTGGCGACAATGTATTTCGAAAGTTATTAAGTCCGTGTTTACTCACCCCCAACCCCTCTCTCCGCAAGCGGAAAGAGGGGAGTAAAAAATCTAAAAAAACCCTCTTTACGCGTAGCGTAGAGAGGGCAGGGTGAGTCAACTATGCGACATATATTACCATAAAACATCACCAATGACAAATGACCAATGACCAACAACCACCTAACCACCTTCCTCGAGTCCCTCAAAACCGACATTATCCATTCCCTGCAATCAAATGGCAAATACGCCACCGGGCAAACTGCACAGCAGATTGTAATTGATACCGATGGCGATAGCCCGCAGCTACAACTGCCAGCCTACATGCAAATACTGGAATCGGGGCGCAGCCCTACCAGTCCAAATGCTATACCCGGCAGTCCACCCATGATCGACCGCATCAAGCAATGGTGCCAGGCCAAAGGCATACCCGACAAGGCCGCCTGGGCCATCAAAAAATCAATCGACAAAAAAGGATTTAAAGGCACACCCGGCATTCTATCAGAACCACTCAGCGAAGCCAATATCAACCTGCGTCTCGATCAAACCATCGACCCAATGACAGATGAAATATCACAACAAATAATTGATTCATTAGGGTTGAGTTAAAAATTCACTCATTCACTAACTCACTCATTCACTAATTATCTTCCCTATGTCTTTATTTCCCCAAATACAGATCACCAACCAGGTAAGCGCCACCGATAATGGGATTATTTACACCAATGGCGACGTCTATATCATCATCACCGATGAAAACAATAATCCCGCCAACGGCAATAACATGACGGTCACCGTTGCATTTTACGACACAGGAAACACTAACAATCATGATTTCATCATCCCGGGCCAAAGCTTACTGATCTACAGCGGCATCCTGAGCCGTAAACAAGCTTCGGATGGAACTGTAATCGACATCCGCAATTTCACAGTAGTCGATTCTGCCGAAGGTACCCCCAGCCCCCCAACAGTGTGCGATGCCGCCATCAATGCTATAATTACCGACAAAAAAGAATCCGCTCCCGGTGCAGCCGACGGACAAATTACCATCAACGCTTCATCCGGTTACGGCCCTATTCAGTATAGTTTAGACGCTATTACCTACCAGTCGTCGCCTATATTTACCGGTCTGACCGGAGGCTCATACACCGCCTATATACGCGATGCTAACAGTTGTACTGCTTTCAAGCAATTCACACTCCTCACAGTTAGCAACCTGCTGATCGGCGACCCATCCGTAGATTTAGGCAATGGCAACATTTCCCGGTGGAATGCTGCTTTCAATCCAATTGTATTTACCTATCAGCGTAAGGATTTCGAGGTAACCGGCATCACGCAGGATAGCCAGACACAAAAAGCACAGTTAAACATTAACGCTACGGTGATCGGCACCAAACCCAACGAAATGATCTATGTAAATGCGGGAGCTTATAACGGTATTTATCAGGTTTACCAGGTACAATACAATTCCCTGATCATCGATACCCCTTATGTTTCCTCATCAACCACAGGCGGCTATGTCAACATCAATAGTCTCAGGCCTTATTACAAAATGCGGACACAGATCACCTACCAGGACAAGCTCACCGGTCAGCAGCAAACCATTCAAGCCACCAACAGGCCGGATAGTAAGGGCATCATCCGTGCAGATTTTTCCAACTTTCTGCAAAGCCTGCTGCGTGCTAAAGATGAAAGCACTTTTACTCGAACAAACTTCCGCGACGATAACCTGAGCGCCAGCTACCAAATCCAATATGCTGAAAGCTGGTACGATGGCACCCCGGATGGTTATACTTCGTCCTACATCCCTATTTCCGACCCCTATTATGTGATCTATGCCGCCAAACAATTGGGAACCAAATATGGGGGCAACCTGGCAGCTTATATACCCTTTGCATCATTAACTGATAATACACAACTGGCAAAATGGATTACCGATTTTGCCGAGCCTGCTTATTCCAATGGTTACCCCTTTGATATTGGTTTTATTTACAGCGAGAACCTGCTTGGCCTCAATATCTATTGCGAAGTTACTTTACTGGATATTAACCGCAATCCATTACCCGGAGATGTGCAAGCCAATTTCCTGCTAAATGAAGATAGCTCATGGCTGCTTAACCAGGACAGCAGCAAACTCATCATTTCAGGCCAAACAATTTCCACAACGCCGCTTCCGGTACAACTGGGGTTAAACCGTTTAATGATAAATGGGAACTTCCCGGATGAAGCACGATACATTACTGTTAGCTTAAAGTACGATGATGAGAATGGAACGACCCATGCGATAACCCAAACCCAAACTATCCGCATTGACGATGCAGTGGATGAGCGATCGGTTTACCTACGGTGGATAGGCTTAAGCGGAAGCTGGGAATATTATCGCTTCGTTTATAACCAGGAAGTTTCGCTTGATGTGCAAAACGCCACTATCATTAAAAACTTTGTATATGATTGGGAAAACCAGGACAGCATTGAAGAAGTAATCTCCAAAGATGCCGGGCAAAAAATGAAAGTAATGGCCGAAGATCTGTCTGTTAATGACATTAAGGGGTTGCAATCCATCAAATACTCACCTAAAGTGCAGATGCTGGTGAACAAAAACCCCGTGAAATGGCAAACCATTGTCATCAACACCGCAACTTACAGCGAATACGAAACCATGAACGGGCAGGCTCCTTTCAGCATCACCTTTAATATGCCGTCTATCAATATTCAAACGCAATAAAAAAGTCCCTCTCCATTGGAGAGGGATTTAGGGTGAGGCTGCCGTCAACTAATATCCAAACGGATTACGCTTACTTACCAAGCGTTATTTTCTGCACATTATTTACAACCGTACCCGCAGCTGTATAACTATAATTGATACTAAGAAGCAGCGTATTGCTGGTCGGAATTTCAAACGAATAGGTTTTCCCCATCATAATAGCTGTGATTTGCGAAAAGGTAATATTGTTGCCAGAAACCTGGTAAGTAAAGCCCAGAGGTGGTACAGAAACAAAATTCGGATCAGCAGAATATTCCTCAAGACCTGTACCGTCATTTTTAAATTGATAATAAGTGTTAGTAGCCGTATCGGGGTAAGTGATTGTATAGGGCGTATCCGAAAAGGCATTTGAAGACGATGTTGTTGTGACCTGCCGCACATACCATTTACCAATCAAACCAACCGGAATTTGAGATTTGTTTTCCTTTTTACAACTAGCCTGACTACCGACTAAAATCATCAAAAAGAGTATGCCGAAAAGTTTATTCATTATGATTTAGATTATTGGTACATCTAAGTTAATCAATATCAGAATAATACATGCTTTAACCTTGCAACTTTCCAACTTTTCAACCTTACAACTAAAAAATGAACCAACTCCAATTATACATTAATGATCAGCTGGTCGACCTTAACGACGATAGCCCTATCGCCCTCACTTTCCAGATCAACAACCTGGCCGAGGTGCAAAATCAGCAGGGAAACACCAGCAACCAATTCAAATTGCCGCTTACGCAACGCAACCGGCAGATACTGGGCTTCCCGGATGATATCGCTTTTACTACCAACGCCCCTTATCAGCAATATCCGGCCAGGTTAATTCAGGATGGCTTGGAGATCATCCCTTATGGCATAGCCGAGCTTAACAATATCGAGCAGGATAACGCCAATGTTACTGTACTGTCTGGCAACGTCGATTTTTTTGATGCGATAGACGGTAAACTGTATGATATGGGCGATAGCACCAGTCAGTGGACCAACTATGGCCAAAACCTGGTTTGGAAACAATACGACCATACCTGGAACCTGCAGAATGCAGCCACCTCACAAACCAAAACGGATGGGTGGATATACCCGGTAATAGATTATGGATTTATCAACGGACAGGATTTTACACCACCCATCGATGTCCATTATCTCAGGCCAGGCTTCTTTATTAAATCAGCTATTGATTTGTTGTTGCAATCGGCCGGCTATAAAGGTAAAGGATCATTGCTTGATGATCCGCTTTATCCATTACTTATTTGCCAGTTCAGTAACAGTTCATGGGAGCATGGGGCCGATTATCAGAATCGGCCGGATAACCGGAGTTGTGCGGTGGCAACAGGTATCAATAAATTATTGGATCACCCCAGCGACGCCAACCCAAATGGTACTTTAACATGGGATCTTATTAATTCAGATCCATCCCATCAATTCTCAGGTGGTACTACATTCGTCTCATCGCAGACAAACAATATACTTGTAACAGTAACTTTCCCGCATGTACGCATGACAGGCAAAATAACCGGAAATCATCCTACCCACTTTAAAGTAGTCCTGATCACACACACATCTGCCGGCGACGCCGAATCAGCAAGTATTGATTTTACATGGGATATGGGTTCGTGGCAAAGAACCAGCGGCGATGGAGGGAATATTAAAGGGTATGTTGATATCTATAATACAGTCGTTTCATTCCAAACAACGCTAAATGATGGTGAAAGTGTTGAAGTACGTTACACCTGGCTTGGTGACAATCCTTCATCGTTTGTCATTTACCAGGGCGCTACTTTTACAGTTCAATCACAAAATCAAAATGTCCAATTTGGTCAAACCGTTCAATGCGAGCGAATCTTTCCCGATATCAGTCAAAAAGATTTGCTAAAGGATACCTTGCAGCGTTTTGGCATCATTTGCCAAACAGACAATGCTACCCGCACAGTAAGCTTCAACTCCTTACGTGATATTGTAAACAACATTCCGATTGCAAGTGACTGGACCGGCAAATGCATTGATCAGGGCAAACAGGTATCATTTCAATTAGGAAGCTACGCACAGGTAAATTATATGAAATACAAAGAAGACGATAATGTATTACCAAAAGATTTTGCCAACGCACAGATCAACATCAATGATACCACGCTGCCGGCAACAGCCGATCTTTTGGAGAGCCAGTTTGCCCCAACACTTAACCGCCCATATCTGATAGGGCAAATTGCCCAAATAAAAATGATAGACAATACCTCAGATAGTATGGATTTCTCCGTCGGTGTATCGCCTCGTATTCTCATCGATCAGAAGACCCGTCTCCCATCGGGCAAAACCATTACGTTCACAGATGGCACTACCAATATTACAGTAAACGATACTATCTCCACACCCTATTTTTATAAACCTGAGGGTGACTATAATCTTTGCTTCTGCGATATGCCGGGAACTGCTAATACAACCTTACCAGGACTAAAAACAAAATATTATCCCGAATTACAAAAAGTGTTAACCCAAACCAAAAAGGTAATCCGTTACTTCCTGTTAACGCCCCGCGATATTCTGGAGTTAGATTTATTGATACCGGTCTACCTGCAACAAGACAACGCCTATTACTACATCAACAAAATAGATAGCTGGCGCAAAGGTCAACCTTGCAAGGTGGAACTGGTAAAATTGGGATAGGGTATTAAAGAAAAAAAAAGTCCTCTCCTTTGGAGAGGATTTAGGTGAGGCAAAATCAAAATATTTGTAAAATCAATTATTGATTCCTATATTTGCTAATATACTTAGCAAGCCTTATTGTATGAAAAATATCTTATCCCTTCTTATATTTTTGCTCCCCTGCCTCACATTTGCTCAAAAGAAATCAATTGACGGTTTTATGGATATTCCATTTGGGAGTGATTCAGCAACTGTAAAGGCTGCTGTACTTGCCAAGGGCGGTAAACAAGTAGATTCACTCTGTACAAAAAACGAGCTGGTGTTTTCAAATTTTTCTTTAAGTCAAAGGCCTGTTTCATATCTTTTTGTAGACTTCGTAAAAAATAAAGCATATAAAGCTATGTTCTCATTTAAGTACAGCGACAACGACATACTATATGCATATGATGACCTTGTTAGCGATATTACAGCGGTTTATGGCAAGCCTTTTGAGGCCGATAACTATCCCGAATTCAGAAGTACTGCAGCCAAAATCAGGAAGGTATGGTCAAAAGATATCGTCATCAAAACTATATGGATAGCAAAAAACAAGAATGGTATGGGACTGGAAATTGAACCTTTTGATGAATCGCTAACGCTGACGCTTCTTTACGAGGATACCTCTCTTGAAAAGATTGTAGACAACAAAAGACAATCTGATCTTTAAATAATTTACTTTTTAAACACACGATTTATTGTATTATACAATAAAATATGCCAATTGGCATTAAAAACATATTAATAACATAGTTATGGCAGACGACATTAAGAAAACAATTAAAATTGACGTACAGGTAAACAGTAATGCACAAGAGCAGCTGGATAATATTAAAAAAGGGGCAGGGGCAATAGGAGAAGCCGTGGGGACTGGTGTGCAGGCTGGTGTTAAAGAAGCGTCAGATCAGGTACAAAAAACAGGCAATGGAATATTCAGTTTTTTTAGTGACGGGTTCAAAAAAGCGTTTAGTAATGTAATTGGATATTATAAAAAAGCTGCAACAGATGGAGGCAAATCAGTAATCGCAATGAATAAAGATGCCAATAAGGCGGTTGAAACAGATACAAAAGCATCACAGGATAAAATCCGGGCAAGCATCATCGATAGCACGCAAAAAACTGCCGACTCGATCTTTTCTATAATGACTAAGAGTAACGACTCCAGGCGGGATTATGATGTAGCAAAAAACGAAAAAGCCAGGAAGGCAGCAATAGCTGCCGCCGGCGACGATAAAGCTGCGGTAGCAGCCATCAATCAGAAATATGACAAGCTGGAAAACGCCGCAAAAAACAAAGCATTCAAAGCCGATCAAAACGCAGCAAGAGCGCAGGCAATTATAAATGGTGCCATTGCCATTACCAAAGCTGAAGCTACATTAGGTCCAATAGCCGGAACTATAGCTATTGGAGTTATCGCCGCCCAAACAGCTGCACAATTAGCAATCATCAGCAAACAACAACCACCCGCACTCGCCAAGGGCGGTTATTTCAAATCGGATGGAAAAGGCGCTGTTCTGCCGGGCTATAGTCGAACTGATAATACCAACGCCTATCTCCGCTCAGGAGAAGCAGTAGTGGTATCGGAAGCCATGCGCGACCCCTGGGCACGTAACCTGGTAAGCGCCATTAACGTTGCCTTTGGCGGACGGGACTTTTCAGTACCAAATTTATCAAGGGGCTACGCCGTGGGTGGTATATTTACCGACGGCGGCAACACTAACCGTTACTATAACCAACCCGTAAATGATCAGAAAAATTTAGCTAATACTGTCGCCTACCAGATGATCAACAACTTCCCTCCCGTTTATGTAGATGTAAAAGACATCAACAACCAACAAAATATCCTCGCTCAAACTATCAACAGGGTAAATCTGTAACCGTGCATTAAAAGTCCTTCTCCCCTGGAGAAGGATTTAGGATGAAGCTAACCGATCCAACCACTACAACCAATACAACTTCTACAACCACTACAACCAAGCAATGAACATCAAAATCGCCAACACCTTATTCGACGACGGCATATTTTCTGAGCTTTACAAAGCTGGTTTCATCACCGCTAAAGTTTTCATTTACCGCGAGATCTATCTATGGGTACAGGCACAGGTTCAAGCGCGGGGCATCACCAAAAACCAGGCAGTGTTGGAGGCCGGAGGAAAATTCAACAGGGACGAGCGCACCATCTGGCGGGCGATGAATAGTTTTGAGGAAAATTGAAAATGAAAATCGTCAATTATTTTCAGATTAATATATTGTTATAAGTTACAAAA
This sequence comes from Bacteroidota bacterium, assembly GCA_018266915.1. Lineage (GTDB taxonomy): Bacteria > Bacteroidota > Bacteroidia > Sphingobacteriales > Sphingobacteriaceae > Mucilaginibacter. The sequence goes on along the minus strand of JAFDZM010000007.1, from coordinate 1,850 downwards.
TGGAGATGCCTCCAACCCTATTTTATATTTTTTAGTTATCTTTGTGTATTAGGTTGATCGTCATGACTAATGTTCAATTATTTTCTCAAATATCTTCACTTCCAACAGATCTAAAAAAGGAGGTATCGGACTTTGTTGCCTTTTTAAAACAGAAATCTGAAAAAGGAAAAAAAATAAAAGAGCGTCAATTTGGGTATGCGAAAGACTTTTTTAAAATGTCTGATGATTTTGACGAACCCCTTGAAGACTTCAAGGAATACACCCGATGAAGCTTTTATTAGATACCCATACCTTTATTTGGTTTATGAATGGCGATCTGTCTTTGTCTGATAAGGCTATCGCTAAAATTAAAGATGCTGATAATCAATGTTTCTTTAGCATAGCAAGCGTGTGGGAAATTGCGATCAAAATGAAGTTGAACAAGCTTCGGATCAAATCAAAGTTCAAAAACATTATTGATTTTTGTATTGAAAACAAAATCGATATACTGCCGATTTCCTTTGAACATATTCTGGAGCTTAACAATCTGGACTTTCATCACCGGGATCCTTTTGACCGGTTGATTATAGCACAGGGCATAGTTGAAAAATTAACCGTTATTACCAGAGACGAAAATTTCTATTTGTACAAAGTAAAATGCCTTTGGTAAATAAACGGATCACTTAACTGTCTTAAAAAAGTTGAATTTCCTTGTAACAATCCTCTCCCCAACTCATCTAACATGATAAATCATATTTATCATGACTTGGAAATGGCCGCTCCGGAAAAAGACAGATACGCAAAAACCTAAAAAAAGCAAACTGCGCGAGTGGATGGATGCTTTGTTATTCGCCTTCGTCGCTGCTACCATTATCCGTGGATTATTGTTTTCAGCTTATGCGATACCCTCAGGCTCCATGGAAGGAACTGAATTAGTTGGTGATTATCTTTTTGTAAGCAAGATCAGTTACGGCCCACGCATAGCCAACACACCACTTTCCATCCCATTCACGGAACCAAAAGTTTATGGTATAAAAACCTATCTCGACTGGATACAACTACCTTATTGGCGCCTGCCGGGATTGTCCGAAGTAAAGAAAGGCGACATTGTGGTATTCAATAAACCCGAAGAAGCTGACCCGCATTACAATTTACCGGTAGACGAACGTACCGCCCTCATCAAACGCTGCCAGGCAACACCGGGTGACGTATTGACCATTGTAAACGGACAAGTCTACATAAACGGCAAGGCCGCACCAAATGCCCCCGATTCACAAACTGATTACCGCATAGTTACCGATGGGTCTAACATTAATCCGGATTTTTATACTAATTTGGGAGTAAAACCATCCGAAACTGACGGCACCGCAGTAACGGTTCCCTACAAAAATCTTTCAGCATTAAAGAGTCAATCGTACATCAAAAGCGTCACACCGGTGGTTCTGCCCGCCGGTCAATGGGATTCAACTGTATTCCCTCATAATCCGCATTTCAGATGGAACCAGGATAACTTCGGTCCGCTCACCTTGCCAAAGCGAGGATACACCATTCCACTAAACGATTCGACTATGGCATTATATCGGCGCGCCATCGAATTATACGAGCATAACAAAGTAGAGACTCAAGGCAAAGACATTCTCATTAACGGACAAAAAGCTACCAGCTACACCTTCAAAATGAATTACTACTGGATGATGGGCGATAACCGCCACAACTCGCTCGACTGCCGCTTTTGGGGCTATGTACCCGAGGACCACATCGTCGGCAAAGCGATGATCACCTTTTTCAGTACCGATTCAACCCAAAGTTTTTTCAATAAGATCAGGTGGAACAGGATATTTAAGCCAATAAACTAACCCATTTCCTTCAAA
>JAFDZM010000079.1 GCA_018266915.1 Bacteroidota bacterium | reverse complement strand
CAGAAGCAAAGCTGGTTGGGATATTCGCATGTCCTGAGAAATCATATTTCCAATAAGTGTCTACTGAACCGGTAAAGATCAACGGCGGATCTTTTGGGTCAGCGGTGGTGCCCACCTTTCCGGTATCGGCAACTGCTGTTGGAGTATTGGCTTTAACTGAAGTGACGGCAATAACGAATAATGATAGGAGTAAAAGTATTTTTTTCATGATACTAGTTGTTTGATTGAATTGATTTGAGTATTAGTTTGGTTTGATTTGATTGAACTTTTAGACATAAAATCCCCCGTAAGCCTAAACCTTAATGTTTAGCAGTCATTAAGAGCCAGGAAGATTTTAAGATTTAGAAATACCGTGCGGTTGGTATATGAGGGTTGTAAAAGTTGCGACCTTTTACCAACCGCACGGGATATATGAAGAATTACAGCGCTTATTTATTAAGCCTCTGCCGGTAATTTAACACCTTTGTCGAATAAGCCGGTCAGGCTTACTTCGTCATCCTGGGCAGGATATACTTCGATACCGTGATCGAATACATCCAGACCGCCCAATCCTGTTTCACCATGTTCTTCAACACGCAGTTTCCAAGGATATGGGAATTTGTTTATGATAAACATCATGATAGCAGTTACCGCGAACACAGCAGCAGCAATAGTAAATGTACCGATAGCCTGTGCTGTGAATACGCTCCAGCCACCGCCATAGAATAAACCTGTTACAGGAGCTGAGTTATCCGGACCAGTTGGACCAGTTGCACCGAATTGACCTGAAGCGAACAAACCTAATGATAAGGTACCCCATATACCAGCGAAACCGTGTACTGATACAGCACCAACCGGATCGTCAATTCTGAAATACTCGATCAGGTACATACCGCCAAATACTACTAAACCGGCAACAGCACCTAATAAAGTAGCGCCAAGCGGGCTTACCCAGTAACAAGGACAGGTAATAGCAACCAGGCCGCCAAGACAGCCATTCAAGGTATAACCCAAGTCGAATTTACCTTTGGTGTCACCCCACCACAGTGCGGCAATCATAGCAAACATACCGCCCGCACAGGCTGCAAGCGTTGTATTAGTAGCAACACGGCCAATACCTTGCACGTCCATAGCAGAAAGTGTACTACCTGGGTTAAATCCGTACCAGCCGAACCACAGGATAAATGTACCTACAGCGGCAACTAACATATTATGTCCCGGTGGCATGCCGCCTTTCTCTTTATCATCTCGTTTAAATATACGTCCGATACGAGGGCCTAAAACAATCGCTCCGGCTAACGATGCGATACCACCAATGGTGTGCACCACTGTTGAACCTGCGAAATCGCGGAAGCCCTGACCTAATGATTCAAAGAAGTTACCTTTAGTGCCCATTACAGCTAACCAGCCGTCAGGTCCCCATGCCCAGTGGCCAATGATTGGGTAAATGAAACCGGTAATACCGATACTGTAAAGAATATCGCCACGGAAGCTTGTACGACCGATCATCGCACCAGAAACTATAGTTGAGCAGGTATCAGCAAAAGCGTACTGGAAAATCCAGTGTGCAATTACCGGGATACCGGTGCCGCCGTAAGTATCAGGTGTATTTTGAAGGAAGAACCATGATCCGCTGATCTTGCCTGCAGGGTCTCCATGCCAGCCGATAAAGCCGTTACCCCATCCGAACATGAAGGCATAACCTACAGCATAAAACAGGATACCGCAAAGGCAGGTATCAAATACGCACTCCATCAACACATTCACTGTTTCGCGCTTGCGGGCAAAGCCTGCTTCCAGCATAACGAAACCAGCCTGCATCCCGAAAACTAAAAACGCAGCAACCAATGTCCAGATGGTATTCATCGTATTCATCATCGATGTTTCCAGGTCTGTTGGTTTAGCTGGTGCGGTTGCAGCATGCGCAACGGTAGGTAATAGTCCCGGAATAGCCATCATGGCTACCAGCACTAAACCTAGTCCGATCATTTTTCCAGAAAAAATGGTCGCTCCGAGCGCCCACCTTTCACGCGTCAGTTGTCGGAGAAGACTGAACAAGTTCACTTTTGGAGATTTTACTTTCATTGTTTGTTTAATTTAGTTTGATTGATATGAACGAATTTTATGATATTCTGAATCTATAGCACATTTAACTTAAATAATCCATCTAAACATTTAATAGAATCATATATTTCTTAAATTTTAAATATGATTTTCTTAATTTTTCATGAAATTATGTATGTTTTTCAAAAAAAACAAATTTTTCATTGCCATTTTTATATAAAAAGATAAAGAATTATGAAAATCATAAAAAATATAGAAAAAAATAACAGCATTTTGCATTTTTTTCAATCAAAAAAGATCAAAATAAAATCTCTTGGAAGAAATAAGATGTAAAAATTACACCTTTTGAAATTTTACAGGCCAACTTTTGGCTATTTCTCAAAAAATCACTCAAAAGCACTCTTCAAATCCACAGTTTTTGAAAAAAATCAGTGATTTTTCGCTCATCACGAGGTCAACGTATTAAAAAACATTGATTTGTGCCATGATTTTTTAAATAATCAGATATTTTGACCAAATATTCTGCGTATTCTCATAGATAATTTTACTTTTGAGATAACCTTTAAATCAATAAAGATGTCAAACATTCGATTTCAAGCTTTGCGGGCGGTATTAAACAGGACAACGCCTGACGTGAAGCTACCGTCAAACAAAATCTCAGACTATTTCAGCTCCAGCGTATTTGATAAGCTGAAAATGAAAGAATACCTTTCAAAAGAAGCTTACCAGGTTATCATCAATTCAATTGATAAAGGAGAACCGATCCCCCGCGATATGGCTGAGCAGGTTGCATCGGTAATGAAATCATGGGCGATGAGTAAAGGCGCCACACATTATACGCACTGGTTTCAACCGCTTACCGGTTCAACGGCAGAAAAGCATGATGCCTTTTTTGAACCGACCGGTGATGGCGGAGCAATCGAAGTCTTCTCAGGCGATGCCTTAGCACAACAGGAGCCGGATGCATCCAGTTTCCCGAGTGGCGGCATACGCAATACTTTTGAAGCAAGGGGCTATACAGCATGGGATCCGTCATCGCCTGCCTTTATTATGGGTCGTACTTTATGTATACCAACCGTGTTTGTTTCTTATACCGGTGAGGCCTTAGATTATAAGGTGCCATTATTAAAGGCACTAACGGCACTGGATAAAGCAGCAGTTGACGTATGTCATTATTTTGATAAGAGCATTGAAAAGGTAAATGCTTCATTAGGTATTGAGCAGGAATATTTCCTGGTTGATGTTGCCTTATTTAATGCACGGCCAGACCTTTATTTAACTGGTCGCACATTATTCGGGCATATGTCGGCAAAAAACCAACAGTTAGAGGACCATTATTTTGGTTCGATACCTGAGCGGGTATATGCTTTTATGCAGGACATGGAGACTGAAGCCTTACAATTAGGCATTCCGTTAAAGACACGTCATAATGAGGTAGCGCCATCACAATTTGAGTGTGCACCAATATATGAAGAGATCAACCTCGCGATTGACCATAATCAATTGTTGATGGATTTGATGGATCGCGTAGCCAGGCGTCATAATTTTAAAGTATTGCTGCACGAAAAGCCTTATGCAGGCATCAACGGATCGGGGAAGCACAATAACTGGTCTATGATCACCAATACAGGAAGAAACCTTTTGTCGCCGGGCAAGACTCCGAAAAACAACCTGATGTTCCTTACTTTCTTCGTGAATACCATCAGAGCGGTTTATGAACACGCTGATTTACTTCGTGCATCCATAGCATCTGTGGATAACGATCACCGTTTGGGAGCAAATGAGGCCCCTCCTGCTATTATATCTATATTCCTGGGCAGCCAGTTGAGCGATGTGCTTGATGAGATCGAAACATCAAGAATCAGCAAAAAGATCAAGGATGATGCTTTACTATGGCAGGGCATACCGAAGATACCTGTAATATTAAAGGACAACACCGACCGTAACAGGACCTCTCCTTTTGCATTTACCGGCAATAAGTTTGAGTTGCGTGCTGTGGGTTCATCTGCAAATTGCTCTGGGCCTATGACTATCCTTAATATGATCATGGCAGATCAGCTCAGGAAATTCAAGTATGATGTAGACAAGCTGATCAAAAAAGGAGAAAAGAAAGATGTTGCTTTGCTGATGGTGATCAAAAAATATATCAAGGAATCAAAAGCTATACGCTTTGAAGGCAATGGTTATAGCGAGGAATGGGAAAAAGAAGCCGCAACACGAGGTTTATCTAATTTCAAAACCACTCCTAAGGCTTTGGATGCTATCCTTTCAGAAAAATCGGCCATTTTATTTGAAGATACTGCTGTATTTAGCAAAAGAGAAGCACATGCGCGGCATGAAATATTATTGGATAGTTTTTACAAGAAATTACAAATAGAAGCCCGAGTTATCGGAGAAATCGTAACCAACGTAATTATTCCGGCAGCCATATCCTATCAGAGCAAATTAGTGGAGAATGTAAAAGGCTTGAAAGATATCGGGTTGAAAGAAACAACCTATGCCGCTCAGTTGGATATTATCAATAAAATATCTGAGCATGTCAATTTCATCAAATCGAATGTGGAAGCGATGATAACTGAGCGTAAAAAAGCGAATATTATAGAAGATGTGCGAGAGAAAGCAATAGCTTATGATGAAAACGTTAAAGCCTTCTTCGATCCGATCCGCTATCATGTTGACAAGTTGGAGCAATTGATAGATGATGAACTATGGCCTCTGCCTAAATTCAGAGAGCTGTTGTTCGTAAAGTAAAATAGATCAAAACAACTTTTCGACTGATTTTTAGAACATTATAAATCGCATCTGAATGCGGTCGCAAAGCCTATTGTTTAGCCATTGTTACCTGTTCTGTTTTTTCTGTTTCTTCTGGCGTGTTCAAGGCCCTTATATATTGGACTTTCAGATGATCATACAACGAGTGTTTGTCTATAAGCAAGGAAATCAAACTGGCAACCATGCCGGCCAGAATCAAATGAAATATCACGCTATGCCTGTTTGTCATTTCTAAAACCAATATAACCGATGTGAATGGAGAACGGGTTATCCCGGTTAAAAAACCGACCATGCCGGCCAAAATAAGCATATTAGTGTCAATATCCGATGTTTTAAACCAACTGGCTATAACGGAGCCAATGCTTGCGCCGGCCCCTAACGAAGGCGCAAAAACACCTCCTGCCGAACCTGTCGTGAAAGAAAATAATGGTCCGCCTATCCTTAATAACGGCGTGTACCAATGCACATATTTATCAGATGTGAACAATGTTTTTTCCATAATATCTTTGCCAGACCCTAAAACTTCCTGATTGACAAAACAGGCGAGAAAAACCATCACCAGGGCGCATCCGGCTACAAAGAAAACATGATGGTAAGTATGTTTAAACCTGGCCTTTAAAGAAAAAATAAACAGTATCAATTTGGCCGAAGCGCTCCCTAAAAGCCCCGAAATCATAGCCACAAATGCCACACCCAAAAAAATGGAGGTTGAAAGACCATCTAATTTAGGGTAGCCAAGATATAAATATGGCCCCAATAAGCCCTGCGCAGTTAAACCGGCAATGATAACCGATGAAAATATTGCGGTTTTGTAGTAACTAAAGTGTGTTTTCGTTAGTTCCTCGATGGCAAATACAATCCCACCGAGAGGCGTATTAAAAGTTGCAGCAAGGCCTGCAGCAGCCCCTGTAACAATCATATTTCTTTTAGCAATTTTCGGCCACCATTTTGGCAGCACCTGGTAAACTATTTTGTATACAGAGGCAGCAAGCTGTATTGTAGGGCCTTCGCGACCAATAGCGCCTCCTCCTATTGCCATAACCAGACTTGAAAGTATTTTTATAAATATGATCCGAAAGCTCAAGAGCCTATCAACTATATTATTGGTTTTAGGTACCGATAATTGTATGGCTGCCATTACTTGTGGTATTCCGCTTCCTCTTGAATATGGAGCGAAACGGTACACCAGCCACCAGGCAAAAACAAAACAAACGGGTGATAGTATGAAAAGAAACCAGGCATGATGGTTGAAAACATAAGAAGTCATGTCTTCTGCATAAACAAATAACTTAGTATAAATAACCGCTAATAAACCGACTATTATAGATGCCATCCAAAAAGGGATAGCTTGTAATAAGTTTTTCTTTAAATTTTCATTACGTATCCTGTCAAATGATCTTTTTAGCTGAAGCCTGAGCCAGTGGACGATTTCCATTAAATGTAAGCTGTTTGGCTAAATTAAGAAAACCGATGAGATGTTAGCAATAAATTAAAGACGTTAATTTAATTGAAATAAAATAATTTTCTATTCCGCAAATTATTTGATCACTTTTGCAAATTATATGTCACCCAATAAATATAGAAGTTTAAAGAAATATCTCGAATTTGTCAGCCTGGTTAAAAAATCAAGACGTTATGGGCTGAAAAAGGCCAAAAGTTATGAAATTGTCTTCCAATGGCTAAATACTAAATTATCCCACAATCAATTCCTGATTTTGTCCGGTATATTAGTCGGATGTTCCGCGGGCTTAGCCGGTGTTATTTTAAAATCGCTGGTACACTACATACATTTTTTGATTACCAATAAGGTCCACTTTACAGATCAGATTCTTTTTTACGGCTTATTCCCTTTCCTCGGAATTACCTTGACCACACTTATCGTAATTTATTTTTTCAAAGGACAGGACCGCAAGGGTATTCCAGCTATTTTATATGAAATTGCCAGAAACTCCAGTTTTGTATCATCTGTAAAAATGTATTCACAAATAGTACAAAGTGCCGTCACGGTAGGTCTGGGTGGTTCAGCCGGACTTGAAAGCCCGATAGCGGTTACCGGGGCCGCAATCGGATCAAATTTCGCCCAAACCTATAAACTGAGTTATAAAGACCGCACACTTTTACTGGCAGCAGGTGCTTCGGCAGGTATTGCAGCGGCATTTAATGCCCCAATTGCCGGAGTGATGTTTGCGTTCGAGATATTACTTACCGGTGTGGTATTTACAGACTTTATACCCTTAGTGGTAGCTGCGGTTTGCGGCAGCTTACTTTCGCGGATAATTTTAAATGAAAAAGTACTATTCAAATTCAATGCGCGGCATGATTTCAATTATCATAACATACCCTATTACCTGATTTTAGGACTAATATGCGGTTTATACTCCCGTTATTTTATTGTAATCGCCCAGGAAGTAGAGCACTTCTTTCACAAGCTAAAACTTTCAAAAATTCAAAAAGCTATTATTGGTGGCGTTATTCTTTCTGCTTTATGCCTTCTTTTGCCCCCTCTTTTCGGCGAAGGCTATGAAAGCATCAAATCGTTTACCAATGGCGAAATCAACCATATCATCGAGCACAGCTTTTTTGGATACATTGGCTATAAAGAATGGGTGGTAGTGAGTTTTCTCGGATTGGTTTGCCTGCTTAAAGCGGTAGCCACTCCCGTAACATTATATGGTGGTGGCAATGGAGGCAATTTTGCACCATCCTTATTTGCAGGCGGAACATTAGGTTACTTATTTGCGATTATCTGTTCCTGGGCAGGAATACCGGATGTGCCAACCATCAATTTGATTATTGTAGGTATGGCAGGTGTAATGAGCGGGGTTTTATACGCGCCGCTGACAGCTATATTCCTGATAGCTGAATCAAGCTCAGGATATGATCTTTTTATACCTTTAATGATTGTCTGTGTAATTTCCTTCCTGATCGGCAAGTGGTTCTCACATATCTCTCCTGACCTGAAAAAACTGGCCGATGAAGGCAAGATATTCACCCGCGAACATGACAAGAATTTGCTTTTGCTCATCAATGTTGAGAAATTGATCGAGAAAAATGCGCTTACCCTAAATATTAACTCCACATTTAAGGATCTGTTAGAAGTAGTAAAACACGGCAAGCGAAATATTATCGCTGTGCTCGATGAGGGCGAACTTGCCGGCGTAGTTTACCTTGATGATTTAAGGCCTATTTTATTCAATTCAGAATTCCAGGCCGAAACAGATATACACACTTTTATGAAAATACCCGTACAGGTAATAAACAATCATGAAGATATGGTTTCTGTTATCAATAAGTTTGACGAAACTTCAACCTGGGTATTACCTGTCATAGATGATCAAAATCAATTTTTAGGTTTCATCTCCAAATCTGCAGCTCTTAATAAGTATCGCCAGTTACTAAAAGAGTATTCTTGAGTTGGTTGTAAAAGTTGAAGAGGTTGTAGCAGTTGTATTGGTTATAAAGGTTGTATTAGTTACAGTGGTTAATAATCTGGTTGGCTATTAACTATTGACCATTGCCGACTTACCACTCACCACTATTCACTATATTTGCCCATGATTTCTTCGCAACGGTATGATCAAAGGGGTGTCTCAGCCTCTAAAGACGATGTTCATAATGCTATAAAGAATATAGACAAAGGCATTTTTCCGAAAGCTTTCTGTAAAATCATTCCAGATATATTAAACGGCGACCCGGATTATTGCAATATCATGCATGCTGACGGTGCGGGAACTAAATCGTCGTTGGCTTACAGTTATTGGAAAGAAACAGGCGATGTTTCTGTTTGGCGGGGTATAGCACAGGACGCAATAATCATGAATTTAGATGATCTGCTTTGTGTTGGCGCTATCGACAATATCCTACTTTCATCAACCATCGGCCGCAATAAAAACCTTATACCCGGCGAAGTAATTGCTGCCATCATTAATGGTACAGAAGAAATTTTAGCGGAATTACGTGATGCAGGAATAGGCATCTACTCTACCGGTGGTGAAACCGCCGATGTAGGCGACCTGGTGCGCACCATCATTGTCGACTCAACCGTAACCTGCCGCATGAAACGCGAGGATGTGATCTCCAACGATAGCATTAAACCGGGTGACGTGATTGTCGGGCTGGCTTCCTATGGCAAAGCTACTTACGAAAAAGAATACAACGGCGGCATGGGCTCCAATGGTTTAACTTCTGCACGTCATGATGTATTTAATAAATCAATCGCAGAAAAATTCCCTGAAAGCTATGATCATGCTGTGCCATACGACCTGGTATTTTCAGGCAGTAAAAACCTGACTGATCAAATCGATATAGGCAACGGTGAAAGCGTTACAGCCGGTAAACTGGTACTTTCCCCTACCCGCACCTATGCGCCTATCATCAAAAAAATATTGGATACATATCGCAGTAAAATTCATGGCATGGTGCATTGCAGCGGCGGCGCACAAACCAAAGTGCTGCACTTTATCGATAACCTGCATGTGATAAAGGATAACCTGTTCCCCGTTCCACCACTATTTAAATTGATACACGAAGAGTCTGGAACCAGCTGGCAGGAAATGTACAAAGTATTTAATATGGGTCACCGGATGGAATTGTATGTTCCAAAGGAAATTGCTACTGATCTGGTCCAGATATCTAAAAGCTTTGACGTAGATGCACAAATAATCGGATATGTTGAAGCAGCAGAAAAGAAACAAGTGACTGTAAAGTCGGAGTTTGGAGAGTTTGTATATAACTAATACAACAACAGCTTTATTTTTTTAACAAACAAAAAACCCCGGTCTAATCGACCGGGGTTTTCTTATTAAGGTTTAATCAATATTAGTTAAATATATAACGTAAACCTAACTGAGCCTGCCAGCGTGATAGCTGGCTGCTGTCATCAACAAATGATTTGGTAACAGGTGTGTTGGTTCCAACGTTCAACAATGGGAACGAATAGGTTGGGCGTCCGGTTGTTGCATCTAAACCAAGATATTTAAGTACTGTAGTACTTCCGCTGGCGAAACCGTTAAATGAGTTCTGATATAGTCCCCAGTTCTTGTTCAACAGGTTTCCAACGTTGATAATATCGAAAGTTATCTCGATTGTGTTTTTAGATTTACCAACGTTTACATAGAAATCCTGAACAGCTTTAAAGTCAAGTCTTTTGAAATATGGCAATATTACACCATTTCTTTCAGCATACTGACCTCTGTGGCTGCTTAAGTATTTATCCTGGTTGATAAATGCATTCAGTTCATCCCACTGTTGTTGTGCTGTACCGGGGTTGCTTTTTGCATCTGGTACCAAAAGGATGTCTGACTGATTTTTTGGAATATACATCAAATCGTTTGTAGCACCATCATTGTTAGGGTCACCGCTGGTGATGTAAGATACCGCACCATTATTAGCCATCTCGAACAATAAACCAACAGAAGTAGAAGCATGATCAAAGTAAGATTTTTTGTACATGAATGATGCTATGATACGGTTTGGCTGAACAAAAGAGCTGTTTGAAGTGACATCAGCATTCGGATTTCCTGATATATAACGGGTGCTCCAGATAGTACTTGCCGTTGAACCACCGTCATTTACGTCTTTCGAACCGCTGTGGGTATAAGCAACGTTAGCATAAAGCCCGTTGGTAAAGCTCTTCTGTAACTGAGCAGTAACAAAGTATGAATAACCCTTGCTAGAGTTGGTCATGTAATACAAACCAGTGATAGATGGGTTTGCAGCAGTAGCGTTAGCTGCTGTAGGAGTAGTGTTTTTAGAAGTATAACGTATCTGTCCTTCTGGCCCGGGTAAAGTAACATAAGTGTCAGACAGTACCAGGTTTTCGTGATAGATAGAATTGATATCTTTTGTATAAGCACCTTCTAAAGTACCGATGATGCCACCTGGTAATTTATGGTCAACAGCAAGATTTGTTCTCCATATCTTTGGATATTTCAGGTTCGGGTTAGCAACGTCCAGCTCGTATGAAGTATTTGCTGGGGCCGGAACCGGAGGACGGTTAGCATTTACATTTGGATTGAAAATCAGAGCAGGGTCACCTGCAGCAGTGATTGTTTTTGAACCGAAAAGTACACCATTGTTTGATGCCTGGTTAGATATCCATACAAATGGTACAGTACCTGTAAATAAACCGGTACCACCTCGTACCTGTGTAGTTTGATCACCGTTTACATCCCAGTTAAATCCGAAGCGAGGAGATAACTGAATTCTGTTCTTTGGCAATACAGAAGGATCAACATGAATTCCTTGCTGGAAAGTCAAAGCAGGAACATTTGGGTTTGAGGGTAATGTAGTTGGGAACGCATCATAATCAGCACGTATACCGTAAGTCAACTTTAAGTTATCGGTAGCATTGTATTTATCCTGAACATAAGCACTGAATATACCTGCTTTGATTTTAGCAAATGGGAAAGAACCATCAGTCAATGCTGAATAACGCTCAGTATAAGCTGCTGCAGGTAAACCGTTCAGGAAGTCTGATGCTGATTTGTAAGTGTACAAACCATTATAGTCAGGTGCGAAACCGTTCTTGTAGCTTTGTATCTGATCGTTTGTACCGAAGGTAAATTCGTGTCTGCCGGAATAGATGGTAAAGTCATCAGAAAACTGGAAGATATTAGTGTTCAGTAAGTTATTTGCTGTATACAATTCGTAACCAAAGCTGGTTAAAGTAGAAGTAGTGCTGCCAGCAATATCAACCATTGGGAACAAACCGTTACCTAATGATGAACGGAAGTCTCTCAATGCAGAGTAACCTACAGTAGCCCTGTTTGACATTGTGCTGCTGATACGGGTATCTAACTCGACAATGCCGATGTTAAAGTTGTTGTTGATACGATAACCTGATCCATAGAAAGGCAGTGTGTTAAGACCTGGTGCACGGGTTGTACCGAAGCCAACACCACCGTTGGTAATACCTGAGTTACTTGCAGGGTGATCGCCGTATGACTTCAGATAGAAGTATTTAGCGCTTAAAGTATTGTTCTTATCGATGTTCCAGTCGATTTTTGCAGTCACTTTATTACTGAAAGTTTGGTAGCTATATCCCTGGTACGGCCCCGGATCATAGCCATATTTTGATTTCAGGTAAGTTGCAATAGAGTCAAGCGTTGATGCCCTAACTTGCGAAGTCTGTCCGGTTGCACCAGAACCTGAAGCTACATAGGTTGTAGCAGGCTGGCTGATACGCTCTTCCTCACCTGATAAGAAGAAGAATAATTTGTTTTTAATGATCGGTCCGCCAAAGCTTACACCTGTTTGTCTGTAAGTAAACGGTGTTTTGGCAACTGTTACATCACCGGCGTTGTATCCGGTAAGACTTGTACCACGGATATAATCATATACTGTACCTTTAAAAGTGTTGGTACCTGATTTTACAACGGTGTTAACACCTGCACCAGTAAAGTTACCCTGGCGAACGTCGTAAGGAGCAATATCAACCTGAATCTGGTCGATAGCGTCCAGCGAAATTGGCTGTGAGTTGGTCTGACCACCCAGTGTACCTGATAAACCGAATGAGTTGTTAAATAAAGCACCGTCAACGGTGATGTTATTAAACAAGCTGCTTCGACCGCCAAAACTTAAACCGTTAGCAGATGGGGTTAATTTGGTAAAGTCGCTTAATGAACGGTTGATAGTAGGCAAACCTTCAATTTGTGCACGGTTTACGGTTTCGCGGGCACCGGTGCGCGAAGAGTTGATCACTTTACCCTGGGTGCCGGTAACGACAACTTCTTTCAGGTTGGTGTTGTTCTCTTCAATTTTGGCATCAATACGCTGATCCTGGCCAATGGTAAGGGTGATGCCTTCCTGCACAAAATCTTTGTAGCCAATAAATGTAATTTTAACTGTGTACGGACCACCTACCCTTAAGTTTGGTAAGTTATAGCGGCCGTCAGCGCGGGTAACGGTAGCATATACCGTTCCGGTGGGTATGTGTGTAACTGTTACAGTCGCTCCTGGTATTGCTCCTTTGCTATCGGAAACGATACCGTTAACTGATGCAGTCGTCACACCTTGGGCATTTGCGTTCCTTATCCCAAGGAAACTGATGCCGGTCAACAATAAGATAAAAAGTAAAAACTTCCTCATACTTGTTCTAAAGTTTAAATAAATGTGAATGAACTGATGTGCTGGCAAAGATATGTAACAGACCCGTTACTAATGTTAATTTAATATTAATATTTTTTATACGATTGTTCGCATTTAATATAAGTGACATATCAGATTTAACAGGACTGATATTTAATGTCGTTTTGATATAAATTATTCAATTATAAACCTTTAGTTAATCTATATTTTTTATAGATTTAACATATATTATTCATAGCCATTCTGTAAAAAAATAAGCCCCGCCCGAACGGTTTTTTTCTATTCGCACCTTTTTAATTAGCTTTGGCCTCGAATTCAAAAAAAGGATAAAAAACATGGACTACGATTTAATTGTTATAGGGTCTGGACCCGGAGGTTATGTAGCTGCTATACGTGCTTCACAGCTTGGCCTTAAAACCGCTATAGTTGAGAAAGAATCATTAGGTGGCATTTGCCTTAACTGGGGTTGTATTCCGACAAAGGCTTTATTGAAAAGTGCACAGGTATTTGAATATTTAAATCATGCTGCTGATTACGGTGTGAAGGTTGAAGGTGGCGAGGTTGATTTTGAATCCGTAATAAAAAGAAGTCGTGGTGTTGCTGACGGAATGAGCAAAGGCGTTCAGTTCCTGATGAAAAAGAACAAGATCGAAGTAATAATGGGTACCGGCAAGCTGAAAGCAAAAAATACCGTTGAGGTAAAAGCTGCTGATGGTGCTACTAAGTCATATACTGCAAAAAATATCATTTTAGCTACAGGCGGCCGTTCACGCGAATTACCTAATATCAAACAGGATGGCGTAAAAGTGATCGGTTACCGCCAGGCAATGAACCTGCCAAAGCAACCAAAATCAATGATCGTGGTTGGTTCAGGCGCTATAGGTATTGAGTTCGCCTATTTCTATAATACTTTGGGTACTAAAGTAACCGTGGTTGAATTCCTGGATAACATAGTTCCTTTAGAAGACGAAGAAGTTTCAAAAGGATTGAACCGTATCCTGAAAAAACAGGGTATTGAGATCATGACCGGCTCGAACGTTGAATCGGTTGACAGCAGCGGTGACATTTGCAAAGTGAATGTTAAAACTCCTACAGGCAATGTTTCTTTAGAAGCAGAGATCGTATTATCTGCAGTAGGTATCAGCACAAACATTGAAGGTATTGGCCTGGAAGAATTAGGTGTTAAAACTGACAGGGGTAAAGTTGTAGTTGACGATTTCTACAAAACTAATATAGAAGGCGTTTATGCTATCGGTGATATCGTAAAAGGACAGGCATTGGCACACGTTGCCTCTGCTGAAGGTATTATCTGCGTTGAGAAAATAGCAGGGCACAATCCTGAACCGTTAAATTATAACAACATTCCGGGTTGTACTTATTGCAGCCCTGAGATTGCTTCAGTAGGCTATACTGAAAAAGCAGCCAAAGAAGCAGGTTACGAGATCAAGGTGGGTAAATTCCCATTCTCTGCGTCAGGCAAGGCATCCGCCGCTGGTGCTAAAGACGGCTTTGTAAAAGTGATCTTTGATGCCAAATACGGTGAGTTCCTTGGCGCACATATGCTGGGCCACAATGTAACCGAAATGATTGCCGAAGTAGTTACCGCGCGTAAACTGGAAACTACTGGCCACGAGATCATTAAATCGGTTCACCCGCACCCAACCATGAGCGAAGCGGTGATGGAAGCTGCTGCAGAAGCTTACGGTGAGTGTATACACTTATAAGCTACTTCCCTAAAGGAAATAATGAACACCGAATTCTGAATGTCAAATATCGAAAGTAACACACTTCTTTATTCAGCATTCAAAATTCGATGTTCGATATTATAACAGTCCATGAAACTCCACACCATCGATACCGGTTTTTTTAAGTTAGATGGCGGTGCCATGTTTGGCGTCGTTCCAAAAACGATCTGGAACAAAACTAATCCAGCCGACGAGAATAATCTATGTACATGGGCAATGCGTTGCTTGTTGGTTGAAGATGGTAATCGCCTGATATTGATAGATACAGGAATCGGCAATAAGCAGGATGCAAAATTCTTCAGTTATTATTATCTGCATGGGGATGCAAGCTTGAACTCATCTCTTGTCAAGCTCGGATTTACAACTGATGATATCACCGATGTTTTCCTTACACACCTTCATTTTGATCATGTTGGCGGTGCTGTAAAGCGCGATGGAGAAAAGTTATTGCCAGCTTTTAAAAATGCCACTTATTGGAGTAATCAGCAACATTGGGAATGGGCAGTCAACCCGAACGACCGCGAAAAAGCGTCTTTTTTGAAGGAAAACATCCTGCCGATACAGGAAAGCGGGCAACTGAAATTTATCGACGTAAAAGATGACGTTCACTTTATGGATAGTTTTGATGTACGTTTCGTTTATGGTCATACAGATGCCATGATGCTCCCTTTAATCACCTATAAAGGCAAAAAAATATTGTATATGGCTGATCTTCTGCCATCTGTGGGTCACCTGCCTCTACCCTATGTAATGGCATATGATATGTTCCCTTTAAAAACGCTTAACGAAAAGAAAATATTTTTGAACGAAGCCTTGGAAAAGGAATATATTTTGTATTTTGAACACGATCCTGTTAACGAGTGCTGTACATTACAACAGACCGAAAGAGGCATTAGAGTTAAGGATACTTTTAAACTGAACGAACTGTAAACCAAATAGTTAACAAATCAATTATTAAGTTTAAAAAGCTACTTATTTTAATTTGAATGTAAAGATAGATTGGGTTGTTATTTTTTCATAACAATTTTATACCTTTGCACGTTCAATTCATAAAGTAAGAATTGAGGTAATATATATAGATGAGACAACTCAAAATAACCCAATCTATTACCAATCGCGAATCACAATCGCTTGATAAATATCTTCACGAAATTGGTAAAGTTGACTTAATCACTGCAGAAGAAGAAGTAATTCTGGCACAAAAGATCAGGGAGGGCGATCAGGCAGCTCTTGAAAGATTAACAAAGACCAACCTGCGCTTTGTTGTGTCAGTAGCAAAACAATATCAAAATCAGGGCCTTACACTTGGCGACCTGATAAACGAAGGTAATCTGGGCCTTATTAAAGCGGCAAAACGTTTTGACGAAACTAAGGGTTTCAAATTCATCTCCTATGCTGTATGGTGGATCCGTCAATCCATATTACAGGCTATTGCAGAGCAATCACGTATTGTTCGTTTACCATTGAACCAGGTGGGTTCATTAAGCAAGATCAGCAAGGCATTCTCAAAATTAGAGCAAGAGTATGAGCGTGAGCCATCTCCGGAAGAATTGGCCGACATGCTGGAAACTACTGTTGACAAGATCTCTGATACATTAAGCAATTCAGGACGTCACGTATCGATGGATGCTCCGTTTGTACAAGGCGAAGAAAATACTTTGCTTGATGTATTGGAAAACCAGGAACCCAACACCGACTCTATTTTGATCAATGAGTCGCTTTCCGAAGAAATCAAACGTTCTCTTTCTACACTTACCGAGCGTGAGCGTGAGATTATTGTGTTATTCTTCGGCTTAGGCACCAATCATCCCCTATCTCTGGAAGAAATCGGCGAAAAATTCAACCTGACACGCGAACGTGTTCGCCAGATAAAAGACAAAGCGCTGCAACGATTGAGACATACATCCAGAAGTAAAATTCTGAAATCATATTTAGGTTAATCCTTTGAGGCCCCCTGCAAACCACCGGGGGCTTTTTTTGTGAGTTAAATTTTGTAACACTCACGATTTTCAAGACGTCTTATGGTAAAGTTTTATACTTATCATAATGAACAGGTTTGGCTTATCACTATTACTGCTGCTTTCAGTATTTTGCTGGAACCGGGGCCTGTGCATTGTAAAACCAAAACCCAACCCTGGCAAAACCATCTTCCTTAAAAAGCTTCATCTTAAAACTATTGCTGACGATCCGGAACCTTTTGGTGATTATAATAACCTCGTTGTCCCAATAAAAAGAGCTGGTAATTTGATCATTGTGGAAGCACAGATCGATACGATGCAGGGTAACTTTATATTAGATACCGGTGCACCTTATCTTGTTTTGAATACCACCTATTTCAGAAGTATGCCTAGAATTGAAGATCAGGAAGCCGGTGGTATTAATGGCGCATCTTCTGGAACATTCACTACGGTAGTAAAAAACTTTTCCATTCTCGACCTCCATTATTCAAGATTGACAGCCGATGTGACCGATCTTTCAGCACTTGAAAATGGCAGGCATATCAAAATATTAGGTCTGCTGGGTACACGTTTATTCTCAAAACTGGCCATTACAGTCGATTTATTTCATAACCAGCTTTATATTCATAAGTTAGATGGGCATGGTGAAATCAACCCTGCTGAACAGATATATACCAATCCCCAATTGAAAACTTCCTTTAAATATTCCGGCGATGTGATCTATCTGAAAGGCGCAATTAATGATAAATCAATGTGGTTTGCATTTGATACCGGTGCCGAAGTAAACCTGCTGGATTACAATCATTCTAAAAAGATGATGCAGAACATGGAGATCATTAACAGGGCAAAATTAACTGGTGTTGGTGGTTCCGTTTTTGAGATCATTAACGCAAAAGTTGATAAGATGACCATTGGCGACCAGGTGTTCACAAATAACCGTGTTACAATAACGAGCTTGGAGAAAATGGGCCGTTTTTACGGGCAATCAATGGACGGAATATTAGGGTATGATTTTTTTACACGTGGGATATTTACGATCAACTTCGTAAAAAAAGAATTTGAAATGTACATTTATAGCCATCAACAATGAAAAGGTGTTACGGATATATGGTTTTTATAGCGGTGTTGCTCCTCAGCAATATACAAGCCGCTATGGCCCAAAGCCGTAACTCGCTGCGTATAACTGAAGACAATCACCTTATTTTACAGATTGATATTCAGTCATCTAAAAACACCTTGGACAGCATATTGACTATAGCTGGGGTGAGCGCTACGTCCGATCAAGTCCAGAAAGCAAATTTTACGGCATTGGATAAAGACGGCTGGACAATAGTTGACCACGACGGGAGTTTGTACCATTTTGATCGCTCGCTGGAAAAATTGAATGAAAATCCACCTAAAGACCCTTATACCATCAGCTTGCAGATACCGCAAATAAATGGCAAGCCCGGTTATCCTGCCGAGGTAAAATTTGGTGTAAACCGCTTCGCAAGGGTCACTGTATATCAATTGCCTTCTGGATTAACCCGCTTTATGCTGCCGGGCAATACACGGGCAAAAAGGGTAATGCTATCAGGCAATTTTAATAGCTGGAGCACTCTCAAAGGTTCAATGACCAAAACCGATGGCGGCTGGATCATCGATGTAAAATTATCCCCTGGAGTTTACCAATATAAATACATTATCCAGGGCCGCTGGACAACTGATCCTAATAACTTACAGGATGCGGATGATGGCAACGGTAACGTCAATTCGGTCTATTATAAGTACAATTATACTTTTAGGCTGAAAGGATATGCATCAGCCCGTAAAGTAACTGTTGCCGGAGATTTTAATAACTGGAATGCCGAGGAATTAGTGATGGAACGGCATGGTAACACCTGGGAAAAACAGCTATACCTGGGTGATGGCAAACATACCTATCGTTTTATGGTGGATGGCGAGTGGGTAGCTGATCCAGCTAATTCCGTTAAAGAAAAGGACGATAATGGCAGGATAAATTGTGTGCTAATGCTGGGTGAAGTTGTTCATTTCAAACTAAACGGATATACCAATGCCGAAAAAGTATCCGTTGCCGGCAGCTTCAATGATTGGGCACCAAATAAAATATTCCTGAAAAAGACGCCAGATGGCTGGGCATTGCCGATGATACTTAACCCCGGCAACTATGGCTATAAATTTATAGTAGACGGCCGATGGATAACTGACCCACAGAACCAAAATTATATGGTTGAAAAGGGTGTCACAAACTCATTCGTAGCTGCAAAACCCAATTATACCTTCAGGTTGAAAGGATATAAAAACGCGAAATCGGTAAAACTATCCGGTACATTTATTGACTGGGATAAAAACGGCTACACCATGGCCCATAATGGTGATGAATGGACCATCAGCGTTAACCTGAAACCGGGAAAATACCTGTACAAATTTATTGTCGATGGTAAATGGATACGCGACCCCGGCAATAAATACTGGGAAGACAACGACTCTGACAACGGCAATTCTGTTTTGTGGATAGAGTAAATCTGCACCAAATCATCCCACTCAAAAGCTCAGCTATATTTAATGCTCAAAACGCCTCGATTTGGCTTCAGTCACATTGAATAATTAATAATTAAAAGGTACATTTATCAGCTAAATGTTTTTGTTATGACTATCCCTATTTACCAGGCTGATGCTTTTACCAATCGTCTTTTCGGAGGGAACCCGGCTGCTATTTGTCCGCTGACTGAATGGCTGCCTGATGAAACGATGCAAAAGATAGCGGCAGAAAACAACCTGGCCGAAACAGCCTTTTTTGTAAAGAATGGCGATGGTTATAAACTAAGATGGTTTACTCCTGCTTATGAGATCGATTTATGCGGGCATGCTACGCTGGCTTCTGCGCATATCATATTTACAGAGCTGGATTATAAAGGCGATACTATAAATTTTGAAACAGTAAAAGCCGGTACATTGACCATAAAAAAGGATGGCGGTAAATACGCGATGGATTTTCCTTCGCGCCCACCTATTCCGATAGAATTACCCAATGGCCTGACCGAAGCTCTGGGCAAGGAGCCGATTGCGGCCTATCGTTCAAGGGATTATTTTGTGGTTTATGAATCTGAAGATGATATCGTGGATATATCACCTGACTTTTTTGCGTTATCAAAACTGGATACAGTTGGCGTCATTGTCACCGCGCCAGGCAAAACTGTCGATTTCGTTTCGCGTTTCTTTGCTCCTGGTGCAGGAATACCGGAGGATCCGGTAACAGGCTCAGCGCATTGTAATCTGATACCTTATTGGGCAAATAAACTGGGTAAGGATAAACTACATGCTTACCAGCTTTCGTCGCGCAAAGGCGAACTCTGGTGCGAAAATAAAGGTGAACGCGTACTAATGAGCGGCAATGCCGTTACCTATTTAAAGGGAGAAATATTTATTTAAACTGAAAGCGTAAAGCTAAAAGCCGAAAGCAAAGACAAAGCTTAATAAGCGATGAGTCAAAAAAGCTTTCAGCTTTGTGCTTTTAGCTTTCAGCTTATACAGAACAGCAGATTAATGCAGCTTACTAAACTAGAGGTTAAGGGATTTAAGAGCTTCGGCGATAAGATAACGATCAATTTTAATGAGGGCGTTACGGCTATTGTAGGTCCGAATGGCTGCGGAAAATCCAATGTTGTTGATTCTATCCGGTGGGTGCTGGGTGAGCAAAGCACACGTATGCTCCGTTCTGAAAAGATGGAGAATATCATTTTTAATGGCACCAAAAATCGCAAAGCCGCCAACCTGGCCGAGGTTTCGCTCACCTTTGATAATACTAAAAACATACTCCCGACTGAGTTCTCACAGGTTACTATAACGCGTAAGCTATACCGCGCAGGCGAGAGTGAATATAGGCTGAATGACGTGCAATGCCGTTTAAAGGATATTACTGACCTCTTCCTGGATACGGGTATCGGGGCCGACTCCTACTCTATTATTGAGTTAAAAATGATCGATGAGATCATCAATAATAAAGAAGGCTCACGCCGGAATTTGTTTGAGGAAGCATCTGGCATATCCAAATATAAACTGCGCAAGAAACAAACTTTCAATAAATTAAAAGATACCGAAGCCGACCTGGAGCGCGTAGAGGACTTACTGGCCGAAATTGAAAAGAACCTTAAGACTTTAGAGAACCAGGCCAAAAAAACTGAGCGTTATTATAGAATTAAAGAGCAATATAAAACGCTAAGCATCATGCTGGCTTCTTTCAAGATCATCTCCTTCAGCGAATCGTTGAATAAGATAGATGAGCAGGAGCAAAAACAGCATGGTGAAAAATTAGGCATCGTAGCCCAGATAGATAGCATGGAAGCCGGTTTACAGCAACAGAAGCTGGATAGCCTGACAAAGGAGAAAAATCTATCGACCCAACAAAAGGCCACCAATGAATATGTTTCGAAGATCAGGGCCTATGAAAGCGAGAAAAAGATCAAAAACGAACATCTCAAATTTCAGCAGGATAAGGAAGCCAGATTAACAGAAGAACTGGAACGTGACCGCAATCAATTGAATCACGTTTTATATAATATCAAACGTCTTGCTGAGGAAAAAGCTCAGGAAGATGAAAACCTGGATGTCATCAAGGCTTTGGTCAATGATTTGAAGCTAGCTGTTGATGAACTTCGTGAACAGCAGGGGTCAGCCCGGGCAGAATTAAATGAGCTGACCAGCATCAATAACCGACTACAAAACCAGATCTATAAAACCGAAAAGGATATCGATATCCTGCAGATACAGGAACAGGCCCTGGAGCAGGAAAGCCAGCGGAATATTGAGGATGCGACTAATAAAGAGGCTGAGCTTTCGCACTTTAACCAGGTGGTTGCCGAATTGCAGAGCCGGGCTGAATCGATGGAGAAAGAACTGGAAACACTCGTCGATTTTGAAAACAAGCTACAGCAACAAATAAAAGATACTGAGGCTGAATCTGAAACAATAAGGGATACCATCATCAAAGAAAGCCGTAAACTGGACGCCAAGCAGAATGAGTATAATCTTACCAAAAGTATGGTGGATAGTCTGGAAGGTTTCCCGGAATCCATCCGCTTCCTGAAAAAGACCGCGGGCTGGGCTAAAAGTGCCCCACTATTCAGTGATGTACTTTTTTGCCAGGAAGAATACCGCGTAGCTATTGAAAATTACCTGGAGCCATTAATGAATTACTATGTGGTTGAGAATTACGATGAGGCTATTTCGGCCATCAACTTGCTCAGCAATTCATCAAAAGGTAGGGCGCAGTTCTTTGTATTAAGCAATTATGACAACTCGCCCATTACTCCGGCAGCAATCGCGGACGCCATACCTGCGTTAAGTGTGATTGAAGTTGAAAAGCGCTACTTTGGTCTTTGTAATCATTTACTGAAAAATGTTTACCTGGTAAATGATTCGACAGAAAATGATCTGAATAATACGGCTATTCATGGCGATCTTGTCCTGATTGGCAAAAGCGGCAAGTTCAATAAATCAAAATTTACCATGGCCGGTGGTTCGGTTGGTTTGTTTGAGGGTAAACGTATCGGTCGCGCTAAAAACCTGGAGAACCTGGCTAAAGAGATCAAATCGATAGATAGTGGTTTGGCTGATCGTCGCCACAAAGCAGAAGAGTTGCAAAGTAAACTGGCAGCACTGAAAGCGTCGGGGAAAAATAGCGAGATCAATCAGCAACAACAAGATCTTAACAGACTAAATACAGAGTTAGTCACCGTAAAAACCCGCCAGGAGCAATACCAGGCATTCATCGAAAACAGCCGCAACCGCAAAGAAGATATAGCCCAAAAGATTAGCAGCATTAAAGAAGATATGCTGCGTTTGCAACCTGAGCTTGCAGAGCTAAAAACACAAAAGGATATTCAAAACGATCTGCTCAACGAAAAGCAATTGGCTTTTAACGAGTTGAATGAATATACTTCTGTGCAATCCAACCGGTATAACCAGGAAAATATCCGCTTTCATCAGCAGCAGAATAAAGTATCTGGTCTGATGAAGGATATAGATTACCGCGAGACCCAAAAGGAAAGTCTCGAAAGCCGTATCACCCAAAACAATTCTGAACTGGAAAAAGTAAAGCAAGCTATTACTGAAAACCTGGCACAAGCTGATCATTCAGATGAAGACCTGCTGGAAATGTATAGCCAGAAAGAAGAGCTTGAAAAGGCAACCCAACAGGCTGAACAGGAATACTATACCTGGCGTGGCGAGATCACCGAGACTGAAAATGATATAACAGCACTACGTCGTAAAAAAGATCAGGCGGAGGTAATCGAAAATGAGTTAAAAGATGAGAAGAACAACCTGAAGATTGAGTTAAATGCTCTAAAAGAAAGGCTATCAGTTGAGTTCAACATCGATATAAACGAATTGCTGGATGCTGAGCCGCCAGAGAACGAAAATGAAGTCGATCTGCGAGAAAAAACCGATAAGTTAAAACGCCAGCTGGATGATTTCGGGCCGATCAACCCTTTAGCAGTTGAGGCTTATAACGAGATGAACCAGCGCTTCGAGTTTATCCAATCGCAAAAGAAAGACCTGATCGAAGCAAAAACATCATTGCTGGCTACTATACAGGAAATTGACGATACCGCACGTGAAAAGTTTATGACGGCATTTACCAATGTACGTGAGAGCTTTATCAAAGTGTTCCGTTCACTGTTTAACGAACAGGATTCCTGCGACCTGATCTTAACCGATCCAGACAATCCGCTGGAGTCTGATATTGATATTATCGCCCGTCCAAAAGGTAAACGACCATTGTCTATTAATCAACTTTCGGGAGGCGAGAAGACGCTGACAGCAACTGCTATACTGTTTTCTCTTTACCTGTTAAAGCCTGCGCCCTTCTGTATTTTTGATGAGGTGGATGCACCTTTGGATGATACCAACATCGATAAGTTCAATAATATCATTCGTGAGTTCTCCGGGCAATCACAATTCATTATTGTATCCCATAACAAAAGAACCATCGCCAGCACCGATGTAATTTATGGTGTGACAATGGTTGAGCAAGGGATATCGAGGGTGGTTCCTGTAGATTTAAGGGAACTAGCTGATTGAGCTTAAAGCAAAAAGCCGAAAGCTTAAAGCGTGTCATCACTTTAAGCTTTCGGCTTTTTGCTTTAAGTTTTTTGAAAATCTTATCTCTTCTTCTTGATATTATTAAAGATCATACCGGAAAATCTATGCTGGTTCATTTTATGAGCTGCGGCAGTTTGTGCTGCTATTGAGAACGTGCCATATTTAGCCTGTAAGCTCTGGATTGACTGTGTTTTAACTGCATAAGTGCCTGTTTTAACATAGTTTAATGCATGCGCCAATAACCCTTCCGTAGGATCACCAAAATCTTTGGTTACGTCGTCATAATCAGATACACCGGGATAGTCAGCTGTACCTGGTGTAAAACCACCATAATAGCCACCTTGTCCTGCTGAGTTTTGTGTATAAAACTCAGGAATATACATTTGATATTTATTGATGTCGATATCAAAGAAACCTACCGGTTTACCATAGCTGGTTTCGCCTATAAACTGCACATCCATTACCGGACGCAGGTTGTTGATGGTCAGCTCGCTCGCTGATGCTGTTGAACCGGTAATGATAAAGAATACCCTGTTTACTGCTAATTGTCCGATCTTCGCGAAGTTAACAGCATTATTAGCTACTGCATAGCTTATATAATCCGGGCCATAGTTAAAATCCTGGCCCGAAGAAGGGTCTTTTCTCCATTGGTTTTTCAATAATACTTCCTTGCCACTGGTCAATATATCATTGTAATACGTATTGTACATCAATGAATTTGTTTTTGCCGCGGGAACGATCAGGTTATCAATATGCTCTGCAGTAGAAACATAACCGCCGCCATTATAACGCAGGTCAACTACCAGATCAGTAACGCCGGCTGCAGCAAAGTTGGCAAATACAGGGTCTAACTGGGGATCGGCATTTGCATCAGAGGTAAAGCTATTAAATACGATATAACCAACTTTATGCCCGTTACCCTGGTCAAATATAGTATCCTTCAAAACAGGGTTAACTGTATAGGTGGATACATTCATATTAGAAACAGTAAGCGTAGTACCATCAGGCCTCAATAAAGTCATTGAAATGGTATTACTGTTTGAATAAGCATTGATCACAAAATTAAGATTGGTGCTGTTTCCATAGCCAGGACCATCATATGCCAAACTGGTACTACCGTTAATACTTGTAATTTGGTAACCGCGTTTGATACCGGCCAGATCAGCCGGAGAACCCGGATATACATATTTCACACGCAGGTCATTAATCAGGTTATAAAACGGCGCAAATCCAAAATCGCCATGCACACCATTTAATTCAGATGACACTGTTCCATCATCTATAAAAGAATATTTTGCTTCGCCCGGTGCATCTGCATAATATTCATACGGCTGGCTCGTAGCCGGGTTAATTGCGTATTGCGATATGGCATTAACCTCATTGGTTAACGCAGTAATATCATCCGCACCGGTAAAAGCCCTCGGATTAAATGTTGCGTAGGTAGGTAGTGAAGTATACCACAAGTAATCTTCCTTGGCATACAAAAATACCGAATCTTTAATTTTATCAAGAACTGTACCTGCTGTATCCGGGGTTGGGGTTGGGGTCGGGGTTTTCTTATTGCTTTTACAAGCAGTAAAATACAAAGCACCCAGAACAAAAAATAAGTAAAAAAATCTTTTCATATTGAAGTAGTTATTGACCTTATCTGAAATATTCTGACTTTAACGAAATATACGGAAATATGTTATAGTCAGACCTCTGAAAACTCGATTGGTTTAATCAAATCTACACCGGAAGCATCTGCACATTGCCTGTCTACATCCGAATTTCCGATCATTAAAATGTTTCGTCGCTGTAAGTTATGGTTTTTTATCAGTAAATCCAAGCTATCGGTTTCAGGTTTGGGTGCTATCTCATCTGCAAAATAGCAGGTAAGATAAGGCTCAAGCCCGTGCCACTCCGTTTGTTTTATTTTATTAAGCTGCTGTTCCGGATTACCATTGGTCAGGATAAAAATTTGCTTACGGTCGACAACAATATCCTGCATAAAAGTTAATAATCCGCCATCAAGCAATAGTTTTAAAGGCAGCTTGGCATTAATATTCAGATGCTTAAAATTTTGCCTGTACTTCTCATCAAGATTAAGCTTTTCCTTCAGGCGATCAAAAACCACCTCCTTTCCTCCTGTTAAATACGCGTCCACCATGAATGAGGTTGTCTCTTTAGCGTCGATCATTTCCGTATATTCGAGGAATGCTGTGAACAGATAGTAAATCTGATATAGGTAGTCTTTTTCAGGATAAAGGACATCATCCAGTTCAAATACAAAAGCGTCCTTACGTGGGTCGATCTCGCTATACTTTATCATCCGCAGTCTCTATTTGTATATCGTATTCCGTAAACAATTGTTTGGTATTCAGTAGCAACTCTTTTTCGTCATCACGCAAAACATATATACGATTTATAGCTTTGTCCAGACATAGAGCCAGCATCTGGTGCGTATACGCTGCATTTTTAGGATTTGGCAGAATCATTACTTTACCTGATTGCACTAACACATCTGGCAATTCTAAATAGTCGCCCAATATCACCCCTTCCCTATTCAAAGTACTCTTTAACCGATAGGCTTCTGCCGATGCAGCCCCTGTAATAAGCGTATACACCAATTATTTATTGAACAATTAAACCATCTTTCATTAATACTTTCCTATCCGATAATTCAGCCAAATGTTCATTATGCGTTACGATAACGAAAGTCTGATGAAATTCATCCCTTAACTCAATGAATAAATGATGCAGCTCATTGGCATTGGTCGAATCCAAATTGCCTGATGGTTCATCAGCAAAAATCATTGCAGGATTATTCACCAAAGCACGGGCCACAGCCACTCTTTGCTGCTCCCCACCCGAAAGTTGGCCAGGCTTGTGGCTCATACGATCTTTCAAGCCTAATCTCTCTAATAATTTCTGCGCTTTTTTCTCTGCCACTACCCTGTTATCGCCTGCTATCAATGCCGGAATACATACATTCTCTATCGCATTAAACTCAACCAATAAATGGTGAAACTGGAATACAAAGCCAATCTGCTTATTCCTGAAGGCACTCAGATCCTTACTGCTCAGCTTGCTTATGTCGGTATTATCAATACTCACACTCCCTGAGTCTGGCTTATCCAATGTACCCAGTATATTTAATAGAGAGCTTTTTCCTGCGCCGGAAGCACCAACAATAGTCACTATCTCGCCCTTATTAACTTCCAGGTCTACCCCTTTCAATATTTTAAGCTGTCCGTATGATTTATGTATGGCGTGGGCTTTGAGCATGGTGCTAAGTTAGTGATTAGAGATTAGAGATCAGAGACCAGTTATTAAAAACACTTGCATTTAGCCAATCCATGATTAATTTGTCAGTCGAAAATAAAACTAATTACCGATCTCTAATCTCTAATTACTAGTCTCTGATTTTGTAAAACAAAATCGTAGCTTTGGCGCAAATTCTTCACACAACATGAATATTCACGAATACCAGGGTAAAGCCATTTTAAAAAGCTTTGGAGTAAGGGTGCAGGAAGGCATTGTTGCCGATACTGTTGAACAGGCCGCTGCAGCCGCTCAAAAATTAAAAGGAGATTTAGGATCAAGTTGGGTTGTAATTAAGGCGCAAATACATGCCGGTGGCCGCGGTAAAGGCGGCGGAGTTAAGCTGGCCAAAAATATGGACGAGGTTAGGGAAAAAGCAGCCGCTATATTAGGTATGCAGTTGGTAACTCCTCAAACTGGTCCCGAAGGTAAAAAGGTTCATAAGGTATTGGTAGCACAGGATGTTTACTACCCTGGCGAAAGTGAAACTAAAGAATTCTATGTCAGCGTATTGCTTGACCGTGCTAAAGGCCGCAACATTGTAATGTATTCTACCGAAGGCGGTATGGATATCGAGCATGTAGCCGAACATACCCCTCACCTGATATTTAAAGAAGAAATTGATCCGAAAGTTGGTTTACAGCCATTCCAGGCGCGTAAGATTGCTTTCAACCTTGGTCTTTCAGGCGATGCTTTTAAAGACATGGTGAAATTCGTAACTGCGTTATATAAAGCTTATGATGCTACGGATTCTTCCCTGTTCGAGATCAACCCAGTATTAAAAACATCTGACAATAAAATATTAGCCGTTGATGCTAAAGTAAACCTGGATGATAACGGTTTATTCCGTCATCCTGACTTTGCTGATCTGCGCGACTTCCACGAGGAAGACCCTAATGAAGTTGAAGCCAGCAAATCAAACCTGAACTATGTAAAGCTTGATGGCAACGTAGGCTGTATGGTGAACGGCGCCGGTTTGGCAATGGCAACGATGGATATCATCAAACTGGCTGGCGGTGAACCTGCTAACTTCCTTGACGTGGGCGGTACTGCCAATGCTGAGACTGTAAAAGCTGCTTTCAACATCATCCTAAAAGATCCAAACGTAAAAGCCATCCTGATCAATATCTTTGGTGGTATCGTTCGTTGCGACCGTGTTGCTCAAGGTGTTATCGATGCTTACAAAGAACTGGGAAACATCCAGGTTCCTATCATCGTTCGTTTACAAGGCACCAATGCTGAAGAAGCTAAAAAGTTGATAGATGAGTCAGGTTTGAAAGTTTACTCTGCTATCCTGCTTAAAGAAGCCGCACAGCGTGTGGAAGAAGTATTGAAAAAGTAGTGATCAGTTAACCGGTGATCAGAAATCAGTTAACGGTTAATTAGGATTTAGAGTTTAAATATTAGAATTTAAAAAGCCCCTTAACGGCACGAATGGTCGGAAGAAATAATCTTCCGGCTTTTTTGTTTATAGTGGTTTGTT
>JAFDZM010000078.1 GCA_018266915.1 Bacteroidota bacterium | reverse complement strand
AATCTACTCTTAACTCACATTGTTTTTATCCTATATGCAAACATAGGATGACAAACAGTTTTACTGCTACTGCAACTGCCGCTGCCACTAAAATCTCCTAATGCAAACTAATCACCCTTGTCACCTGCCAGGTATCCCCCGTTTGCTTCCACACACAAATAAACTTATCAGGTTTGGATGGATTTTCACTTTCCTGGTGATTAATAAACCGGTGCAGGCCAATCTCGACCGCGCCATAGCCAGCTATTGGATAAACCTCAATGCTTCCGGGAACTAATACACGGGTAACCTTGCCGCAGATGTTTCTCTTGATAGCATCCAGTACATCCTTTTTAGAAGTGGATAAACCGCCCTTGTCATGGTAAAACTCCAGGTTGTCTGAAAATATTTTGGCCTGTGTTTCCATGTCGCAGTTGTTGTAGGCGGTAAATAGTACGCTATCCATATGCACGATTTTGGCATACAGTTCTTTGGATTCGGGTACGTATTTGTAGCCATCCTGTGCATGCACGGCAGACCAAGACGCGATAAACGCAAACGTAGCGAAAGCAGTTATTATTGGTTTTGACAGTTTCATTGCAATTTGATTTAACTGCAATATACCAATATTCTAAGATAAATTACTGCCTCACAAAGGGTGTCATGCTGAGGCGCTCGAAGCATGGTGGGTAAAGGCCTCTACGCACCGCACTTCGACTGGGCTCAGTGTGACACCCGGTGTTTAACACAAAGAAAATTATCTCCCAAACGCCCACACCAAAAACTTCGGCATGGCCTCAGCCCAGGTCTCTAGGTTGTGCGCGCCGCCAACCATTTCCAGGTATTGAATATCTGCCGGACGGGTGTAGCCTTTGTTTTCCAGTTCTTTTATCAGGTCGATGGTGTCATCAATAGAGTCGATGATGCCGTTCATATTCCTGTCGGCAGTTTCATCTTTGGTACCGGTTTGCAGCCATATCTTCAGATCAGGTTTGCTTGCGGTATTGCGGATGATGCCGTGCATAATACGGTCATTGTCAGTATAGTTTTTACCCAGATCTTTGCTTCTCCACCAGAATGATCCTGAAAATACACCCACTTTGTCAAACAACTCTGGATAATGCCAGGTGATATCCATAGCGGATAACCCGCCTAATGAAAATCCGGCAAAGGCAGTCGAATTAAAATCGGTTATACCTGTTTCCTTTTTTATAGCAGGCAATAATTCAGTCACAATAAATTTGGTGTAAGCCGCTGCTTTGGAGCCACGTTGCTTAAAATCGGGAATACCTGCAGTGCCATATTCCTGTATACGCTCGTCACCGGCATGAATAGCGGCGACCAGTACAGGTTTTATAGCACCAATATTATATAAGCTTTCCAGGCTTTCTTTTATTTTTAGGTTATCTGCTTCCTGTCCGTCATTCAGCAATAGCAGGTTAACAGGCTCACTTATTTCGCTTTCTTCGGGTAGCAGCAATGTTATGGTAACCCCTCTTTTCAGAGCGTCAGAATCATTGGTTATTTTGGTTTCTGTCAGGGTCATTTCGTTATCAATCCAACTCAAATACATCTCTATCAAAATATTACAAGGGGGCAAAAATAGGTTTTATCTATTTATGAAATGACATCTACGGAATAATTTGACAGAATGTTGTCTTTTTAAATCAAAGCATTTAACTTACACATACTAAAGCAGCTACACTTTGACAGAACAATATCACAAATGGTACTCGCACAACCTGGGCCTCGATGTGGAGATGCTGATCTTCGGCACACGCGGCTACCCGGTTATCCTTTTTCCGACGTCTCAGGGCAGATATTTTCAGAATAAAGATGAAGGACTGATCGAGTCGGTACGATGGTTCGTGGAGGAAGGATTAGTAAAAATTTACTGTCCCGACAGCTTCGACTGGCTCACCTGGTACAATAAGGGCGTCCACCCGGCGGAACGGGCCAGGAACTATAATTATTATGATAAAATGCTTTACGAAGAGCTGGCTCCCTGGGCCATGCACGAAACCGGCGTAGGCAAAGTGGCCACAGCAGGATGCAGCTTTGGCGGCTACCATGCGGCCAACTTTGCATTGAAGCATCCGGATAAAGTAGGACATCTATTCAGCATGAGCGGTGCGTTTGACGTGAAACAGTTTGTGGACGGATATTATGACGATAATATATTTTATAATAATCCGCCCGACTACCTGCCTGGTAGCAATCAGCCTGACTTGTGGCAAATGAATATCATCCTCGGCACAGCGGAACATGACATTTGCAGGGCAGATAACGATCAGATGTCAAACATTTTGCGGCAGAAAAACATTAATCATTGGCTGGACATCCGCGGCATAGGCAACCACGACTGGCCCATGTGGCGGGCGATGTTCCCGCACTACCTGTCCACTATTCCGTAGATGTGAGATTTGAGACGTGAGATTTGAGAATGGACTCTTTAGGATTTAGAAATTAGAGTTTAGAACTTCAAACAATATACCCATGAAACCATCATGAACTACAAATAAAAATTAATACGGTTCATGATAGCTTCATTACCACTGAAAAACAAATTACGACAATGAAAAAAATAGGCATTCTATTCGGTCAGGAAAATTCATTCCCCCATGCT
Source organism: Bacteroidota bacterium (assembly GCA_018266915.1). Classification (GTDB taxonomy): domain Bacteria; phylum Bacteroidota; class Bacteroidia; order Sphingobacteriales; family Sphingobacteriaceae; genus Mucilaginibacter. Next base: position 13,109 of record JAFDZM010000078.1, on the reverse strand, counting down.
TTTGTTGAACGGATCAACCAGAAGGCAGAAAAAAATATATCGGCAGAGTTTGTACGCATCGATAAGGTGCTGCAGGCCGAACCATTAAATTATGCGGTGATCGTCGACCGCATATCGCAGGACGTTCCTTTTTACCGGGCCGCGCTTAAAAATGCCGCTATCTGCGGAACAGCAGTCATCAACAACCCATTCTGGTGGAGCGCTGATGAAAAGTTTTTCAATAATGCCCTGGCGGTGAAGATCGGCGTGCCGGTGCCTAAAACAGTTATACTGCCGTCAAAAGAATTGCCTCCTGATACCACTGATCAGTCTTTCCGCAACCTGGCGTATCCACTGGATTGGGAAGGCATATTCAATTATGTGGGCTTTCCGGCTTATATGAAACCGTTCGATGGTGGCGGCTGGAAAGAAGTTTACCAGATCACCAGTTTGGAGGACCTATGGCCCAAATATGATCAAACCAAGCAATACGTAATGATGCTGCAGGAAGAGATCATTTTTGAGGATTATTTCCGCTGTTATTGCATTGGCGGCAAGCATGTGCGCATTATGCAATATGAGCCGCGAAACCCGCATCACCTGCGTTATGAGCATGGGAAAGCACCGGCAGAAAAGAAATTATTGGACCAGGTAAAAGAGTATGTGATCAAGCTGAATAAATACTTAGGCTACGATTTCAATACGGTTGAGTTTGCAGTACGAAATGGCGTACCGTATGCCATCGACTTCTGCAACCCGGCACCGGACGCCGAAGTAACCAGCGTGGGCCAGGAAAACTTCGACTGGGTAGTGGAAACTGCTGCCGATTATGCCATCGAGCGCGCCAAAAAGCAAAAAGACGGCATGGACAATTTAACCTGGGGTGAGTATGTGAAAACTGGTGCTGCTAAAGAGGACCTGCTATCGTCAGAAAAGAAAATCGAGAAGAAGGCGGGCAAAAAAGAAGCGGCAACAGGTAAGATAGATCACGAAATATTAGCTGAAGGAACGATAAAGACAGCTGTTCCTAAAAAGGCGCCAGCTAAAACAGCGGCAAAGCCAAAAGCAACAGCTAAAAAATAAATATGGTGGATAAAGAGACCAACAGTGTAGATCAGAAGTTATTAGAGGATATTGAAAAGCATGGTCTACATGTCCTTCATATTTTGGGTGAAGAAGATTTTCCACCCTTTAGTTATTCGGTCGGGTTATATAAAAACTATAACCACCCGGAAATTATAATCATCGGATTAAAACAGCAATTAGGACATATCATCATCAACAATATAGCTGAGGATATAAAAAATGGAATTAAATATGACCCTTTTTCATGGTCAGATAATATATTAGATGATTATAAATGTCTTTTTATACCTGTTGACAAATCGAACTACGAAGAATACGTAGGGTATGATCGTTGGTATTATAAGGGGGACAATTTCCCTTTATTACAATGCATCTATCCAACAACTAAAGGTATTTACCCATGGGAAGATGCATGGCCAGATAACATTAAAAAATTGCAGCCTTCGTTAGGCCCAATCAATAAACCTTAACAATTATGAACGAGTTTACCTTAGGTGTTGAAGAAGAATTTATGGTGATAGACCCTGTGAGCAGGGAACTGAAATCGCACGAGCAAAAAATAGTTGACGGCGCTCAAAAGATACACGAGGACCAGGTGAAGGCCGAAATGCACCAGGCCGTGGTGGAAGTGGGTACACACATTTGCCGCAACACCGCCGAAGCCCGAAAAGAAGTAGGTAAACTTCGCGGAACCGTAGCACAACTAGCCGGGGAACTCGGTTTACGAATTGGAGCGGCAGGAACTCACCCATTCTCTCACTGGCAGCACCAGCTAATTACGGACCATCCCCGGTATTTTGAGATTGTGGATGAGATGCAGGAAGCTGCCCGTTCAAATTTGATCTTTGGTCTGCATGTGCATGTAGGTATCCAATCCCGCGATCTGGCTATACATATCGCTAACCAGGTGCGTTACTTTTTGCCGCACGTTTATGCTTTGTCGACCAATTCACCATTTTGGGAAGGACGGAATACCGGTTTTAAATCATTCCGCACCAAAGTATTCGATAAATTTCCACGCACAGGCATACCGGATTATTTCAGTAGCATCGAGGAATACGACCGCTATATCAAACTGCTGGTAAAAACCAACTGTATCGACAATGCTAAAAAAATATGGTGGGATATCCGTGTTCATCCATTTTTTGAGACTATCGAGTTCCGCATATGCGACTGTCCGATGCTGATTGATGAGACAATGGCGTTCACGGCCTTGTTCCAAGCATTATGCGCTAAATTGTATAAGCTTCGCCAACAAAACATGTCGTTTATTACGTATAACCGGGCGTTGATCAACGAGAACAAATGGCGTGCTGCACGCTACGGTATCGACGGTAAAATGATCGACTTTGGTAAAGAGCTGGAAGTAAATACCAGGGCGTTAGTGCTTGAACTGCTGGACTTTGTAGACGATGTAGTGGATGAATTAGGTTGTCGCGAAGACCTGCAATACGTGCACAAGATACTGGAGCACGGCACCGGGGCCGACCGCCAGCTAGCGGTTTACCAGCAAAATAGTAACTTTGCAGACGTGGTGGATTATATTACGTCACAAACGTTAAAAGGAATTTGAAGACAGATGTGAGATATGAGATTTGAGTATTGAGACTTAGCACGGTGCCTTTTGTCTCACATCTCATATCTCACGTCTCATATCTCAGCATAAAATGATGGATAAACCAGAAATAAAAGTAGCCATATTAGATCTGTACGATGGGATACCCAATGAGGGTATGCGTGGGTTTCAGGATATTTTAAAACGTTATAGAACAAAAAATCAGCTCAACCTGAGCTACGAGATATTTGATGTGCGCGGAAAATGCGAAGCACCAGATTATAAGGACTTTGACATTTATATCTCCAGCGGCGGTCCAGGTGACCCATTGATCACCGAAGGTACACCCTGGGAAAAAATATATTTCAACCTGATCGACAAACTGGAAGATCACAACCTGTCAAACAATCCGCAAAAGAAGCATGTGTTTTTTGTGTGCCACTCTTTTCAGCTAATGTGCCGCAAATATCAATTGGGTGAGATCAATACACGCCGTTCCCCATCATTTGGAGTATTGCCGGTTCATCAAACCAAAGCAGGTTTAAACGATACGGTTTTTGATGGCCTGGCTGATCCTTTTTATGCGGTCGACTCGCGTAGCTGGCAAGTGATCAATCCTGACGAGAAACGTTTTGCTGAACTCGGCATGCAATTACTGGCAATAGAAAAGGAACGCCCGTATGTCGATTTGCCGCGTGCGATGATGGCTATCCGATTCAGCGATTATTTTATCTCGACACAATTTCATCCCGAGGCAGATGCAATAGGCATGCAGGCTCATCTGTCAAAAGAAGACAAGAAGAATGATGTGATAAGTGAGCATGGTCAGGATAAATACAACGAAATGCTGGAGCGTTTGGAAGACCCGGATAAGATAATGCATACGCAAAATACTGTTATTCCAAACTTTTTGGATCAGGCGGTTTTGAGTTTGCAGGAAGCATAGTAGTATTTAAAAGACGTCATTGCGAGGAACGAAGCAATCTCCACACTATACAGATCAGGGAGAAGAGATTTTTTAAAGAACGTTCAGTAAAGAATTTCTGCTTCATGAATGTCCTATGTAGAGGTTGCTTCGTTCCTCGCAATGATGTGCATTTTTTTAATTTTAGGATTTACAATCCCCCCAATATGGATCCATCAGCCAGGAAAGCATTCAACGACAACTTTACGCCATTAAAGTACGAGCGCTTACTAACGGCGCTGAATGATGGCCTGAAGGAAAAAATACCCTTTCGCGTAGCAGAAACACCTATTTTCCTGACAGATGATTTCCGGGATAAACTATTAGCCGCAGGCGAAGACATCATCAATGTTATCCTTCAACCTAATTTTAAACAGCTGACTGAAAGAGCCATTCCTGAAAAATGGCGGGTAGCCAATGAAAACGATCACCCTCATTTTATCGCGCTCGATTTTGGTGTTTGTAAGGATGAGAACGGACAAATTGTCCCAAAATTGATCGAATTGCAGGGATTCCCGTCGCTATATGGTTTCCAGGTTTACCAGGGGGATCAGTATCGGGAGTCCTTTGATATTCCTGATAACTGGACCATTTACTTTAATGGTCTCGAGCGGGAAAAATATCTAGATTTGCTTAAGAAAACTGTTGTTGGCCCATATCAGTCGGAAGAAGTTGTTCTGATGGATGTAAACGCCCCGGAGCAAAAAACAGCCGTTGATTTTTTTATCACCCAAAATTATATAGGCACGCCGGTGGTGTCATTGAGTGACCTCATTGAAAAAGATGGCAAACTGTTTTATAAACTCGACGGCGAGCTAAAACCCATCAAAAGAATATACAACCGTCTGATATTTGACGAGATAGAAAGCGATCCGGATATTTTCAATAAAGTAGTGGATATCAGGAAGCCACTCAATGTGGAGTGGATCACCCACCCTAACTGGTTTTATCGCATCAGTAAGTTTACGATGCCTTTTTTAAAGGGGGATTATGTGCCTAAAACACAGTTTCTGAATGAGGTAAAGAATATTCCGTTTGATCTTGAGAACTATGTATTAAAACCACTATTCTCTTTTGCAGGCCAGGGAGTAATTATCGATGTAACGAAAGGCGATATCGAAAAAATAAAAGACCCTGAAAACTGGATATTACAGCAAAAGGTAAATTATGAACCTGCTTTACAGTCTCCTGACGGCGGTGTGAAGATAGAAATTCGGTTACTTTATCTTTGGCCAAACGGGGAAGATAAGCCTACACTCGCTATCAATCTTGGTCGCCTGAGCAAAGGAAAAATGATCGGTGTGCGCTATAATAAGGACTTTGACTGGGTTGGGGGCACCATTGCCTTCATGCGAAAGTAAAACCTTATACTTTTACGCTTGTATATTCGTATATAGATTGTGAAAATGTATTAAATTTGTGACATGAATATTCAGTTGATCATAGTGATATTACTGTTTGTTGCAGCCATATTTTATGTTGGCCGTTTAGTTTATAAAAGCCTTACAGCCAAAAAAGGTTGCGGAACAGACTGTAAATGCGGGGTAGATTTTTCAAAAATTGAAGTACCTAAAGCAGATAAATAAGCTTTATCACAATACCAGTTATATAGTTCAAGATATATAGATCTTAATGGCCGAAAAACAGGTTTTTCAAGCTGATACCCCCGGCAGGTGGACGCGTTTTAAGTGGCTTAGCCGGTTCCTGCTCATTGTACTTGCTGCTGCTGTGGTTGCTGCGGCAGTTACTGTTACATCCAAGCAATACCCTGTACTGCCTAATCTTAACCCGGCTCCAAAAAAGCTTACCAAAGAAGAATTAGAGCAGTTAAAAAGATCAACCAAATTCAAAAGCTTTAAGATCGATACGGAAAAAATTGGCGTATTAAGGCGAAAGTTGAAGAAACATCAGCTAAAACACCCCAATAATAAGGATCGCATTAATGCTGCCTTTTACCGTGCCTGGGAACCACAAGCCTATACTTCACTGGTTGACCATATCAGCCGATTGGATATGGTGGTAACCGAAGGTTTTACCATTACTCCAGGTAAGGATACCATCACTGCTAAAATAGACACAGGATTAACGAACCTGAATAAGAAATACAGGAAGCCGATCCTGGTATCTATCTCCAACTATATCAATTATAATGCTACGCAGGGTGCTTTTGATAGCAAGGATGTATACAGGATCATCAAAAACAAAGCTCTCCGCACTACTTTTATTAATAGCATTGCTAAGCAGTTAGCCAAGTATCATTTTCAGGGGATTAACCTGGAGTTGGATAATATCAAAGACCGCAATGACAAAAACTTTATTGAATTCCAAAAAGAAATATATGAAATACTCCATCCGCAGGGTTATACCGTAACTACCAACGCATGGCCTGAGGATGACCAGTACGATCTGACTAAGCTGGCAAGTTTTAATGACTTCCTGTTCATTATGGCCATTGATGAACATACGGAGGACAGTAACGCAGGAGACCTTTCAAATCAACACTGGGCTGAAGAGGTATTGGATAATGTTTGTACTAAGATACCAAGTGAAAAAATCATTTTCACCGTTCAGGGCGGTGGGTATGATTGGCCCGAAAGCAGCACAGGAAAGGCAATCAGCTATCAGCAGGCTATTTCTTTTGCCCAGGAAAATAAAAGCAAGATCACTTTTGATCCCTCCTCAGCTAATTTACACTATACCTATTATGATCTCGATAGTTTAGAGCATACTGTTTATTTTACTGACGCCGCTACCAACTTTAATGTGATCCGTAAGGCAGACGATTGGGCAACAGGCGGCGTAGCATTGTGGCGTTTAGGTTCCGAAGACCCGCGTATGTGGTCATTTTTCCAGAAAAACTTATCAATCGATTCTTTAAGGAAAACCGGCGTCGATATGAGAAAACTTCAGACCGTTGGTTTGAATAACAGGATCGACTATGCCGGCGAGGGCGAAGTTTTGGATTTAGTAACAACACCAGATACAGGGCATATCAATGTATCAATGGATACAGTCAACTATGCCATTACTAATCAGCACTATATCAAACTGCCCACCAAATATGTAATCAGGAGATATGGTTATTCGCCCGGTAAGATCGTTTTAACCTTCGACGACGGTCCGGATCCGGATTATACACCGCGTATCCTCGATATTTTAAAAAGAGAGCATGTTCCCGCAGCATTTTTTGTGGTAGGTTCAATGGCCGAAAAAAATATTCCGATACTCAGGCGCGAATTTGAAGAAGGATATGAAATAGGCAATCACACTTTCTTCCACCCGGACATATCCACTATTGGTTTGCCGCGTGTAAATCTTGAGCTTAATGCTACGCGTAAACTTATAGAGTCGGTTACCGGCAGAAGTACGATATTGTTCAGGCCACCGTTTAATGCGGATGCTGAGCCGCAAACCCTGGCAGAAGTTCTGCCGGTGGCTGAAAGCCGGAAACAAAGTTATATAACCATTGGTGAGTCCATCGACCCATGGGATTGGCAGCCTGGTGTGACAGCTGACAGTATTATTGCCCGTACCATCAGGCAAAAAGATGCCGGCTCGATGCTATTGCTGCACGATGCAGGTGGTGATACCCGTGAAGAAACTGTAAAAGCATTGCCCGAGATCATCCATTACTTCAAAAGTCACGGTTATAAGTTTACCACCATTGCCGATGTTTTGCATAAGGACAAAGCCGACCTGATGCCGCCAATAAGGGACGACGCCAACAGCGGTATAATGGGTACTTTATATGACATCTTTATCCAGGGGATCTTTTTTGGCAACTGGTTTTTTCTTTACCTGTTTCTTACGGCTATTTTCCTTGCGATGGGACGTATTTTGCTGATCGGCATATTAGCCATTCGTCAGTATTACGAGGATAAAAAGGAAAAAGCTGCGCAACCTGCCGCTACAGATTTGCCGCCGGTAAGTATTATCGTCCCGGCATACAATGAAGAAGTTACAGCCATAAAAACAATCCAAAGCTTGCTGACACTGGATTACCCCCACCTTGAGATCATATTTGTTGACGACGGATCAAAGGATAAGACTTATGAGATAGTCAGCACTGCCTATGGCAATCACCCGGTAGTAAAAGTGTTTACCAAACCAAATGGCGGTAAAGCTTCGGCATTAAACTTCGGTATCAGCCATTCGCAATACGACTACGCGGTTTGTATTGATGCAGATACCCAGTTAAAAAATGATGCCATTTACCACCTGATGACCTACTTTACTGATGACGAGATTGGTGCAGTAGCAGGTACAGTGAAGGTTGGTAATGAAAACAACATCATTACCCGTTGGCAGTCGATTGAGTACATCACCGCCCAAAATATGGACCGCCGCGCTTTTGACCTGATCAACAGCATCACGGTTGTTCCGGGTGCAATTGGTGCGTTCCGTAAAAAGGCCATTAAAAAAGCAGGCGGCTTTACTTCAGATACTTTGGCTGAAGATTGCGACCTGACCATGCGCATCTTAAAGCAGGGCTACATTATTAAAAATTGTGCTGAAGCGATAGCCTATACTGAGGCACCTGAGACTTTAGGGGCCTTATTAAAACAGCGTTTCCGCTGGAGCTTCGGTGTTATCCAAAGCTTCTGGAAAAACCGCGATGCCTTGTTTAATAAGAAGTACAAATTCTTCGGCATGGTGGGGATGCCTAATATCCTCATCTTCCAGATCATCCTGCCGCTATTCTCTCCGTTAGCTGATTTGATGATGATCATTGGATTATTGGGCGATAAGCCGGGGAAGATATTGACCTACTATGTTGCGTTCGTATTAGTCGACTTCCTGGTGGCTATCATCGCTTTCCGTATGGAGCGTGAAGATTACAAGAAGCTCGTGTACATTATTCCTCAACGCTTTATATGGCGGCAACTGATGTACTACATATTGTTTAAATCGATACGTAAAGCACTGAAGGGGGAATTAAGCGGCTGGGGTGTGTTGAAACGTACAGGAAGCGTAAGCGTGAAAGGGAAAGCATCTAAAGTTTGAAGCCGATAACTTTATTATGGCTCAGCCATAAAAGTTAAAAGTAAGTCGAGGGAATTCTCAAACTTATTTATCTATTTATTATTTGCAAGTAGGGTCAAAAGAGTACCTGGTTTTAATGCAATGCCCGCATCATTGGCACTTAATAAAATAAGGTAGATATTCTTATTTCTTTTAATAAGCATTATTTCCATTGGGATTTTAACGCCAATGCTCTTTTCTTTAATACTTCCAAAAAAGTCCTGAGGAGAGTTAGGCTGGTATTTTATATAAAAGTTCTCTGCCTTAGAGTAGTAATATGCTAACGTATCATTTTTTGATATGATGCGCGTATCGTCTCCATATAAGTTTATGTAGATTTTTGATACCTTATCTTGAAATCCTGATTTACAAAGAATTTCATACTGATTTAACTCGTCAACAAGGTTATAGTTAAGACCATATGATATATGATTGTTAAGGTAAGTCTCTGTGGTAATTTCACCAATTTTCAAATCGCTGAATTGGTTAACTCTATATACGTTAATTCGAAACTTATTGCGGTAATTGAATTGCGCAATTGGATTCCTTCGTTTACTTATAATAGTTTGTTCGAATGATAAACTCTTAATATTCCCTAATAATTGCATGTAATCATTAGGAATAACTTTTGACGTAGTTATTGCATCACTTTCGCTGTCATTTTTCACCCTATTTGCAACTCTGACGAAATAAGAAATAAGCAGAGTTATACCTATTAATATCGCAACTATTAATATTAACACGCCTTTTTTCATAACAAATTGATATTTTAAGGTTTTTGGTTATTAAAGACTTAACATTCAGAACTCAAGACTTTTCTATCAGGCAAACCGCATAAGCAACTACACCCTCTTCGCGGCCGATAAAGCCTAATTGCTCGTTGGTGGTTGCTTTTATCGAGATATCATCTTCATCAATACCTGCGGCTCTAGCGATATGTATTTTCATAGCCGGGATATGCGGGTTGATCTTAGGAGCTTCGAGGCAAACCATCGCATCGATATTGCCTATCGACCATCCTTTCTCAGCCAATAATCTCACTACTTCCTGTAATAAGATAAGGCTGCTTATCCCCCGCCAGCGTTCGTCCTTATTGGAAAAATGATAGCCTATATCACGCAGGTTGGCAGCGCCTAATAATGCATCGCAAATAGCATGAAGTAATACATCCGCATCAGAGTGACCGAACGCACCTGAATGATGCTCGAGATTTACCCCGCCAAGCACAAAAGGGTGTCCTTCCTTTAACTGGTGTACGTCAAAGCCGAAGCCTACCTTTATTTTAGCCATTTATTGTTTGGTGGTCGATCCGAAATTAGCTGATAAAGTAAATCTTAGCGTATTTGCCAATGGGCTGCTTTGCTGACTGGCTGCTATGTATGAGAAATCAAAAGCAAACTGATCATATTTAAATCCTGTTCCCAGAGTTAAATAATGTAAGCCACCTTTATTGGGGTTTTGATACAGATAGCCAGCTCTTAAAGCGAATAGTTTATTATACCAATATTCAACACCCGGCGAAAAGCTTAGCTCCTGCATTTCCTCGGTAAATGAAGCATCCGTAAATGAACCAAACAGGCCCGACGGTACAGAAACGTCACTATTAGGTTTTGTAGGCACAAGCAGTTTATTAATATCAAATGCAAACGTAAACGAGTTGACATCATCCAGGTTGACCATATCTGCGATACCTATTTTCAGGTTAGTAGGCAAAAAGTATTTGGCGCCATCGGTAGAGTAGCTGATTTTGGTACCAATATTAGAGATATTAACACCGAATGAGAATAAAGCATCTTTACCAAATTGCTGCGCCTCTGTTTTATAAAACATAGATACATCAGCTGCCAGCGCATTACCCGGCTTTGCCGTTACGCCAGAGGCCGAATAGCCATTTGACAGGTTAGAACGGATATATCTTGCTGTCAGTCCTATTGAAAACTCCTCGCCGAAAGTTCGTGCAAATGAACCGTCGATTGAGTATTCGCTGGATATAAAATTACCCTGGAAGTTTTGCAGGTTATCATAAGCCTGTATTGTACCTACGTTAAAATAACGGATTGCCGCACCTATCGTATTACGTTCATCCAGTTTGTGGGCATATCCTAAATAGGAAAGGGTAACGTCAGGAATAAGAGATCTTAGCCAAGGGCTATAATTAACGGATACATTATCCGGAGCCTCAATAAAGGCTAATTTTGACGGGTTCCAAAAGTTAGAGTTTGCATCTGGTGATAGCGCTACCCCTGCTTCACCCATTCCACCTGAACGTGAGTCGGGAGTGATCAGTAAAAAAGGCACAGCAGTTTGTATAGCGGTAGCCTGGTTACTACCGTTGGTATTTACACTACTGCCGCTGTTATTTATTAATTGCGCAAAAGATAAGGAGGGCATTAAAAACAGTGCAAAAAAGAAAGCTCTTTTTATTTTAAAATAGAAAAAAATCATTTGGTGCAATATAGCTTATTATTTTATAATTAGTGTTAAACTCTCACCGCATCCATATCGCTTTATTTGAAAATATAATCAGAACAAAAGGGGCTATCATTTACAATCTAAAGCAAAAAAAATAGATTTGTGTAACTCAATGCGAATTTTTACGTTTAAAGTGGCATAAAGGTTCATTCAGTTTTAGATAATGTACCTGAGCTTATTTTAGTTACATTAATTATTAATATAATTTTTTAGATTTACCCACTTAATATCAAATAGTAAAAATATGAAAATACTTTTTACGAGAACTGCTTTAGTGCTGATGGGTGTTGGAGCCTTGTTAAGCAGCTGCAGTAAGCGCCAGCAATCGCAAAAAACCGGCATTACTTACAATGACAAGAATAATGGTGGTTATGAACGATTCAAACAGGTGCACCCTGCGCCCGGGCCAGGTCTTGTTCCGATTGAAGGTGGTACATTTGTCATGGGCGGAAGCGCTGACCAGGACGTTACCTACGACTACAATAACGTTCGTCGCCGGGTAACGGTTCCTTCATTTTATATGGATGATACCGAAGTATCTAACCAGGATTGGCTGGATTACCTGCACTGGATAAGCGTTACTTTCCCTGACGATCATGAACTTTATTATAATGCCCTGCCTGATACCCTGGTATGGCGCAGACCATTATCTTATAATGAGCCTTACGTGGATAATTATCTTCGTCACCCGGCCTTCCAGGATTATCCTGTTGTAGGTGTAACCTGGGACCAGGCGCAAGACTACTGCTCATGGAGAACCGACCGTATGAACGAAAATATCCTTCGCGAAACAGGAAGACTGGCCAGCTGGCAGGATGCATCAGGCAATGGTCCTAAAAGCAAAGGCAAAGGAGGCGCTCAAACACAGGCTGCTATGACTAAGGATCCGTTCAACACCGATATTTACCTGAACGGCCAATACAAAGGCCCTGGTATTGATGGTAAAAACATGATGCCTGACCTTAGCCCTAACGCCAAACCAGCTACCGGTGCTAATGGTAAATCAACCGGTAAAGCTACAAGGCCTGTGCGTATTGAAGACGGTATTTTAAAACAAGCTTATCGTTTACCTTCTGAAGCTGAATGGGAATATGCTGCATTAGGATTGATCGGCAATACTGAATTCGAAAATATCAGCGAAAATAAAATATACCCTTGGAACGGTTTAGGTGTTCGTTCACCTAAAAAGAAAACCCGTGGCCTGATATTAGCCAACTTTAAACGTGCTTTGGGTGATAACATGGGTGTTGGTGGTTACCTGAATGATAAGGCGGACATTACTGCTCCGGTACGTTCATTCCCTCCAAACGACTTCGGTTTATATAATATGGCCGGTAACGTGAATGAATGGGTACAGGATACTTATCGCCAGACTTCATTCGAAGAATTTGAAGACTTTAACCCATTCCGTGGTAACGAGTATACGAATAAACGCCTTGCGGATGCTACCAAAGGTTTGTATGCAAAGGATAAATATGGGAAACCGATCAAAGATCCTGCTAAATCTGGCAAAAAGATGAAGTACAGTGATCTGATTGCAATGCAACAGGCAGCGCAACAACAACAGAACACAACTCAGCCAAATGGCACCCAGGCTAATGGTAACGCAGCTTCTGCAGCGCCAGCACAAACAGGCATCAAATACTCTGGCAGAGCTTACAATCCGGATATGCGTGGTGCAAATGACTCTGTGAACATGGCACTGTATGGTACCACTACTTTGGTTAACGACCACTCAAAAGTTTACAAAGGTGGTTCATGGAATGACCTGGCTTACTGGTTAAACCCAGCTACCCGTCGTTTTATGGACGAGGATGAGTCAAGCGCCGAAGTTGGTTTCCGCTGTGCAATGACCATGGTAGGTGCTCCTGAAATTAACCCATCAGGCAAGCCACACTACACTGTTAAAAAACCAAAAGAATTTAAAGCGCACTAATTATTAGTATCGCTTCTTAACAAAAAAGGCGCACCACGATGCACGAATGGTCGGAAGAAATAATCTTCCGGCTTTTTTGTTTATAGTGGTTTGTT
>JAFDZM010000077.1 GCA_018266915.1 Bacteroidota bacterium | reverse complement strand
TTAGTCATTAGTCATTAGTCATTAGTCATTAGTCATTAGTCATTAGTCATTAGTCGACAACAAACTGCTGATTGTTTTATTGTTGGATTGTTTTAGAGTTGGTAACTTAATGTGTTAAATTCTTCCGACTTCCGACTTCCGACTTCCAACTTCCGACTTCCGACTTCCAAAAAACTTTACTCAACCAATCACTCATAAATCCGTATAAAATCTCAAAAAAAGTCACGAACCAGCTCGCTGACTAATACGACATTATTTTAACATTAAGGAAATTTACACTGAGCTGTTTCGTTTTTTTAGTAGATTTGAGGGATCTAAAGTGAATACCGAATTACCTTTTCGTGATAAAATAAGTTCGCGCTGGGCAAACCTCACCGGCGACCCTTCCGTCTTCCCGCTCGAATACAGGATATTTCACGCGCTTTGTATGATTATGGTCATTGCCATGATTATCACCACACCTGTCAACCTGATCATTAGCGAATGGGTAGCGGCCGGGCTATGTGTATTAGCCGGGTTTGTATTTACATTTTTCTTTTACAGATCGCGATTTCGTGGCAAGGTACGGGGCAGTATCTTTACTACTGCCGTCATTTGCAATGCGCTGTTCTTCATCAATTATTTTTACAATTCGGGTATCAGCGGGCCAAATGATGTGGTTTTCGCCCTGGCGCTATACCTTATCATATTTGTTACGCCTCAAAAGCAACATAAATATTGGTTTGCGGCAAATGTGATATTATTACTGGCAATGCATGGCATAGAGTATTATTACCCTAAGTTGGTACCCTATACTTACCTGAGCCGGTCAGATCGTTTTCTTGATGTAACGGCGGCTTACCTTGTTGGCGTATGCATTATGTATTTCACCATCAGAAATGTACGCCACAGTTATGATTTTGAGCGGTTGCAGGTAGAAGAAAAACGGAAAGACATTGAGCAACAGCACCAATACATACTGACACAAAATGAGCAGTTGGAGCACATTAATTCTGAAAAGAACAAACTGATGTCAATCATTGCGCATGATCTGCGTGGCCCATTGAGCAACATTCAGAATTATCTTGAACTTGTGGGAGAATACGGCCTGGATAAAGAAGAGCGTGAGGTGGTAGAAAGCGACCTGCTACGGGTAACGCAAAGCACACTCAATATGCTGTCCAAATTGTTGATATGGTCCAAGTCTCAGATGGATGGCGTCGTAGTTAAACTGGGTGATCTCAACCTTCATGAGACCCTGAAGAATACGCTCGAGATGGAGCGCATAATGGCCACGAAAAAAGATGTCGGCCTTACTTATGAGGTTGACCCAACCATTAGTGTAGTGGCCGACAGCGACATGCTGCAGTTAGTTGTTCGCAATATTGTGAGCAATGCTATAAAGTTTACTCCCGCAGGAGGCAGGGTTGATGTGAACACCAAACGCATCAACAACGAATGCCGGATCAGCATTGCCGATAATGGCCGTGGTATACCCTACGAACAGCAAGCAGATATGTTTACGCTAAAGGCGCGGTCAACATTTGGTACCGCCAACGAGAAGGGCGTGGGCTTGGGTTTAATCCTGTGTAAAGAATTCACAGAACAACAAGGCGGCCGCATCGGTTTTGAAAGCATTCCGGGCAAGGGCTCTACTTTTTATATTTTTATGCCAATGGGCTAGGTGATCGGCGCATGGCGGTTCGCGTTTGTAGTACCGACCAATTGTTTGTATTTTGATTAGCTAAATTACTTCCGACTTCCGACTTCCGACTTCCGACTTCCGACTTCCGACTTCCGACTTCC
>JAFDZM010000076.1 GCA_018266915.1 Bacteroidota bacterium | reverse complement strand
GAAAAATGTATTTCAAATTAAATTTGGATATATGGCAAACCTAGAATACGGAGCTATTGGCTAAAAAACGATTAACTCCGTAGGTGTAGCCTGTTTATAGCACAATGACAATAAATGTAATTGGGCTCCAGCGGAGCCTCCTTCTGCTATTATGCTTCTAAAAGCTACCCTGCCAACTGCAAACAGATAACTGCAAACTTTTCTGACTACCTTTGAAAAATGAACTTCACTAAAGACGCCCTTCAAAAAGAGGTTACCTATAAAACATCCAGGAGCGGGGGCAAAGGCGGGCAAAACGTAAATAAAGTATCCAGCAAAGTAGAATTATTATTTGATATAGCTCAATCGAATTTATTTGACGATGAGCAAAAAGCTTTATTATTAACTAAGCTACAAGGTAGATTAAACAGGGACGGCCATCTGCAGGTAATGAGTGAAGAGGAGCGGAGCCAATACCTTAATAAAGAAAGAGCGCTTGAAAAACTACAATTCATATTAACGCATGCACTTCATAAGCCTAAAGCACGCAAGGCTACCAAACCAAGTAAGGCAATGATAGAGGCCCGGCTAGCAAAAAAGAAAATGCAATCGGCTAAAAAAGCAAATAGAAAAGGAGGGTTTGACGATTAATCAAACCGGTACAGTATAGTAATCGATCCCCATTGATCGCCTTCCTGCATTTGTTTAACACTCTTAGTGTACAATAAAACTGCTGCGTCAATAACAAAACGCTTGCCCGAATACCCCACTCCCAATTTGTTGCTGAAGATAAAGCGCTCCGGATCAAGGGTTATCTCCATGCTATTGGCCTTGCGCGAATTAAATAAGCTTCCCTGGATAGTAGCATCGTAAGCCACTACATTTAATTGCGGTTGATAATAAAAGAAAAGCTCCCTTTGATTTAATGGTTTAAAAGATTGCGATTTAATAGCGGTACTCTGTGTGCTTAGCGAGTTGAATAACTGGTTAAAATCGCCTAAACGAAACATTGGTCCTATGCCTGCTCCGGTAAAGCCATTGCCCAGGTTTGCATAACTTGTTAACGAAACATCCGCCCAGTCGGCCCTTGCCAGCAGGCGATTGTATTCGGCAGAAAGGTTCAATTCAAAATCATTATCTATTTGATATTCCCAGCCGGTCGGTTTATAAAGACCGAACGCCCGGTGAACAAATTCCTGTATTGGTCGACCTAAGGCTGCCGGGCCAACTATTCCTATTTGTGCGCCCAACTTTAAATTGCTTTCATCTTTATACAGCAGGTTTAAGTTCGAGCTAACAAAAAGATACGCCGCAAATGGGCGATCAATATATTGGGGATCGTCAACACCTGTAAAATTGATGCTGCCGCTGTGTGGGGTATACAACTTTTGCCCGAACTCAAAACCTAAGACCTTATTCTTCAGTTTAGTGGTGTCTTTTACGCTTAAAGCATGGTGGAAGTAGGCGAAGTTTCCAGCGGTGTAGTATTTGTCTGCACCTTGTGCCAGGTAAGAGTCGTCATCTGTTTGGATACCGATCTCGTTGCTGTGTGATTGTGAGAATACTTTAGTGCAAAAAACAAGGCACAAAAAGAAACAAATTGCTTTATAGGTCATGGGGTTCATTACGCAAATAAAGGCTAAAATAAAAAAAGCCTCCCGGAATACGGGAAGCTTTTGAAAACTTAATCAACTATTTTATTTAAAAGTATATCCTATGCTTATGCCACCTGCCGGGATGATGCCTTCATCGTAAAGGATTGGCACAAACTCTACTTTGAAGCTAATTCCTTTTTGTTCAGGCTGATAACGGTATCCGAATGAGCCCGTAGCAACGAAACCTGTTATCCTGTCGAATGACCAGGTTTTACCCGTGTTATTACCCGTGGAGTGCAGGAACGTGGCCCCTCCGCCGACCTGTAGCATCGAACTATGTTCGCCTATCAGATAGTTTATCTGGAATGGTATCGTTATCACACTATTCCCTTCGGATGAGAACCCGCCTATACCTATTGTGTAACCGAATCCATTTCGTTCGGCATTGAAGCGGGCATCGTAGTTGGCCGAGATCGCTAAACCGGCCCCGCCAATTTGCAGATAGTAGTTTTTAGCCTTTATCTGGCTGTAATCAGTCGTATCCTGTTCAGCAGTTTGACCGCCACCAATTGTATCGCGTTTGGTGATAGTTACCGTATCTTTCTTAATGATAGTAACCGTATCACGTTGCAAAATAGTAGTGGTATCTCTTTTTATAATAGTAGTGGTATCTTTCTTTAATAGGGTAGTGGTATCATGTGTCAATACTGTAGTCGTATCGTGCTTTTCAACAACCTTTCCGTTAGCACCATTCTTAGCATTACCGGCAGCATTTTGATCACCCACCTGTATCTCGCCGTTTGTTACAGTTCCAGAGGCTGGATTAGCTTTGCCGGAAGTAGTATCTTGCCCGGGACTTGCATTACCAGAAGTAGCATTGCCAGCAGCGCCTGCGCCCGGAGTTGGGATCACAGCCGGTACTTTACCACCCGGTGCAGGTACTGAACTAACTTGTCCCTGGTTACCGCCGCCTCTCACTTGTATCACGCCATCAGTAGGTGGTGCAACAATAGTGGTATTGGTAGGCTGGTCGCCCGGATTATTTTTTACCTGTATGGTACCTTCTGTTGGCGTATAGATTGTCCTGATTTTAGAAGCAGGGGCTACCTGGAAACCTTTGGCAATAGAGTCGGCTTTTGCACCGCCATCCATATTGATACCCGGATCAGGCTTTACCTGGGGCGAGGCTTTAGAGATTTTTGTAGGAACACCATTAATAATTAAAATGGTATCCGCATTTCTCAATATGGTTGATCCTCCCTTTATTACCAGGGTAGTATCATTACTAAGGACCTGTTTATTTGCCTTTTTCTTCGCTGTCGTATCTGTATCACACACCATTCTCATCCTTGTTGATGCAGACGCTGTCAGTCGTAAACCGAACAGGCTCACCAGAAGAAGTAGAATGATAACCCGGCCCTTTGATGTAGAAAGAATATTCATTATAAACAATTTTTGCTATTTAGTTAGTTTAGTTAGCGGGTTTTACGTTACTGTAAATCAAAATGTTTCAGGCGGGTAGCTAAATATAAAAAAGTAAGGCCCTCCGGGTGGGAGGGCCTTACGTAACCTTCTAATAATGAGATTATTGTATGGCGTTAATTAATTCATGACGGGGTTCAAATCCTCTTTTACGGTCAGATCTAAAGCATTGCCTACTTTTTCGCCCAAAAGTGCCATATTAATTACCTCTTTCATATCGGTAACATAATGGAATTTAAGGTCTTTAATGTAGTCCTCTTTTATTTCGTGTATATCTTTTTGGTTTGACTTACTTAGGATGATCTCCTTAATATTAGCACGTTTAGCTGCCAGTATTTTTTCTTTGATACCACCCACCGGTAAAACACGGCCACGTAAGGTGATCTCGCCAGTCATGGCCAGATGCGGTTTTACTTTACGCTGAGTAAATGCCGATGTCAAAGCAGTCAGCATAGTAATACCTGCCGATGGGCCGTCTTTAGGAGTAGCGCCTGCCGGCACGTGCACATGCACATCCCACTGATCAAATATTTTTGGATTAATATCGAAATCCTTCGCATGCGCCCTTAAATAAGCTAACGCAATGGTCGTCGATTCCTTCATCACATCACCCAAATTCCCCGTCAAGGTCAAACGCCCTTTACCCGGACTTAAACTTGCTTCGATGAACAGAATATCACCACCGACTGAGGTCCAGGCCAAACCTGTTACCACACCGGCTACTTCGTTGCCTTCGTAAAGGTCCTTATCAAATATTGGTGCACCCAATATTTTCTCGATATCCTTTTTAGATACCTGCGGAACGTGCTGCTCTTCCATAGCAATGGTTTTTGCTATACCACGTACCACAGAACCAATCTTCTTTTCAAGCGAACGCACGCCCGATTCACGGGTATAATCCTCAATCAGCTTTTCAAGAACATCATTTTTGATAACAACATCCTTCGCTTTAAGGCCATGTGCCTCACGTTGTTTTGGCACCAGGTGTTGTTTGGCTATCTCGATCTTTTCTTCAATAGTATAGCCATTTACATCGATGATCTCCATACGATCCAGTAATGCAGGCTGTATGGTACTCAGCGAGTTGGCTGTTGCAATGAACATCACATTTGAAAGATCGAAATCAACCTCAACATAGTGATCATAAAATGTGCTGTTTTGTTCAGGGTCGAGTACTTCGAGCAAAGCTGATGATGGGTCGCCCCTGAAGTCATTGCCTACTTTATCTATCTCGTCCAGGATAAATACCGGGTTAGCCGCCCCGGCCTTTTTAATAGCCTGAATGATACGGCCTGGCATGGCGCCTATATAAGTTTTACGATGGCCTCTGATTTCAGCCTCATCCCGGATACCACCCAAAGCCATACGCACATATTTGCGCCCCAATGCCTTAGCTATTGACTTGCCTAAGGAAGTCTTTCCAACTCCCGGAGGGCCAACCAAACAAAGAATAGGCGCCTTCATATCATGCTTTAACTTAAGCACAGCCAGGTATTCAATAATGCGTTGCTTTACTTTATCCAAGCCGAAGTGATCTTTATCCAATATCTTTTGAGCCCGCTTCAGGTCGAAGTTATCCTTGGTAAATTCATTCCATGGCAGATCGAGCAATAATTCCAGGTAGTTGATCTGAACGGAATAATCAGCAGCGGCAGGATTGGTGCGAGCCAGCTTTTCCAATTCTTTGGCAAAATGATCATTTACTTCTTTTGCCCATTTCTTTTTAGCACCTCTTTTTCTCAGGTCTTCAATTTCCAGATCAGGTGAATTGCCACCCAGTTCTTCCTGTATGGTTTTCAGTTGCTGATTAAGGAAATAATCGCGCTGCTGCTTATCCAGGTCGATGCGTACTTTGCTCTGAATCTGGTTTTTCAGTTCCAGCATTTGCAGGTCGAGCGTTAAATGCTCTAATACCAGTTTGGTCCGTTCGCGCAGATTGACAACTTCAAGCAAACGCTGCTTGGCTGCCATATCCGCGTTCATATTGGACGATATGAAATTGATCAGGAACGAAGTGCTTTCAATGTTTCTGATCGCAATCCCTGCCTCGCTCGGAATGTTGGGCGAAAGCTGTATAATACTCATGGCCATGTCTTTAATGGACGATACCATGGCTTTAAATTCTTTGTCTTCTTTTGGCTTTACTTCTCTGAATGGTTCAATTACGGCCTTTAAATAAGGTTCACTTTGAACTTCTTCTTTCAGTATAAAGCGCTTTTTGCCCTGTAGTATCACAGTTGTGTTACCATCTGGCATTTGAAGCATTTTTATAATGAGAGCAATGGTGCCTACTGTGTTCAGCTGGCTAAATGTAGGATCTTCAATAGCAGTATCCTGCTGTGACACAACACCTATTATTTTTTTGCCTTTGTTTGCGTCTCGTATTAGTTTGATCGATTTATCCCTGCCTACGGTAATCGGTATCACTACTCCCGGAAATAATACTGTATTGCGTAACGGCAAGATCGACAGGACATCCGGCACATGTTCATTGTTCATTTCCTCCTCATCTTCCGATGACATTAATGGAAAGAACTCAGATTCCTCATTTATTATAGGTAGAGCATTCTTAAAATCAAATGGATCAAAACTCATCAAATTCCCTTTCTATCTCGTTGGTTGAAAAACGTCATATTGTCAGCTTACAAAGCTATACCAATAATCTTAACGGGCAAAGAATATGTTCATTGCCGCAATAATCTTATCAGTCAAGACTTATGCCAAGATGAAATTATTACGAATTGTTGTAGTTAATATTATGTAAACTTATGATTTTTTGCGGTTTATATCAATGTTAGGGGATATAAACCAATACGTCAAAAAAGTGTTAGGAGGGTGAAAAAAAGTCAGCATAGTTTTAGGGTCGTTAGAGACTCGTTGAACGTATATTTTAATAAAATGATACATTTATATAATATTTTTATATAAAATAAGTTAATAGTGCGTAAGGTAAAGCTCACCATTTTTATTTTACAAAGGGATTTTTGATGAAGGCAACCGCTATACTGTCTTTTTTAGTGGTGTCCATGCTTAATACGGCGACTGCACAGAACGCTTATTTTAAGATGGGGCAGCAGGCTTTTTTTGACGGCGACTTCAAATCGGCAGTAGCCCACCTGGAAAAATCATGCATTATCGACTCGACCAATGCCAGCGCCCTCTGGATGCTGGGCTACTCTTATTATCACAGCGAAAACTACAGGAAATCCATACAAGCTTTTAATAAGGTGATCGCCATAAAACCGGCTGATGGCTCCGCTTACTATTACCGTGCGCGGGCAAAAAGCTATTTTGCAAAAGATAGCCGCCTGAGTGATCAGGATAAGGAAAAAAATCTGTTGGGTGCTATTTTGGATTATACTAAAGCTATCGCAGTGGATCCGAATAATACACAGGATAACACCAAATACTATCAGAACAGAGCCATCGCTTATCGCGATTACAGCGATTTTAAGCTGCAACCGGGCTCTCGTTTCTACGATAAGAACCTTGCAATAAACTCGCTAAAAGCTTCTATACAGGATTTTGAGAAAGTTTTGACTGACAATCCTTCCCGTCAGGATATTTCCAACCTGATGGAATCTGCAAAGGCTAAATTGGGCAGCATTAATGTTGTGACTAAAACAGCCCGTCATTAATTACATAACATCAGTTCGGGATAAATAATAATTAACATTTTGCCTCTGCGAACCCAAAGGGACAACCGCTTTGTTGCTAAGAAAAATGAAAAAAAATTTATGCCGTTAGGGGCTACCCTTCGTCAACCTGCATTTGCGAATTGGGATATCAGACTGTATATATGCTACAATTTATTCAATTCCCCTATTAACCCTTTGCTCAACTGATTAAAATAACGTTTCACACCAAACCCCATTACCCATTGAATACCTTTGACGGCATTAGTAAGAAAAACCTCATCCGCTTCATATAAAATATCCGGGTTGATCTGCGCTTCGGTGAATGGGATATTGCTTTGTTTAGCTAATTTGATCACGATCTGTCGCATCACCCCTTCCACACAGCCTTCGCTTAAAGCGGGGGTATACAGGTGGCTTTTATACCAAACAAAAATATTAGAACTGCTTGCCTCACATAACGATCCGTTTTGATTTAGCAGGAAAGAGTCGTCCAGACGGTTTTGGCTCTTAAATATCCCTGCTAAAACATAGATTAATGAATTACAGGTTTTTATATTGGATAGAAAATTGGTGGGCTTTGTCACTTCGGTAAAAATCTCCATGATCAGGCCCTTCTCATTCAAAAAATAGCGGGGCTCGTCCATGGGTTGCAGCTCCAGGCAATAAGCCATTTTATTCTGAGTAGGCGTGTATAACCCTTCTGCATCTCTAAAAACCGTAAGCCGCAAACGACCATGCTTTATTTTATTGCGGGTAGCCAGTTGCTCCACCTTCTCCTTTATAAACCAGCTATCCATTTGCGAATAACCGTCAATTTTCAAGGCTTTCATTCCTCGCTGAAGACGGTCGGCATGCTGATCGGCAAACTTTAAATGGCCTTTCATCAACCTCATACTTTCAAACAAGCCGTCGCCGTACCTGAAAGCACGGTTGGCTGTCGTCAGCAGGCGGCTATCGCCGGGGAGCAATTCGCCATTGAAGTTGATAAATAAAGGAGTCATGGGTTAGATGTGAGAATTTAGATTTGAGATGTGAGATTTTTCCATCGCTTTAATTTAAGGTTTTTTATTGCTTTTTGTTCTCATATCTCAAATCTAAATTCTCACATCTAAACCTGAGTATCTGCGCCACTTTTCCAATACAGCTTCAAAGTCCTGTGGTAAAGGCGCTTCAAAGTGCATATATTTTTTTGTGGTGGGATGAGTAAAACCCAATGTTTGTGCATGCAGGGCCTGTCGGGGCATCAGTTCAAAGCAATTCTCTACAAATTGCTTGTATTTGCTGAAGACTGTTCCCTTGATGATCTTATCACCACCATAAGTAGCATCGCTAAACAGCGAGTGACCAATATGTTTCATATGCGCCCTGATCTGGTGTGTGCGGCCGGTTTCTAATTGACATTCGATTAATGTTACATAATTCAATCGTTCCAAAACCTTATAGTGGGTAACCGACCATTTTCCTTTTTCAGGATCATCATAGATGGACATTACGCGCCTGTCACTCACACTGCGGCCGATGTAGCCGTCAACAGTTCCGTCTTTTTCCAAATCACCCCAAACCAAAGCCATGTATTTACGGGTGATGGTATGCTCAAAAAACTGCCGTGCGAGATAGGTCATGGAACGTTCGTTTTTACTGATAAGTAACAAGCCCGAGGTGTCTTTATCGATCCGGTGTACCAAACCAGGCCTGCCATCATTACCCGGCAAGGTCGGCAACTGCTGAAAATGGAAAACCAGGCCGTTTACTAAAGTGCCTGTATAATTATTATAGCCGGGATGCACCACCATACCAGCTTCCTTGTTCACTACCAGCACATCATCATCTTCATAAACAATATTTAGCGGCAGTTCTTCAGGATAAACTTCAGTATCACGGGGGGGATGGGGCAGAACAACGGAAATAACATCCAGCGGCTTGACTTTATAGCTGGCCTTTATAGCTTTTTCATTAACCAGTACGTTGCCCTGCTCAATGGCGTTCTGAATACGGTTGCGCGAAGCATTCTCAATGCGGTGCATCAAAAACTTATCGATACGCAGCA
The DNA here is from genome assembly GCA_018266915.1 of Bacteroidota bacterium. Classification (GTDB taxonomy): domain Bacteria; phylum Bacteroidota; class Bacteroidia; order Sphingobacteriales; family Sphingobacteriaceae; genus Mucilaginibacter. Next base: position 271,826 of record JAFDZM010000076.1, on the reverse strand, counting down.
AAGACTGGCCTTTGTCAACCAAAATTCGCAAATGTTCGTATAAATCCTGTTCTTCCTGCTCCGGTAGCTCGTTTTCAGTTATCATTGCAGCAAAAATACTCGTTTTTATACTTTAATATTTATACACTCTACAACAAAAATCATGAAAAGCCTCAAGCCCCTGTTAGTCGCATTTGTTATTTTATTTACCGCCTACAAATCATCTGCCCAAAGTGCATTTTCCGGACTGATAAAAGCCGGGCCGGATGATGCCACCAAACTTTTAAATGCTTATGCCGACCCGCTTTTTAAAGGTTTTGGCACCGGCATGAACAGCAACTGGACAAATACTGCTAAAACAAAAAAATTGCTTCATTTTGATATCCGTGTCAGTGGCTCTGCCGCAATTGTACCGTCATCCGACAAAAGCTTTGATGTCACAAAAATCGGTTTATCCAATCACTTAGGGCCGCAGGACCCGACACAAACCATCACGCCTACATTTTCAGGTGATAAAAACGGTACGCCTCCTACACTGAATGTATATGATGACAACCATCAAAAGGTGAGCGAATTTCAAATGCCTTCAGGAAAGCTGTCCATCATTCCCTCGCCGCAGGTGCAGATAACCGTTGGTTTACCGAAAAACACAGACATCACCCTGAGAGGTATTCCGCAAATTAATTTCGGAAGCAATGTGGGCAGCGTTTCTATGATCGGTGTTGGATTAAAGCATGACATTATCCAGGACTTTGTTGGTAAAAAAGCGGACAAAATCATTCCTTTTGACCTGGCTGTCTCGTTAGGATACAGCAGACTTAATATGAGCGTACCTTTAGATGTACAACCTGATCAGGGCGCCCAACCTGCAAATGCACAGCAATCAACCGATTTCAGTAACCAGCATTTTGAGGGGCATTTTAACAGTTTCATCGCTCAGGCCATTGTTTCCAAGAAACTGGTATTCTTTACACCTTTCCTGGCTGTTGGTTACAGCACTGCCAATGCCAATGTGGCAACTATCGGCAACTATCCTGTAACTACAGGCGAGACACTTTTAGGACAATCCACCTATACAACCTTCCCTAACCCGATCAATATCAAAGAAACTACCGTCAATGGCGTTCGTGCTGATATTGGCTTCCAGTTAGAGTTGGCATTCTTCCGTTTTTATGCATCGTATAGTGCAGCCAAATACCAATCCTTTAGCGGAGGTTTTGGATTTGGTTTTTAACTTTGTTTAATGAACATCGATCTTGAAATCTATAGCCCTGTCCATCAAATTCATGACAAATTGTTTGATGAGCAGGGCTTAAAAGTTTTCATTAAACGTGATGACCTGATCCATCCCATCATTTCAGGAAATAAATGGCGTAAGCTGAAATATCTGCTGAAAGAGGCTCAAACCCAAAATAAAACACACCTGGTTACTTTTGGCGGGGCGTATTCCAATCATTTACTGGCGACTTCTGCGGCGGCTGCAAAGTTTGGTTTTAAATCGACCGGCTTTGTGCGTGGCGAAGATGTAAACAACGACACGTTATTCCTATGCCGATTACATGGCATGAACCTAATATTTGCTGACCGTGAAAGTTACCGCGACAAACAGGCAATGTTCGACAAATATTTTGCGAAAGATGGCGGTGTGTTTTTTATTGATGAAGGCGGTTCATCGGCCTTAGGAGCAAAAGGATGCAGCGAATTGATCGATGAATTAGATGATGCATATAGCCATATCATTTGTGCCTGCGGCACCGGAACAACAGCAGCCGGTATTATAAATGGTATAACTCAGCATAAACTCCCTACTCAATTCGATGGCGTTCCTGTTTTGAAGAACGGTGAATTTTTAAGAAAGGACATTGATGGTTTCTTAGATAAACCAACGCCCTATAACTTGCACACTGATTACCACTTCGGGGGATATGGTAAAGTAAATGATGAATTGATCCGCTTTGTTAAACAATTTGTGGTTAATACCGGGATACTGATCGAGCCCATCTACACGGGCAAAATGTTGTCTGCTTTGTACGGCCTTGCTGCAAAAAGCTACTTCTCGCCAGGCAGTAAAATATTAGCCATTCACACCGGGGGTATCTGGGGACTATTAGGAATGAAAGAGAAGTTCAAAATCTGAATTTCACGCAGAAATTTACAACTCGGGAGAGAAAATTTTTCCTGGAATGCTTAGAACTACTTTGGCAATCAGTCCAAAATATAGGTTTAAACAATTTAAAGTTACTTTTTGACACATCGGTTCAAAAACCGCCTAAACTATTGTTTTTGAGCACTTTTTCGTAAATTTGAAACAAACCGATTGCTTATGTATAACCTATTAGTTGCTCCCGAAAATGTGCAGGATTCATTAAAGAAGCATATCCTTGCTGATGGCTTCGATCTTACTTTTGATATGGAAAAAAGTAAAGGCGTTTATATTTACGATGCCAAGTATAAACGTACCTTTCTCGACTTTTTTACCTGCTTTGCTTCGGTCCCATTAGGTTATAATCATCCCAAAATGGTGAACGATGAGGAGTTCAAAAAGAACCTCATGCTGGCGGCTTTAACCAACCCCTCCAACTCGGACATTTATACCACGCAATACGCACAGTTTCTCGAAACATTTGATCGTGTAGGTATTCCTGAATATCTGCCCCATGCCTTTTTTATATCCGGCGGCGCTCTGGCAATTGAAAATGCTCTTAAAGTTGCTATGGACTGGAAAGTGCAGAAAAACTTTGCTAAAGGCTATACCAAAGAGAAAGGCTTTAAAGTATTGCATTTTGAACATGCGTTCCATGGCCGCAGCGGCTATACTTTAAGTCTGACTAATACGCTACCCGTAAAAACCAAGTGGTTTGCCAAATTCGATTGGCCGCGGGTATCGCACCCAACCATGCATTTCCCATACTCAGATGCCGGTCATGAGGATTTGCTGAGACGGGAAGCTTTGTCAATCAAACAGATCAAAAAAGCTTTTGAAGTAAATAAGGATGATATTTGTGCCATCATTATTGAGCCTATCCAATCAGAAGGTGGTGATAACCATGTTAGGCAGGAGTTTTTGGAGCAATTGAGAGCGATTGCTGATGAAAACGATGCGATGCTGATCTATGATGAAGTGCAAACAGGCGTTGGCCTTACCGGCAAATTCTGGTGTCATGAGCATTATGGCGAAAAGGCCCGTCCGGATATCGTTGCATTCGGTAAAAAGATGCAGGTATGCGGCATACTGGTTGGTAAAAAGGTAGATGAGGTGGAAGATAATGTATTCCGTATCCCATCGCGTATCAACTCTACATGGGGTGGCAGTTTGGTAGATATGGTGCGGTCATCCAAAATAATGGAGATCATTGAAGAAGATAATCTTTGCGAAAATGCAGCCGTAGTAGGCGAGTACCTTCATAGCGAATTACTTAGGATCTCCGAAAAAAATTCCCTTGTCAGCAATGTAAGAGGGCAGGGGTTACTAACAGCTTTTGATTTTCCTGACAAGGCTAAACGCGATAGTTTTATTAAAGAAGGAATGAAAAGAAATGTAATGTTCCTTGGCTGTGGCAACCATACGATCCGCTTCAGGCCGGCACTTATTATGGACAAGGAGCACATTAACGAAGGCCTTTCCGTATTGGAGAAAATATTAGGCATATTATAATAAGCTTGTAATAATTTTGCTACAAAGGGCCTGTTTTGATAAAAAACAGGCCCTTTTTTATTAATATAAATACTATATATGCACTTTTGCGTTTATTACTAACCCTGATATTAATATACACTATTTTTTGAACCCTAATGGCAATATTGCTGTTATTATGGGTAATTAATTTTGCATTTTAAATATCCCAAAGGATAGTATACATATACCATGAGCAAGCATATTGAAAAATTAAAGAAACAACTATTAGAAATTTCCGAAGTTGTTAACTCCTTTAAGTCTGAGGCTGTGCAAGTAAAGGTAGTCGACCGGCTGCTGGACGCCATGATCGAATCTGAAAAAGGAGAGTTGGAAGGCGCTGACGTATTCAACAGACGAGTACGCAGAACCAGGCAGGCTGAAGATGATGAAAATCATTCAAACAATGGCCGTAAAAAGCCCGGAGCTACCAAAGTTCTGAACCAGTTGTTGCTGACGGATTTCTTTAATTCCAGTCACTCCATTTCTGAAATTGCAGACTACTGTAAAGAAAGTTATGATTCAGATTTTAAAACATCTGAACTTTCAGGGATTTTATTAAAGCTTGCTAAAGAGAATAAACTGAGACGCGAAAGAAGCAACGATAATAACCGATTCGAATACGTAAAAGCCTAAAAAAGTAAAGACGAATGCAAAGAGATGCAATGCTTTGCATCTCTGCGAATATTATTTCAGATCAAACAGATCGTTTACCCCTAATATTTTCCTGGATATAAAGCCTTCGGCAAATTTTACTCCGATACTTTTTCCGTATTCACGCGCACGGGCCTCGATCACTTCTATAAACTCAGGTGAGGATATATAGGTCTGTGGTTCGTTCTCCCATGCAGGATTATAGAATTGCGAACCAAATGCATGTATACTTTCTATCTTTTTATCCCAATAGTCGGTTATATCTATCAGGATATCAGGTTTAATGTAATTATCCTGGATAAAGTGCAATACGAGCTTAGGGCGCCATTCCTGTTGTTTTTCACCATTATAGTAAGTTTCTATCTTCCGCAGTCCCGATAAAAATGCAGAATCTTCCACCAGGTCACTTGCGCGGCCATGGTCAGGGTGGCGGTCATGATAGGCATTGGTTATTACTATTTCTGGTCTGAACCTGCGGATAGCTTCAATCACTTTTAATTGGTGTGGCTTGTTATTTTCAAAAAAGCCATCTGGTAGCCCGAGGTTATCGCGCACAGCAAGTCCCAATATTTTGGCTGATGCAGCAGACTCTTTATCACGAATTTCCGCAGAACCTCTTGTGCCCAGTTCACCCCGGGTCAAATCGACAATGCCTACTTTTTTTCCAAAGGCAATTTCTTTAGCAATAGTTCCCGAACAACCCAGTTCAGCGTCATCGGGATGCACCGGTAATACCAGTATATCTAATTTCATATAAAATGCAATTATTTAGCTGACAGCAAACGTGCAATTTTCTTCCGGATTTTGGAAGAGGTTGGTTTTGTAAAAGGATAAAAAAAATCGGTAACTACACCTGCTTTGCTGACCAAAAACTTATGAAAATTCCATCTCGGGATCGACTTTAGCTTACCGTTCAATTTTTTATCAGCAAAAAACTTATACAGGGGATGCGCATAAGGTCCGCGAACTCTAATCTTCTCAAAAACAGGGTAGTTAGCACCGGCATTTTTACAAAATGCTTCCAGTTCAGCGCCTTCTAATGGCTCTTGTCCGCCAAAATCATTGGATGGAAATGCAAGGATTTCAAAGTCCTTATCTTTGAATTGTTCCTTTAAAACAACCAGGTCTTTAAGCTGAGGGGTAAATCCACATTCTGACGCGGTGTTGACAACCAAAAGCACTTTATCCTTATAATCGGATAGGCTAATCTCTTCACCGTCTAACGTTTGTACGTTAAACTGGTAAACGCTATTTTCGTTCATTTAATTCTGATAGGAATAGTATCCTGCCTGTTGTAGAATTGCTTCGATATCTCTTTCCTCGCTTGGGTCGTAGGTTTCTTTCAGGTTATGGCCAAAGAAACGGGCAACAGATTGAAACATAAATGCTTTCAATCCACCCTTCAAATCTTTTACCATTTCATAACTGGTAGTACCGGTTTGTCTGTCAATCAATTTAATCAATATCTCACCCTGACTTATTGTCAGGTTTTCAATCTCTTTCTTAAACAGGGCTTTTATTTCTGTTTCGCAGGTATCAACCATGCGTTTTTGCACCTTTTTGTCGGCTGTGGTAGCCAGGCTGCGCTGTAATTTCTGATATCTATCGGCTGCCAGCTTTGCATAAGGCATCACTTTGTAAACATTATACCTTAAACGATTATAAGCATCGCGGTCAGCTTTGCTCTTAAATATCCTTACATCAACTATCTTAATCTCGGGCGTAACAATCATTGGCACCAGTTCACCGTCAATATTGGTAACATAGGTTTTGATGGTATCATTTTTGCCCGTAGATAATTGACGGGGCAATTGGTCCTGGGCTTTTATCAAAGCCGCACAACAGCAAAACACCAGAAGGAAACCAATAAATTTCATAATTTTACGTATTACAAAATTAAATTAAATTTTTGGGTATTTACATACAACTGCGATTAATCTATTTAATTGCAAGTTAGTTACATATTATACGGGTAAACGCACATGAAAGATTTAGTGATTGATATAGAAGCCGAAAAGAATGAGATACTGAAAAGATACCGTGCTTTACTACGCGCCAGTAAATCTACTTTGCAAAAAGGTGACAAGCGGATGATACGCAAGGCGTTCGATATGGCTTTGGAGAGTCATAAAGATATGCGCCGTAAGTCTGGTGAGCCTTATATATACCATCCGATAGCCGTTGCGCAGATAGCTGCTGAAGAGATTGGGTTAGGTACTACCTCCATTGTATGCGCCCTATTGCACGACGTGGTCGAAGATACCGACGTAACGCTGGACGATATTGAAAGGGAATTTGGTAAAAAGGTAGCCAAGATCATCGACGGGCTGACCAAAATATCCGGCGTATTTGACACGAACAGCTCTTTACAGGCTGAAAACTTCCGTAAGATGCTGCTCACCCTTGCCGATGATGTAAGGGTGATCCTGATCAAGCTGGCCGACCGTTTACACAATATGCGGACGATGGAGTTTATGCCACGGGATAAGCAGCTAAAACTTTCATCGGAAACGGTGTACTTGTATGCCCCCCTCGCACACCGTTTGGGTTTATATGCTATAAAATCTGAACTGGAAGACCTTTCCATGAAATACATGGAACGCGAGACCTATCAGTTCATCAAAAATAAGCTGAACGAGAAAAAGACTGAACGGGAGAAGTTTATACGCGATTTTATTGAGCCTTTGAAGAAGGTGCTGGAAGGCCAGGGCTTACATGCTGATGTATTTGGCAGGCCGAAATCCATCCACTCTATCTGGAATAAAATGAAGAAAAAGGCTATACCTTTTGAGGAAGTGTATGATCTTTTTGCCATCAGGATAATTTTGGATAGCGCACCAGAAAATGAAAAATCTGAATGCTGGAAAGCATACTCGATAGTTACTGACTTGTATCGTCCTAATCCTGATCGTTTGCGCGACTGGATTTCGTCACCTAAAGCAAACGGATATGAGTCATTACATACCACGGTGATGGGACCACGCGGGCAGTGGGTTGAAGTACAGATCCGTACCAAACGCATGAACGAAATCGCGGAAAAGGGTTTCGCTGCGCATTGGAAGTACAAAGAATCTTCAACTGACAGCGGCTTAGATCAATGGGTTCAGAAGGTTCGCGATATGCTGAAAAACCCGGAATCGAACGCACTTGACTTTTTGGATGATTTCAAAATGAACCTGTTCTCTGATGAGATATTCATTTTTACTCCGAAAGGCGCATTGATCCAGTTACCGCAAAATGCTACTGCTCTTGATTTTGCTTTTGAAATACATACCGATGTTGGTGCAAGCTGTATCGGTGCGAAAGTAAATCATAAGCTGGTTCCATTGGGGTACAAGCTTCAAAATGGTGACCAGGTAGAAGTGATCACCTCGAGCAAGCAAACGCCCAAAGAGGACTGGCTGAACATTGTGGTAACGGCCAAGGCCAAAGCCAAGATCAAATCAGCCTTAAAGGAAGAAAAACGCAAAATTGCCGATGAGGGTAAGGAGATATTGGAGCGCAAGCTGAAGTCGCTTAAAATAACTTACAATTCTGAAAACATTCATAAGATCAGTTACTTCTTCAAGCTGCCTTCTACACAGGATTTATTCTACAATGTTGCTCAGGGCACCATTGATATGAAGGACCTAAAGGAATACCAGGCGTCAGAGAAAGTAGTTGAAAACAAGCCCCAGGAAAAAATTGAAGCCGACCAGGTGCAGGGCCTGCTGCGCAACATCAAAGCCAAAGACAGCGATATGCTGTTGATTGGTGAGGATATGCAAAAGATCGATTACAAGCTGGCTAACTGTTGTAATCCTATCCCCGGTGATGACGTTTTTGGCTTTATAACCGTAAGCGACGGTATTAAAATACACCGCACCAATTGCCCCAATGCTGCTAAGCTGATGGCTAACTACGGCTACCGAATTGTAAAAGCCCGCTGGACGAATCAACAGGAACTAGCTTTCCTTACCGGCTTGCGTATTACCGGTATTGATGATGTCGGTTTGATCAACAAACTGACCACTGTTATCTCGACCGATTTTAAGGTAAACATGCGCTCTATCACTGTAGATAGCGACAACGGCATTTTCGAAGGCACCATTATGGTGTATGTAAATGACACCGAACACCTTGATAACCTGATCAAAAGATTAAAACAGGTAAAGGGTGTGACGTCAGTAAACCGTTTCGATTCAGCTATTGAGAAAGCGTCTTGAAGACAGAACCACGAGTCAAGATTCAAGAACCAAGACAGAATTATTTTATCAATGATTTGATTTCAGGATATCTTGACTCTTGATTCTTGGCTCTTGATTCTGTTTAATTATTAATAACTTTGGCTCTTTAATAAAAAACTATGTCTCAACCCGAAACCATTGAAATGGTTAAGAAGATTTTCGAGGCGTATCTCGAAAATAAAAACCTGAGAAAAACGCCCGAGCGTTTTGCGATACTGGAAGAAATTTATTCGCGTACTGATCATTTTGATGTGGAATCATTGTACATCCACATGAAAAATAAAAAATACCGCGTGAGCCGTGCTACGGTGTATAATACACTGGAACTGCTGGTATCATGCGACCTGGTGACCAAACACCAATTCGGCAAAAATATGGCCCAGTTTGAGAAATCATACGGCTACAAACAGCATGACCATATCATCTGCATCGACTGTGGAAAGGTGGTTGAGTTCTGCGATCCACGCATCCAGCAGATACAAAGTATGATGGGCGGATTACTCAAATTCGAGATCAAACACCACTCACTTAACCTTTATGGAAATTGTGAAAAATTAAAGGCGGGTTTTTGTGAGAGAAAAGTATAACAGGCAATGAATAAACCTATCTTAAGCAAGCAGGCATTTTGGGATGTCGATATGGAAAAGATCGATTATCAGAAAAACGCACTCGATATACTTGAGAGGGTTATCAACAAAGGTAGTTTTGACGATTTTATATCACTCTGTAACTATTATGGTGATAACAAAATCTGTGAAACAATAATACACAGCAAGTGCCTTGATGATAGGGAGATTAATTTTTGCTGTGTAGTTTTCAACTTAGAACCTAAAGACTTTAAGTATCGTAAAAAAATCAAAAAGGCTATTAAGTCCCCAAAAAGTCTTGACAATTCTGATTACTTAAATTAGTTTACAAAAATTAGGCGATGACATCATAATTTTATGATATTTGCCCGTCCTTAATGGTCTGTGAAAATCAATCGATGATTGATAAATAAAAAGATAAATAAAAATTAATGGCTGTTGACGTATTATTAGGCCTCCAATGGGGCGATGAGGGTAAAGGAAAAATTGTTGACGTACTGAGTGCGGGGTATGACCTGATCGCACGTTTCCAGGGCGGACCAAACGCCGGACATACCCTTGAGTTTGACGGAAAGAAATTCGTTTTAAATACCATTCCTTCGGGGATATTTTTTGAGAACACGCTTAACCTGATCGGTAACGGCGTAGTGATCGACCCGATCACCCTAAAAAAGGAATTAGAAAAGTTAAAAGATGCCGGGCACGACCTACTGACTAAAAAGAACCTGGTGATCGCTAAAAAAGCACACCTGATATTACCTACCCACCAGTTGCTGGATGCAGCGTCTGAGAAGAAAATGGGCGAAGGTAAGATCGGTTCGACGCTGAAGGGTATCGGCCCTACTTACATGGATAAAACGGGCCGCAACGGTCTGCGTATAGGTGATACTATTCTGCCTGATTTTAAAGAAAAATATCAGAAGCTGGTTGACAAACATACTTCTATGCTGCAATCATTATATGGAGAAGTGCCTGATTTCAACGAACGCGAAAAAGCGTTCTTTGAAGCAATTGAACTGATTCATAACTTCCCGCTGGTTGATTCAGAGCATTTAGTAAACAACTACCTGAAAGAAGGTAAGAAAGTTTTAGCTGAAGGTGCACAGGGTGCTATGCTGGATATTGACTTCGGTTCATATCCGTTCGTAACTTCATCTAACACTACTGCAGCAGGTGCTTGTACAGGTTTGGGTGTTGCTCCAAGCAAGATTGGTGATGTGATCGGTATTTTTAAAGCATACTGTACCCGCGTTGGCGGCGGTCCTTTCCCTACCGAACTGGACAATGAACTTGGCGAAGAGCTTCGTCAAATCGGACATGAATTTGGCGCCACTACCGGCAGGCCGCGCCGCACAGGCTGGATCGACCTTCCCGCTTTGAAATATGCTATCATGCTGAGCGGCGTTACCCAATTGGTAATGACCAAAGCTGACGTGTTAAGCGGTTTTGAAAAGATCTACGCCTGCACACATTATAACTATAATGGTGAGATCATTGACTACATGCCTTATGATATCTGCTCGATAAAACCGGAGCCTATTCTCAAAGAAATAGATGGCTGGAATGAAGATTTGACAGGCATCACTGAACTTTCTCAAATTCCTGCAAAATTGAAGTCATATATTGACTATTTAGAAGCAGAATTGGGTGTTCCGGTGAAATTCCTTTCAGTAGGACCGGATCGCAAGCAGACTTTGCAATTGCATTAAGATCAATTTTACGAAAATCATACGAAGGCTCTTTGCAATGCAGGGAGCCTTTTCATTTTACTTGATTACTTTTACACCGTGATAATTCCGGTAACCAATCCCGAACTTTTCAAACAAAAAGCCCTGCAATGGGCATCATCTTATGATGTCTTTTGTTACCTGGATTCCAACAACTTCGGCGATCAGTATTCCAAATTTGATCTGCTATTAGCGATTGGAGTTAAGCAGGAGCTGATCACAACATCTACTACTTCTTCTTTTGACGCTCTTGAAAATTTTCGGTCTAAAAATCCCGGCTGGATTACAGGATTTTTAACTTATGATCTGAAAAATGAGATTGAAAAGCTAAAGTCTAACAATCCCGATTACCTTCAATTCCCCAATCTGTATTTCTTTGCTCCAAAGCATTTGCTGGTCATAAAAGATGGTCAGCTTGAAATTATTTCGGATAATCCGGAGCGATTGTTAAATGAGATTAATACCCAATCTATTTCAGATGATAAGGTAAATCATCCCATAAACTTAGACTCCCGTTTCGATAAACAAGAATACATCGATACCGTAATCAAAATCAAAGAACATATCAGTCGGGGAGATATTTATGTAACCAATTTTTGCCAGGAGTTTTTTGCGGAGAATGCAGTTATTGATCCGTTACAGGTATTTATCAAGCTGAATCAGATTTCGCCTAATCCTTTTTCCGCATTTTTTAAGTTTAAGGATAAATATATTTTGTCTGCATCACCGGAACGCTTTCTTGCAAAGCGGGGAAACAAGCTGATCTCGCAGCCCATCAAAGGGACATCAAAAAAGTATGATGACTTTCAATTAGACGAGCAATCTAAAGAAGAACTAAAAGGTCATCCAAAAGAATTGCAGGAAAATGTGATGATCGTTGATCTTGTGCGGAATGATCTAACTAAATCTGCCAAAGCAGGAACTGTGGCTACAGAAGAATTATTTGGCATTTATAGCTTCCGGCAGGTTCATCAAATGATATCGACGGTGGTATGTGAGCTAAGGGATGATGTATCGACGGTTGAAGCGATCAAAAACACCTTCCCAATGGGCAGCATGACAGGCGCGCCAAAGATCAGTGCTATGCAATTGATGGAGCAATATGAGCGCAGCAAACGTGGGATATACTCTGGAGCCGTTGGTTATTTTAGTCCGGATGGTGACTTTGATTTTAATGTGGTGATCCGCACGCTGCTTTACAACGCAACGAACCAGTATTTATCTTTCCAGGTAGGTAGCGCCATTACCTATCATGCTGAACCGGAAAAGGAATATGAGGAGTGCCTGCTTAAAGCACAGGCAATTCTGGAAGTTTTGGGGCAAAGCGGATTTTCGTCCCGCCCCTGACGATTATATCTGAGCCATCTGCAAAGAAAGCTGAGTAAGGCTGCGCGCTTAAAAAAGGCTCAAATTCTTTTCCATATAAGTGAGCGATATCGGCATCAAATATCGGATCGATCACTGTTCCAGCGTTCCAGCTGATGTGTTCCACCTGGTATTCCATGGTCAATTCTTTACCGATCTTATTATAACCCCAGTAATGTTCCAGTATGAATTCTTCCTGGCTGCCGGGAGCTATTGGGGCAAGTTTATTATTTACTGTACCGCCCAGGCGGTTCCATCGGCCATTTAATTTCCACTCGTAAAGATATTGAGTGCTATCATCGGAAACAGCAACAATACTATGCCTCATCGACATAGCGCTGTAATGCTCTTTATACAGGTTATTGGCAATGGAGGCAATAATTGTTTTAGGAACGATCTCGCTTATAAAAACTGCTCCGCGTTTATATTCTGTTCCGTCATAATATTTTACGTAAAATCGTAAGTTAACTTCTTCAAAGTTGACATGCATAGGCCACTTGATCCCTTTTACCCTTGTATCCCTGAAAAGAAAACCTACCATACTTACCAACGCCTTCCCTTGCCACAGATCAAGCTCAGTAAACGGCGGTATATGCGGTTTCAGAATATCCGGATCAACCTCATAATTCAGCATGATCAGGTTATTCCATTTTGCGGTTAAGAATTGAGGTTTAGCCATATGGCTGATTTTATTGATGAGGGTGATAATATTTCATCGCTTCAGGTATATGATTTTTAATATCCTGTATTCGCGTTTCATCAGCAGGGTGTGTACTTAAAAATTCTGGTGGAGCGCCACCTTTGTTTTGTGCAGCCATCCGTTGCCAGAATAATACAGCATAATTGGGGTCATAACCGGCCATAGCCATAAAAGTTAGTCCTAAACGGTCAGCTTCTGATTCCTGATTTCTTGAATACTTTAACAACACCAATTGGCCGCCAACACCATAAAGTTCATTTACAATAGCCTGTGTGGTTTGCGATTTATCGGATGCTGCAGCACCAACTAAGGCACCGCCCGCCTGGGCTGCCATTTGTTGTGATATGCGTTCTGCCGAATGCCGTGCAATGGCGTGACCAATTTCGTGTCCCATCACTGTCGCTAACCCGGCGTCGTCCATTGTTATAGGCAATATTCCGCTATAAACGGCCACTTTACCACCGGGCATGCACCAGGCATTTACCTCTTTACTTTGGATCAGGTTAAATTCCCAGTTGAAACTGTATTGATCGCCATAGCCATTTTGTTTGAGGTAATTCTCAATTGCTGCGGATAATCTATTCCCAACTCTTTTAACACTTTCTGCATCGCGGGTGCCTGTTATTACAGTAGTTTTCGGATCAGACAAAAGTTGCTTGTAACTCTGAGCAGCCGAAGTATTGATTTCATTATCACCAACCAGGCTAATTTGTTTTCGTCCTGTTAATGGGACTGTAGAGCAGGCAATTAGGGTCGCCAGAGAACATACTAATAATGAAAACTTTATTTTGTCCATTTCAGGCCTCCTTTCGCTTGAAGAGATTGACTTTGGATTCCTTTCCCTTCAATAAGCGTTCAATATTTTTTTGATGGGTAACCAATATCAGCGCACATATACACATGCCATAAATAATCACCGAACGGATATATAGGGGATAAATAAAAGTAACGCCAATAAGATAGGTAAAGCCCGCAATAATGGAACTAAGCGACACGTACCGGGTAACAAGCAGTACAATAATAAAAACGATCACGCAAAGTAAGGCCGCCTGCAAATGCACAGCCAGCACCATCCCGAAAAGGGTTGCAATACCCTTCCCTCCGCGAAAACCTGCGAAGACCGGGAATAAATGGCCCATTACAGCAGCAATACCCAAAGCCAGTTCAAGATTGATATAAGAAACTGAATGAGGGCCGCCTGTAGTTGTGATACCTATAAAAACGACCAGCTTGGTTGCAGTAAAGCCTTTGAGTATATCGATAAGCATTACGGGTATACCGGCTTTTTTGCCCAATACACGGAAGGTATTGGTAGCACCAGCGTTACCGCTGCCGTATTCACGAACATCGATATCGTAAAAGGCCCGGCCAATCCACACCGCTGTCGGGATTGATCCCAACAGGTAAGCTAAAACGAGCGCCCAAATCGTGTATTCGTTAATCATTGTTGCACAATATTAATAAAATGATACGGACTAACTAACATACACGTTAATATCTGTCAAAATCCCAATCAACAATTAAAAAATTTTATACTGCTTTGAGACTCAAATCCAGACTTCTAACCGAATGCGTCAAAGCACCCATTGAAATATAATCTACCCCGCATTCAGCATACTCACGGATATTATCTATTGTAATTCCTCCCGATGCTTCGGTCTCATATTGACCATCAATCATGCTTACTGCCTTCCTAAGATTATCAAAATTGAAGTTATCCAGCAAAATGCGATTAATTCCACCTTCATCTAATACCTGTTGCAGTTCGTCCAGGTTGCGTACTTCTATTTCGATTGCTAATTTTTTGCCGGTTTTTTGCAGATAATCCTTTGTGTTCTGGATAGCTTGTTTAATTCCGCCCGAATAATCTACGTGGTTATCTTTGATCAGGATCATATCAAACAACCCAAAACGGTGGTTGACCCCTCCTCCTATTTTCACGGCCCATTTTTCGAAATAACGCATTCCGGGAGTGGTTTTGCGGGTATCCAAAACTTTAGTATTCGTTCCCTTTAATGCCTCAACTATCTCGTGAGTTTTTGTAGCCACGCCCGACATACGCTGCATGAAGTTCAACACCAGGCGTTCGGCTGTCAATATGCTTCGTGCATCGCCTTCCACTTCAAATACTATATCCTTGGGCTTTATTTCGGCTCCGTCATGCAACAATATGTTTACTTTCAGGTTAGGATCGACCTGTTTAAATACTTCGATAGCTAAATCGACACCGGCTAGTATGCCCGTATCTTTTACCAGTAATTTTGCTTTTCCTTGTGTTCCGGCAGGAATGGTTGCCAGTGAGGTATGATCGCCATCGCCAACATCTTCAGCTAAGGCATTGGCTATGAAGGAGTGTATATATTCTTTATCCAAGCTTTTGAGTTTTATGGCCCAAAAGTATAAACAATTGCGGATTATTTTGTTTTTTCAGCCTCTATCCGCAATTCATTCACCTCAAATTTTCCGTTCACACTTTTCAGCGATACACAGGTGCGGTAAATGCCGTTTGAGGTAGTGAGGATGATCACGGCATATTGATAGTGTGCGTTTGAAGTAATACGATGTAAAACTTTTGCAGAATGCGGTTGACAACGTTTAAAAAAATCGGCTAATGCCTGTTCAGCCTGGGTATTTGAATAAACATTATCCTCGCCAAGAATAGTCATTTCGATGCTGGATGAAAAAGTTGCGGCAAGTTCGCGGGTGTTCCCGTCCTTTAATAATTCGGCAGTCCTGTCTATGACATCCGCGGGAGTTGCGAACGTAAAAAGCAAAGGAATGAGGAGAACATATGGGTATAGCAGCTTCATATCAGTTAAAATGAATTATCCGAAATAAGCCCAATCCAAAAATTAATCCTATTAAACGCATTCTCATATTAAAACGTTGCCATTATATTTGCATTGTGGAAAAAAACAAAAAAGTAGTACTAATTATCCTCGACGGCTGGGGTTACGGCCGTAATGATAAATCAAACGCGATACTTGCAGCCAATACACCCTTCTTTGATTCGATGCTGCAGAAATACCCAAATTCAAAACTGGAAGCTTCAGGAACAGCAGTAGGCTTACCTGGTGGGCAAATGGGCAACTCGGAAGTTGGCCACATGAACCTGGGTGCAGGCCGTATTGTTTACCAGGAACTGGGCCGTATTCACAAAGCAGTGGATGATAACGAATTTCCAACCAACCCGGTAATTAAGGAAGCTTTTGAATACGCTAAGCAGAATAATAAAGATGTACACTTTATCGGACTGGTTTCTGATGGTGGCGTGCACTCTCATATAAAACATTTGGAAGGACTTTGCGATGCGGCAGGGCAGTTCGACCTGAATAAGGTTTATATCCATGCCTTTTTGGACGGACGAGATACCGATCCAAACTCTGGTGTGAAATTTATTGGTGAATTAGAAGATCACATTAAGAACACGCCAATAAAACTGGCATCAGCCATCGGCAGGTATTTTGCAATGGATCGCGATAACCGTTGGGAACGCGTAAAGAAAGCCTACGACCTGCTGGTTAACGGAACAGGGAAGCATACCCAGAATATCCTGGCGGCAGTAAAAGAATCATACGAAGCAGGTGTTACCGACGAATTTGTTGAACCGATTGTTCGTGTTGATGAAAACGGGGCTCCATTGGCCGTAATCAAGAATGATGATGTGGTGATCTGCATTAATTTCAGAACTGACCGTGGCCGTGAAATTACCCAGGCATTGACCCAAAAGGCTTTCCCTGAACAGAACATGCATCCGCTTAATCTGCATTACATCACTATGACTACTTATGACGAGACGTTTAAGAATGTCCGCGTAGTATTTACCAAGGATGATTTGACCAAAACGTTGGGCGAGATATTGCAGGATGCAGGCAAGAACCAAATCCGTATTGCCGAAACAGAAAAGTATCCGCACGTAACTTTCTTCTTTTCAGGCGGACGCGAGAAAGAATTTGAAAACGAGAAACGCTTATTGATTCCATCGCCAAAAGTAGCCACTTATGATCTTCAGCCCGAAATGAGCGCTGAAGGAATAAAAGACGCCATTATTCCTGAACTGGAAAGCGGCTGGCCCGATGTAGTGATCCTGAATTTTGCTAATACGGACATGGTGGGCCATACCGGCGTGTTTGAAGCGGTAGTGAAAGCCGCTGAAACTGCAGACCGCTGCACACAGGCTGTTGTGGAAACCGGCATCAAAAATGGCTATTCATTCATTATCATTGCCGACCATGGCAACGCGGATTATATGATCAACGACGACGGTTCGCCTAACACTGCACATACTACCAACCTGGTGCCATGTATTGTGATTGACAACGATGTAAAAACTGTAAAAGACGGCAAGCTGGGTGATATTGCTCCTACTATCCTGAAAATGATCGGGGTGGAGATCCCTAAAGAAATGACCGGAGATGTACTGGTATAAAAGACACCTTCTTTTAATATCCTCATTTATATTATTGCTGGGCATTGCTTCCTGTAAACGGGACAGCAATGCCGCAGCTGACACCAAAGCCTTTTTTAACATCAAAGGCTATTTTGAAGCCGATTCGGCCCGATTGACCAAAGAAAATCCGTTGGTCACCAAGACTGTGACCCATAACCAAATCCCAGAAACCCAGAAGGTACATATCTCTGACTGGGGTACTGAACTGAGCTTGTTTACCCAATCGGACATTAACAGGCCCGCCTGGCGAAACAGCTATAATGTAAGTAATACGGAAAATACCACACTCTATATAGCCAAAGACCCAAGCCTTAAAACTCAACGAGTAATTGTAAAAACGGTGAATGGTAAGCTACAGTGGATCGTAATCTTTAATCATACAAAGAATATATTGTATGAGAACACCGAAAAACTAAGCTATTTTCCTGATTCACTTTACCTGATCCAAAAAAGACAAAGCGTGCGGCTGCTCGGCACGGATACTTACCGCATAAGCGGACTGCTTAAATAACTTAAGTTCAGAATAAAATAATAGAAATCAGGCTGTGGTTAAATATACCCCATAGGGTCTGCCGCTTTGTAGAAGTTAATAGGGCTTGTTTTTTGCTCCATAGGAGCTATCCTTCTGTAGCCAATGTAAAAAACTTTGCAATCGGAGGGCAACCTCTACGAGCAATGTCATTAAGTTAAGAAAAAGAGCAAAGGTTACAGAATTTATAGTTTTGAGGTATCGAATCTTAAAACAAAATCTGGAACGCAATGCTGTCTGTAAATGTAAAAATCATTAGCCATTAGAAAAGTTTGAAATATTGATAAGATTAGTTATTGACTTTAATAGGACTTACAACCTCACACCCCTCAAAAACTCCTGTATACCCATGCGTTTCTTGCCTTCCAACTGAACATCGGTCAAATGAACAAAACCATCGGTTGCCGAAACTTTCAGAAAGGTGCGGTTATCAGAAAAGAACTCACCCGACTGCTCACCGGTGTCGGCTAACTCATATTCTGCGCCGAATACTTTCAATATTTTATCGTTCAGTGTGGTGTAGGCAGTTGGGTATGGACTTAGCCCCCTGATGAAATTGTATATTTTTTCTGCCGGTTGGTTCCAGTTTATATTACAATCTTCCTTAAATATTTTTGGTGCATGCTTTAGCTCCACGCCTTCAGTTAAATGTTCCTGCGGGTTCTCGGTATATCGCCCGCTTTCCACAGCTTTTACTGTTTTAACTAACAAGCCGGCACCCTTGGCCATCAGACGGTCGTGTAAGTCACCGGCCGTTTCACGGCCAGTTAATGTCACTTTCTCGGTAAATAATATATCACCTGTATCTATTTCCTGTTTAAGGAAGAAGGTGGTAACACCACTTTCTTTTTCTCCGTTTATCAATACCCAATTTATTGGAGCAGCGCCACGATATTGAGGCAGCAATGAAGCGTGCAGATTGATGGTACCCAAATGCGGCATATTCCAGACCACTTCTGGCAACATGCGGAAAGCTACTACTACCTGCAAATCAGCATGTAAAGCACTCAACTCCTCCAAAAATTGTTCGTCTTTCAATTTTACAGGCTGAAGTACTTTTAGGCCGTTCGCCACAGCATATTTTTTTACAGCGCTTTCATTCAATTGCTGACCGCGGCCTGCAGGCTTATCCGGAGCGGTAACCACGCCAACAATATCGGATCCCGATTGAATAAGCGCATCCAGTGATGCTACAGCAAATTCGGGGGTGCCCATAAAAACAATTCTCATAAGGTATAAAATGCTTTCTGGATGTGTAAGATTCTGTTAATTATACAATAGGTACTTCTTGCGCATTTCTTTATACCTGCTCAGCGCCGGCTCCCAGCTTTTCCGTATCTCTTCTTCACTGTTGCCGGCCTCGATCTGTTTTCTCAGCTCAGTTGTTCCGGCCAGTTTGGTAAAATATGCATTGAAAAAGTGTTCCTTGTCAGGGAATGCATCGTATAGCTTTTTCAGCCACAATATATCGATTTTTTTGCTGATCCTGAACTGTTTTACGTCATATCCGCGCAGATCGATGCCAAAACAAAGTTTATCTTTTTGTGGTGGATCTTCACTCATTCCCGGAATGCTCATCGGTGTAAAAGCAAACCTGAATTTTTTATCAAGCGAAGGATGCCCCAATACCTGGAAAGGCACCAAAGTACCCCGACCAAGACTCAAAGTAGTTCCTTCAAACAAACAAATGCTCGGATAAAGTAATACAGAGCGTGGTGTATTTAAATTTGGTGAAGGATTGATTGGCAAAGTATAGGGCGTATCATGTGTATAACCCGCTACTTTTATGATCTTCAGTTTGCATTTTACGTGGTTTTTCAGCCAACCTTCGCCATTGATCATCTGTGCATATTCAGCAATGGTTAGCCCGTGAACAATAGGTAACTGATCAAGCCCGACGAATGAACGGTACGCTGTATCTAGTACAGGTCCGTCAACATAAAAACCATTTGGGTTAGGCCGATCCAAAATCATCAGCTCGATGTGGTTTTCGGCACAAGCTTCCATTACATAATGCAATGTAGACAGATAGGTGTAGAACCGAGCACCTACATCTTGAATATCGAATATCATTAAGTTTAATCCTTCCAGGTCGGCAGGAGTGGGTTTATAGTGCTTCCCATATAGAGAAATTGCCGGTATACCTGTTTTAGGATCGACAGTATCATCAACTTTAGCGCCATTGCTGGCGGTTCCTCTAAATCCATGTTCCGGTCCAAATATTTTTTTTACGCGAATGCCCAGTTTCAATAAGCTATCAACGCTGGATACCTGGTTTTTACCGATTACCGATGTCTGGTTGATCACCATACCGATGTTCTTATTTTTCAGGTAGTTCACATAAAGTTCTGTCTGGTCAGCGCCGGTGCGTAAAGTCTCCTGTGCCCGGGCAAGTTCGGGCGCCATCATGGACAATAGGAATAGAATCAGCAGCAGTCGTTTCATAGATAAGTCGTTTGGTAAAATATACTGCATAAATACGGATTATGCCTGAGCATTTCGCCCGAAATCTGCATATTTGCTAAAGTACAAAAATCATTCTGCATTGAGTTTCGCCTCATTTATATCTGCCCGTATTTCGTTCCAGTCGAACCGCACTTTTTCCAAGCTGATCGTGCGTATAGCCATAGTCGGTATTATGCTGGGCTTGGGCGTAATGATCCTGACTGTAGCAGTAATCAGAGGTTTTAAAGCCGAGATTAAACAAAAGGTAAGGGGCTTTGCGGGCGATATCCTGGTACAGAAATTTGATAATAATTATTCAGATCAAAACTCGCCTATTGAGACCGACAACGCCTTTGTAAAAAAAGTGCAGGAAAGCTCCTTATTCACTCATATCATGCCTATCGCCACTACGCCAGGAATCATAAAAACCCGTACTGAAATAGAAGGAGTGGTATTAAAAGGAGTAGATAAAAATTACGATTGGACCTTTTTTAAGAAAAACCTGGTCACAGGTAAGGTGATCGACTTTAGCGATACTGCTTCGGCCCAAAAACAAATCATGATATCCAGCTATACTGCAAGCCGGTTGAACCTGAAAGTGGGCGACAAATTCCTAATGTATTTTATACAGGGATCTTTAAAAAGACGTCCGTTTACTATTGTTGGGATATTTGATGTGGGGGTAGAAGATATTGACAAAACCTTTGTGGTAGGCGACTTATCGTTACTCGTAAAACTCAATAACTGGAACCCGGACCAAATAGGTGGCTATGAGCTTCGGGTTGCGGATTTTGACCATGTTGATGCAGCAAACGATTTTTTGAGCGATAAAATGCCATTGAAGCTAAAATCATATACCGTCAGCGATGTTTATCCAACCATTTTTGAATGGCTTAAACTGCTTGATGTGAACGCCCAGGTGATGCTGATACTGATGCTCATCGTCGCTACTATTAATATGATATCGGCGTTACTGATCATGATCCTTGAGCGGACTTCAATGATCGGCATGTTTAAAGCAATGGGCGCAGGCAACTGGACGATACAAAAGATATTTTTATATAATGCTTCTTATTTAATCGGCATTGGTTTGTTGTTGGGTAATATCTTCGGATTAGGCATAGGCTTTTTCCAATCAACCACTCATTTCTTTAAACTGGATGAGGCATCCTATTACATGAAATTTGTACCGATAGAAGTGCACTGGTTCGATATCGTACTGCTGAATATCGGGACGCTGGTAATATGCGTGTTAGTATTGATCCTTCCATCTACCCTGGTAACCAAGATATCGCCTGTAAAAGCAATTCGTTTCAAATAATATGCGATTTCTGAACACGATTATAAGATTTTAAAGATTGACAAGATCGATCTTGAAAATCATTTTAATCCTTTAATCGTGTTCATCTCCGCCTTCCTCCCTGGAAATTGAATTTAAGATTCACACCGCCTGAACCGAACTTGATCTGTTGCGAACCCAAACCTTCCATCGGGTATTTTATAAATGGCTCAATTATCAGGTCATTACCCGAAATACGATAACCTGTACCGAATGAAAAGTTTAACGTTTTAGCAAAGTAAAAACTATTAAACTTTTGCTGCAATGACTGATCGGTTGTTTGCGATAAATTGGAAGCAAACGGTGTTGTATAATTATAGGTAGACGTATAGGTCTCATTAACAAAAGTACCTGAGCTAACACCTATCGAAACAAAAGTCGCATTCTTTTCCGGATTGAATTTGTATTTCAGGTTAATAGGTATTTCTAACCCAACCAGGCTTGCGGTATAGTTTTTAAGCGAAGGCGTAGCCGCAAAAAATGAATTTGCGCTATAAGCAGGTGCAGCTAAAGCACTTGCTCTACCACTTGCAAGGCTATTTGCAGAACTGTTCGCTGATGCTAATAATTTCGATTGCTCCGGGGGAAGCTGGCCATTATAATTAAGCGAGTTTTGCCCGATAGCTACCCCGGTAGACAGGTTAAGCTTTCTGCTGATCCTTATATCAGAACTAATCCCGATACCCTCGTTTAGTTGGTTGTTGCTCTTGCTGGCATAGTTTACATAGGTAGCTGCATATACCCCAAAGCTTACGGTTCGGCCACGCAATCCCTGATCTTTTTTATTCTTTGGCACCTGGTTATCAGCAAAAACAGTTTTGTCTGGCTGTTTGGATTGATCCAGCATATTGACGCCATTCTTTGGTTTTGCGACAGCCATTGACTGAGCAGTTACATTAACTGAAGAATCAACTTTTGAAGCATTATTATCTGTTTTAGCTATCCCAACATTTTGTTTTTCAATAGTTTTTGCGGGCTTGATGGCGGCAATATTTTGTGTGGCGTTATTTACAGCAGGTTCATTATTCCCTGCTATTCCCTTATTGAAGATATTGTTATTAGCAATTGCATTTGACGTTTCAATATCCGTCGATGGTTTATTTGCTTTTGTAATGTTCTTTTTAAGTGAACGAGTTGCCAATAATTTATTATTTGCCAATTTTTGAGTCTGCAGGCTATTGATCACGCTATCAGCTAATTTAGCATCAGCATTATTAGTTTTGTCTGTTATCGTGTTACTGTTCTTTTGCGGCTCTATACTTTTTACTATAGGGTGATTGATGCCTGGTTTATTACCAACCAGTTTGTTTTCTTTTTCAGGCCTTTTATTAAGCCATAATATGCCCAGGAACAGCAGTAACACTGCTGCTGCCGAGCCCCACCGGAGCCATAAAACAGGGCTGCGACGTGCTTTTTTGGGATATTTCTCCCTCAGCAGTTGCCAGCCTTCATCGGCGTGTCCATCATCGTAATTATCGAACACTTCCCTGATGCGTTTTTTCAAGTCGTTATCCAACGGGTCATCCATGGTTTTGTGTTTCCGTTTTAATTAATTTCCTCATTCTTTCTTTTGCGCGGCTTAAATACACTCTTGACGAACTCGCCGGGATATTCAGCATATCCGCAATTTCATCATGATTATAACCGTCTATTTCATATAAGTTGAATATGGTAATTTGGATGGCAGGCAATCCTTTCATCATATTCAAAATATCCTGCACTCCCAAACTATCAATAGCATTAACATGACTGATGATAGGCCCTGCATCATCCAGCTCAATATTCAGCTGGTGCTTCAAATCCTTGCGACGCCTGTCGATAGCGGTATTTACGACGATTGTTCGCAGCCATGCTTTAAAAGGTTTAGTGATATCATAATTGCCCATTGAATTGAACGCTTTTATAAAAGCGTCATTTACAACCTCTAATGCATCATCCCGGTTAAGGCTATAGCGTAACCCAATACCCATGGCATAGCCGTAGAATTGCTTATAAAGCAGTTCCTGGTACCTTAAGCTGCCTGCTTTGCATTGCCTTATCAGTTCGTCTTCGGCAATACGTTGGGGTGGATGCATTAAAAATTATTATTCAACCTATATTAACTAATTTGATATTCGTAGTTGTTACGAAATAAATAACAATATCGCTACAATCAGTATAAAAATATTTTACGTTTCGCTCTAAAAACAAAAAGGCCGGAATATTACCGGCCTCAACAATATTTTTATTGGTTTAATTAATTCGATGTTTTCTTTAAACTGTATCCGGCCACCAGTGTATCACCGCTGGATACGTACATGATCAGGTTTGTGCCATCATAATTATATAAATAGTAACCGTTTAGATGCCATTTGGTTCCTGTTACGGGTTGAACCCAGGTCTGATCAGTAAACTGAATATAGGGCGAACTAATGCCGAATGTACCATAGCTGGCAACATGCAGGGTGGATGTATCTACACCCGAAACCGCATAAGTATAAGCCGGTGTATTAAACTGTACGTTCAATGTTGTTTTTACGCTGTCCCAGTTACTTGTAGTAGTATGCCTGTGTGCTACTTTAAATATACCAGAGAATTTTCCCGACGGGGTTGGTGCAGGCTGATTATTCGGAGTGCTTTTTATACATCCTGCCACAACTATCACCAACAAAAGAAATAAGTAAAGTAATTTATGTTTCATGTTAACAAAAAGTTTTTTTTGCAGGTACGTAATTTAACATATAAACGCTACAAAGCCACCGATATTTTATAATTTTTTTGCCTCATCCCAAAACACATCCATTTCGGCAAGGCTCATATCCTGTAAATTTTTACCGCTTTCCTTCGCTTTACCTTCAAGGTACTGAAAGCGTTTTATAAACTTCCGGTTAGTTTTTTCGAGTGCATCTTCGGGATTAATATTGATGAAACGGGCGTAGTTGATCAAAGAAAACAGCAAGTCCCCAAATTCACTTTCCGCTCTTTCGCGATCTATTTTGCTTTCGTCCTCGGCATTAAACTCATTCTTAAATTCCTGCATTTCCTCTTCTACTTTTGCCCATACCTGGCCTTTTTCTTCCCAGTCGAACCCAACCCCGCGCGCTTTTTCCTGTATGCGTGAAGCTTTTACCAAAGCAGGTAATGATGCAGGCACACCAGCCAAAACCGATTTATTCCCTTCTTTTAGCTTGATTTGCTCCCAGTTGCGTTTTACATCTTCTTCGTCATTCACATCCACGTCACCATAAATATGCGGGTGACGATTAATCAGCTTATCGCAAATAGCATTTAGCACATCTGTGATCGTAAAATCATTAGTTTCTTGAGCAATACGGGCATAAAAAACAAGGTGGAGCATAATATCGCCCAACTCTTTCTTGATTTCGGGCATATCGCCATCGAGGATGGAATCTGAAAGTTCATACACCTCCTCAATGGTAAGGTGGCGCAAACTTTCAAGTGTTTGCTTTTTGTCCCACGGGCAGTTCAAACGAAGGTCATTCATGATGGTCAGCAGGCGTTCAAAAGCACCGGATGGCGTATTAGAAGCTATAGGAGTGGTAAGTGGCATATTGTTGATGTGCAAATTTGCATATATGCAAATGTAAATAATGTGCGGATGTGCAGATGAGTAAATGTGCAGATTTTAGAAGGCTCATCAAAAATCATCTTTACATCCTCGCATCTGCATATTTGCACATTTACTCATCTGCACATTTTATCGCCCGGAGCATTTCTCGTTTGCCGGGTGCGCCGGGTGCTTTTTCAACTTTAAAGCCAAGCGATTTGAGCACCCGTTTTAGATTTCCTGTAATAGCATAGGTAACAAAAACTCCACCCGGTTTCAGAAATTGAACGGTATGCGTAATAGCCTCCTCATCCCACATTTCAGGCTGATGGATAGCTGCAAAGGCGTCGAAGTAGACCACATCGAACGGTTCTTTGTTATTAAATTCCAACAGTTGGCAATGTGCAATTTGCAGTTGGCAGGTATTGATTTGAACAGCGGTTTTTAAAGCCTCAGGGTAGTCATTCAGAAAACTGCTCCAGGTTGCAGGTGAGATATATTGGTCATACCCTGTCTGGCTGATCATTTCTTCAGTTAATGGATAAGCTTCTATCCCTGTATAATCAAGCTTGATTTGATTTTTAGCACAATAATCTGCACTCAACAAAAAGTTAAGTCCCGTGCCAAAGCCAACTTCCAAAATACTTGCAGAAACTGCTGAATGATTATCGAGGTAATATTTCAGTCCTGAGTTTAAAAACACATGTTTGCTTTCCTGTAATGCACCATGCCGCGAGTGATAATTCTCGCCAACAGCACTATTATAGATGGTATTAGAGCCATCGGCGGTAGTAACTATTTTTAGTTCAGTATTCATGAAATAGCTCAGACTTCTGACCGCTGACTTCCAACCTCAGTAATAGCTTCTCCCAAATCATATACCGGTACCGATGTTATTTTACCGGCAATAATACTTGTAGCAGCAGCCGAACGGTATCCGGCCGCACAATGCACAACGATAGGGCGGTGTACAGGAATTTCATTACCCCATTCCCGCAATTCAGGGAGAGGGATGGCAATGGCGTGTGGGAATATCTTACCGATATTAATCTCGCCCCAGTTTCTCACGTCTACTATTGTATATTTTTCAGGCTGAAAGTTTTCTGCGGTAAAATTTTCAAGTTCGGGCAATGTTTCAAATGCATTATCGGGATTCAATAAGGCGGCCTTTATATTCTTTTCGTAACCGATTTTAGCTGCTTTCTTAATTACAATATCCATAGCACCTTCGTTCTCAGCTATAAGATAAAAGGCTTCATCAGGCCCAATGATGGAGCCCAGCCAGGTTTCGAATTTACCGCCATCCTGGATGTTAAATGCCCCTTTTATATGACCTTTTCTGAATTGGTCTTTCGGGCGTGTATCAACTACTAAGACACCTGCTTGTAAAGGAGAGTTCCTTCCAATTCTTGGCACGGCGGCAATGCTCTCAGCAAAAGGCTCAGCCCCTTTTTTATTGGTATCTACATCATGCCCGAAATATTTGGGTATAAAAGGCTGGTCGGCAGTTAAAGTATTTACAAAGGTCAGTTCGTCCATTAACTGCAGGGCATAATTCTCGCGCAGCTCACGTCCAATGGTGGTCTGCAGATCAGGACTTAAATTTTTACCGCATAAAGAGCCTGGGCCGTGTGCCGGATAAACTGTAACGCTATGCGGAAGCGTCATCAGTTTTTCGCGGGTAGAGTGGTACATCTGCCGGGCCAGTTTTTCTTTAGCTGCTGTGATGTTACCCACATTCTCGCGCAGGTCAGGGCGACCGACATCGCCTACAAACAAAGTATCACCGGTAAAAATAGCTTTATCATTCCCATCCTCATCCTGAACCAGGATGCAGATAGAATCGGGCGAATGGCCGGGTGTATTCAATGCTTTGAGCTTGATGTCAGCTAATTGAATGGTATCCCCATCGTCAAATCCTTCATGCGGGTATTCGGCACCCAACAATTTGCTGGCATAGATGGTTGCCCCGGTAGTTTGATGTATTTCTAAATGAGAACTTACAAAATCGGCATGCGGATGTGTTTCTATAACGCCAATAATGTCGGCATTATTCAATTCAGCAAAATCATAATAGGGCTGTGGGTCGCGGGCAGGATCGACAACAATCATTTTTCCTAACCTGATCACAGCATAAGATGCATGGGCCAAGCCCTTATCGTAAAATTGGTGGATGATCATAAATAATAAACAAAGATAAGATTTGTTGCAGAGGTTGTAAATGTTGCAGAGGTTGTAAGTGTTTGCTTGTTGTAAAGTTTGAAATGCTGTAATGTTGATGAAATGTCATTTTCTGCCTAATGAGCTGTACGTTTTCGTTTTGTAACAAATATTCTACTTTTAAAATTCGCGGAAATTTGCATTCTTGCAGTATAACTATAAGTTTAGTAATAGCTAATTGCCTTATCTTTTAAATTTGTATGAAAATTCTTTTACTGCTTTTCTTCGTGGCGCTTGGGTTTCAAACTGCATCTGCGCAAAATAATGACATTAAGGGCACAGTTCAGGGCGAAAACGGTAAATTATTGCATTATGCAATGATTGCTGATAGCAAGTACAATAACATTGCATTTACCGATTCAGTTGGCGACTTCACCATAGCCACTCATCCCGACTCTAAATTGATGGTCCAGTTCGATGGTTACCGCGATACGCTGATTGACGCTAACATGATCAGCCAAAATCCACAGATCGATTTAAAACCAGTAGTAAGCCTTCCTGTGGAAACAATCGGCCTTGGTGTGCGTACTGCCATGACAGCCGATGGCAGGGTAGCAGTGGTTAGGCGAAACGCGTATTTAGTTGGAAGCAGATACCTGCTGGATGCTTTTGTCCCGGGATATTTTACTTACGCGGATGGCAAAAAATTCTATAACAAAAATTGTCTTTTCAATTACGAAAAAGTAAGCGGATTTGTGTTATTAACTGTCGACAAGCAGACTGTAAGGGAGGTTAACAGGGAGCAGATCAAGTCGTTCACATTATATGATAAAACAGACCGGCGGTATGATTTTGAGCAGGTGCCTGAGATCGATAAAATTCACTATGTGCAAGTTTTGGCAAGTGGCCCTAAATACAAAATAGTAAAGCTCATCAGAACGAATTTTTCATCATCAGGGGTAGCACATACTGCTGCAGGAGATATAGGCCAGGATTATGATGAATACTCGGACGAGGCTGAATACTATGTATTTAATGTTCAGACCAAACAACTACAGAAAATAACGCTGAAGAAAAGAGCGCTTAAAGAAGCTTTTCAAAAGGAAACAGATAAGGTAAATAAATTTATGTCTGAGAATGACGGGAGTGTGGATGATGACTTTTTAGGCAAGCTTGGTGTTGTGGTAAATTCTTAAAAGTTGAAGCTCTAAAAAATAAAGCCCAGTCTCTCAACCAGGCTTTGACTTTATAACTCAGAACTTAAGGCTCAAAACTCACAGTTCAAATCACCACACCTTTATCCTATCCTCCGGCTTCTTATAATTCTTATCGCCCGGCTGAATATTAAACGCGGCATACCATGCATCCATATTTTGTATAGGTGCATTGCAACGGTATTGCTCAGGCGAGTGAGGGTCGGTCAAAATACGTTGTGCCGCGGCTTCTGGCCTTTGCTCGCTTCTCCAAACCTGCGCCCATGACAGGAAGAAACGCTGATCAGGCGTAAACCCGTCAATCTTTTCGTTTGATTGTCCCTGCTTGGTTTTCTTGAAAGCGGCATAAGCTACGTTTAATCCACCCAGATCGGCAAGATTTTCACCAAGGGTTAGTTTGCCATTTACGTGTAGTGTGTCAACAACAGTAAACGCATTGTATTGTGCTACAACCTGGTCGGCACGCATTTTAAATTTGTCGGCATCATCTTTGGTCCACCAGTCGCGCAAAGTACCGTCACCGTCAAATTGGCGACCTTCATCATCAAAACCATGGGTCATCTCGTGACCTATCACTGCGCCAATGCCACCATAATTTACCGCATCATCAGCGCCGAAATCGAAGAACGGAAACTGTAAGATCCCTGCAGGGAAAGTAATGCCATTATAGTTTGGACTGTAAGAAGCATTTACTGTCGGCGGCGTCATACCCCAGCGGGTTTTGTCAACCGGTTTGCCCAACTGACTGATGCTAAAATTATATCTCCATTTAGATATACGACGCAGGTTACCTGCATAATCACTCCGTACTATTTCCAAACCGGTATAAGTTTGCCATTTATCAGGGTAACCAATCTTTACAAAGAATGCTGCCAGCTTTTTAAGCGCCTTTTCCTTTGTGGCTTCGCTCATCCAGTCAAGATGCTGAATGCGTTCGCCCAAAGTTTCTTTCAGGTTATTCACCAGGTTTACCATATACTGCTTGGCGGCTGGAGTAAAGTATTTTTCTACATATAATTGTCCAAGTAATTCACCAACGCTACCATCCACCATTCCCGACATCCGCTCATTGCGTGGAGTCTGAACTTTCTGTCCGCTCAATGTGCTGCTAAACTCAAAATTCGCTTTCACAAACGGCGAGCTTAATGCACCGGCTGATCCTTTAAGTATGTTCCATTGCAGGTAAGTTTTCCAGTCGGCTACTGGAGTTGCTGCCAGCAAGGCATCAGCAGTAGCAAAGAAATCTGGCTGAGCCACCAACACCGTATCCTGCCCGGTCACGCTCATTTGTGGCATCAACTGTGCCCAGTTAAGGTGAGGTGTGGTTTTATTAAAATCGGTTACAGCAAACCTGTTGTAGGTTTTATTCGGGTCGCGCATAGCAACGCGGCTCATTTGCGCTTTCGCCAGTTTGGTTTCAATATCGAAAATGGTTTCGGCATTTTTCTGAGCATCAGCATCGCTGGTACCGGTTAAGGTAAACAGTGTTACAATGTAATGTTTGTAGGCGTCCTGTATCTTTTTGGTACGGGCATCGTCTTTTAAATAATTGTCCCTGTCCGGCAGACTGGTTCCACCCTGGCCAAACTGCACAATGTTTTTAGTCGGGTGCTTTGAATCGGCCCCAACAAAAAATCCAAACAGCGGACTGCCTTCGCCATTAACACGTTCGTACACCATTTCGTTAATTACCCCATTCAGATCATTGATCTTTTGGATGCGCGCGAGCTCAGGCTTAATAGGAGTATAACCCAGTTTTTCAATAGTCAGGCTATCCATTCCACTTGCATACAGATCGCCCACACGTTGTTTAAGGCTGCCTTTTGGCTGACCGGAAGTATTGCTTACCTCGGTAAGCAGTTTAAGTAATTTGTCGGTATTTTCCTGGCGAAGGATATTAAAGCTACCCCAGCGGGTCTCTTTAGCCGGGATCGGGTTTTCTTTTAACCAGGTGCCGTTGGCATATTCAAAAAAATCGTCTCCAGGTTTAACGGAAAGATCCATGTTAGCCGGATCGATAAACTTGGTTGGAGGGCCGCCTGCGTTGGTTTTGCCACCATCCGGTGCGAACGCAAAAGCCGAAAAAAGTACTGCGCCTGACAGAACCAGGCTTGTAATATTTAATTTCATGTCAATTAGTTGAGAAAGGTTGAAGATAAAGAAATAACCCCAACAGATGCAACAATTAACAGGATGGTTTAGCGGTTAAACCAGCAGAGCACAGCGTAGATTCCCGATCTCCGCAGCACAATGTCCCAAAATTTATGAGCAGATATAGTTTTCATAACAGTATAACATATAAACTGCCAAATTGTAAAAATGTTGTGATGGAGCCCCCTCTAAATCTCCCCCGATAGGGGAGAATTTAAAAATTATCCCGGAAAATAAAAGCCACTCTCCATTTGGAGAGGGGTTGGGGGTGAGGCTTAAATTGCCTATTTTTGCGGGCTATGAATATTGCTAAAACGTATCAGCCCACAGAAGCAGAAGAGAAATGGTATCAGTATTGGTTAGATCATAAGTTTTTCAGGTCGGTGCCTGACGAGCGTGAGCCCTATACGATAGTCATTCCTCCGCCAAATGTTACCGGCGTTCTGCACATGGGGCATATGCTGAATAATACCATACAGGATGTGCTGGTACGTCGCGCCCGTATGAAGGGTAAAAATGCCTGCTGGGTACCGGGAACCGATCACGCCAGTATAGCTACCGAAGCTAAGGTAGTAGCTATGCTGAAGGAAAAAGGTATCAGCAAAAAAGACCTTACCCGTGAGGAGTTTTTGAAATATGCCTGGGAGTGGAAAGAGAAATACGGCGGTATCATCCTTGAACAATTAAAAAAACTAGGTGCATCCTGCGATTGGGACCGCACGCGCTTTACGATGGACGAGGACCTGTCCGAAGCCGTGATCGATACCTTTATTCATCTGTATAAAAAAGGCTGGATATACCGTGGTGTGCGTATGGTAAACTGGGATCCGCAGGGAAAAACTGCGGTTTCTGATGAAGAGGTAAATCGTAAAGAAGTTAACCAAAAGCTCTACTATATACAGTATAAAGTTGCGGGTGCTGGTCATCTTACCATTGCTACTACACGTCCTGAAACTATTATGGCGGATACAGCAATTTGTATCAACCCGAACGATGAGCGGTATAAGCATTTACACGGTAAAAAGGCAATTATTCCTTTGATCAATCGCGAAATTCCGATCATATTGGATGAATATGTAGAGATGGATTTTGGTACCGGGTGCTTGAAGGTTACCCCCGCACACGATTTGAATGACTATAACCTGGGTATTAAACATAACTTACCAGTTATCGATATCCTAAACGATGATGGTACGCTAAATGAGAAGGCTGAAATATTAGTTGGGGTAGACCGTTTTGCAGCACGTAAAAAGATAGCTGTTTTACTGGAAGAAGCCGGCCAACTGGAAAAAGTTGAAGATTACAAATCGCAGATCGGTTTTTCAGAACGTACCGATGCGGTGATCGAGCCAAAGCTTTCGATGCAATGGTTCTGCAAAATGGAAGCGATGGCTAAGCCAGCATTGGACTATGTATTGAAAGGCGACATTAAGCTGATCCCGGATAAATTCGTAAATACCTACCGACACTGGATGGAGAACGTTCATGATTGGACGATCAGTCGTCAGCTTTGGTGGGGGCAACGCATACCGGCATGGTATCTACCTGACGGTCAATATGTGATCGCAAAAAGCAGGGAAGAAGCATTTGAATTAGCCAAGTATCTCAAATCTCATTCCGATAGCTATCGGGACTCAAATCTCAAATCTGAGGATTTGAAGCAAGAAGAGGACGTAGTAGACACCTGGTTCTCCTCATGGTTATGGCCGATTTCGGTATTCGACGGTTTTAAAGACCCGAACAATGCTGACATCAACTATTATTATCCAACCAATGACCTGGTAACGGCGCCCGAAATACTATTCTTTTGGGTTGCGCGTATGATCATGGCAGGGCATGAGTTTAGGGGAGAAGTGCCGTTCAGGAACGTATATCTGACAGGTATCGTTCGCGATAAACTGGGCCGTAAGATGTCCAAGTCATTAGGTAACTCACCTGATCCGCTTGGATTGATCGAGAAATATGGTGCAGATGGAGTGCGTGTAGGTATGCTATTAAGTTCACCTGCCGGTAACGACCTGATGTTTGACGAAGACCATTGTTTACAGGGACGTAACTTTTGGAACAAGGTATTAAATGCGTTCCGTTTGGTTAGGGGCTGGCAGGTTGATGATCAGTTAGAAAATACAAATAAAGTAACCATCGACTGGTTCAAAAGCCGCTTCAGCCAGGCTCTGAGTGAGATCGAAAGCAACTTTGAACAGTTTAGGTTATCTGATGCGTTGATGGCTACCTATAAACTGGTTTGGGATGATTTCTGCGCCTGGTATTTAGAGATGATCAAACCGGCTTACGAACACCCAATCGACCGGGAGACTTATACGCAAACCATCAAATTCTTTGAGGATGTTTTGAAAATTCTGCATCCGTTTATGCCGTTCATTACAGAAGAGCTATGGCATGATGATTTGTTCGGCGAACGCAGAGACAAAGATTGCTGTATTGTTGCCCAAATGCCGGAAATCGGGCAAATAAATACCCAACTTTTGGGTGAAATTGAGACTGTTAAACAGATCATTACCGATATCCGAAACACAAGAAACAGCAAGCAAATTTCGCCGAAAGAAACACTGGCATTATCGGTTAAAGTAAATTCTGAAATAGAATATTCAGATTATCAATTAATTATATCTAAATTAGCTAACATTGGCGAGTTCGCTTTAGTGAACGATAAAGTTGCCGGTGCGGTTAGTTTCATAGTGTCCAAAGATGAATTTTATATTCCGCTAACAGAAAATATAGACCCTGTTGCAGAAACTGAACGGTTAAATAAGGAGAAAGAATACCTGCTTGGCTTCTTGAAGTCGGTTGAGGCGAAGCTTGGTAATGAACGGTTTATGAATAACGCAAAACCGGAAATTATTGAGAATGAGTTAAAGAAAAAAGCGGACGCCGAAGCCAAGTTGAAAATTATTGAAGAGAATCTGGACTCTTTGGCAGGTTAATTGTTAATAAATGGAGGCAATCTTGATAAATTGATGACGCCGGATCTGCCAGCCCATCGTAATTTTATGTTGCTATTTATAGAAATAGTAATACCTCTTAAATGAACAAAGACGTAGGTTTTTTTAACTTTTCCGTTAATAAAATACTCACAAAAGATCAGACCATTCTCGATCAGGCCCGGATACGCTTATTATATTATGGTTTATGGCTGGCAATTATAGCCGTAGGCGCTGTATGGCTCAATTTATATGTAGAACATAGGGAAATACTTACTTATAGCACAAGCCTTCTATTCCTGAGTCTTGTGATCCTGTTTAAATATCTTACTTTCAGACCGAGGTGGGGTATTATATCGCATATCTTGCTGGTGCTGGCTACTATGGTGAACCTTACCAATGTGTTCATCACTTTGCAGAGTGTCGATATTATTACTGCACAGATCACCTTTCTGATCATTGTATTCAGTTTTTATATGCTTGGGCAAACCTGCGGCTTATTTTATTCGCTGGTGAACCTTATTCCGATACTGATATTCCTGGTGCTGATGTTTAACAGCAGCTATGTGATCGGACTGAAACCTAAGGTGGTGGATGAATCGACCAAGATTATATCTATTTGCGCCACGTTTATATTTATCATTTTTATCCAGAATTATTTTTACAGGGCTTTTATAAAAAATATCCGTCAGTTAAAGGTCACCGCAGAAGAACGTGGCAGCCTGAACGTCGAGTTGGAAAAAGTATTGGAGAAGGCAGAGAAATCTTCACAAGCCAAATCGGAGTTTCTTTCTACCATGTCGCACGAGATCCGCACGCCCATGAATGCAGTGATCGGTATGACCAACCTGCTGATGATGGGCAACCCGCGACCAGATCAAAAGGATAACCTTGAAATTCTGAAGTTTTCTGCTAATAATCTATTGGCTTTGGTAAATGACGTGCTTGATTTTAACAAGATAGAATCGGGCAAGGTAGTGTTCGAAAACATCAAATTTAACCTGGTTGAACTGATGCAAAACGTATGCGGCGGTCAGCGTTTAAAAGCAGAAGAAAAAGGGCTCGATTTTATATTGGAGATTGATAACAACCTACGCAACAAGGATGTTTTTGGTGACCCGACACGTTTAAGCCAGATTATCTTTAATCTCGTAAGCAACGCTATTAAGTTTACGCATAATGGTACCGTTTGGGTAAATGTAACCCAACTGGAAGACCGGCACAATATTATCACAGTTGATTTTTCAGTAAAGGATACTGGCATCGGTATCGAAAAGGAAAACCTGGATATGATCTTCGAGCCGTTTACCCAGGAGTCGATCACTACAACCCGTCAGTATGGTGGTACAGGATTAGGTTTGGCCATTGTAAAACGCTTGTTGGAGCTTCAGAATCTGCGTATGAGCGTACAAAGCCAGCCTGCAAAGGGTTCGGAGTTTTCGTTCAATATGGAGTTCCCGGTTACTACGGAAAGTGTTGCCGAGCCTGAAAAGCAGCCTGTAATAGCTGCTACTGCTAAAGCTGTTGAGAGTATAGGTACTCCACGCGTTTTGATTGCCGAGGACAATATGGTGAATGTAATGCTGATGAAAAAGCTGTTCTCCAAATGGAACATTGTTCCAACTATCGCTGAAAACGGTGAGCGGGCAATCGAGATGGTTCAGTACGGCAACTTCGATATCATTCTGATGGACCTGCAAATGCCGGTACTGAACGGCTTTGATGCTGCTGTTGAGATCAGGAAACTACCGGATCCTAAGAAAGCCAATATCCCTATCATTGCATTGACTGCTTCAGCCTTATTTGATATTCGTGAGCGTGTGTTTGGTTCGGGTATGAACGACTATGTATCGAAACCATTTAAACCTGATGAACTGCGCGAAAAAATGCAGACTCTTTTAAGCAGTACAAGTACGCCTATTCAAACCTGAATCTGATTATAATCAGGTAATTCTTCAATAAATTGGTAATTGTTATTCAGAAAGTCGATACGGCAGTAATAAT
This sequence comes from Bacteroidota bacterium, assembly GCA_018266915.1. Lineage (GTDB taxonomy): Bacteria > Bacteroidota > Bacteroidia > Sphingobacteriales > Sphingobacteriaceae > Mucilaginibacter. The sequence goes on along the minus strand of JAFDZM010000076.1, from coordinate 236,134 downwards.
GTTTTAAACCATTGCTTACAGCCAGCAGCGCCACTTTATGCACCATATTATAACGGGCTACCTGGTCAAAAGTCTTCTGATCAATGTTTACTGATGGGGCTTTACATTCTATCAGTAATATCTTCTCGCCCGAAGAATTAAAAACGACGATGTCACTCCGCCTTTGGTTCCCATTGAGTTTTAAGCCCCCTTCAAGTTTGATCAGTGTTTTGGGATATCCCTTATGATTAATAAGATATTGTACGAAATGTTGCCGAACCCATTCCTCGGGAGTGATAATAATGTGCTTCTTCCTGATTTCATCAAACAGCGTCAGCCGGCCATTGTCGTCAATAATCCTGAAAGGGTAGGGCGGTAATTGCAGCGGCTGTAACATGGGGTAAAGGTAGTTGATTTGGTGTTAAGATGGTTGTATTTGTTGTAGATGTTGTATTAGTTGAATTAGTTAAAAGGAATCCAACCAATACAACCAATTGAACTAATACAACCAATACAACTATAAAATAACTACTTTTGAACCACGCTATGACTGCCGACGATATTCTAAAAGATCTCAAAAACCGTAAGTATAAACCCCTTTATTTGCTGCATGGCGATGAACCTTATTTTATTGACCAGGTAAGCAATTTTGTGGAGGATGAGTTATTATCTGAGGCGGAACGTGGGTTTAATCAAACAGTATTGTATGGCAAAGATACCGATGTAATGACGGTATTAAATGCTGCCAAACGCTATCCTATGATGGCTGAATACCAGGTGGTATTGGTAAAAGAGGCACAAGACATGAAATGGGGGCGTGACGACGATGATAAAAAGACAATCAACCCGGTCCTGAGTTATCTTGAAAACCCTTTGCCAAGTACAATTCTTGTTTTTTGTTATAAATACGGCAAGTTTGATAAGCGCAAAAAGACTTACAAGGCGATAGAGAAAAACGGTGTCGTTTTTGAATCAACACCTTTATATGATAACAAAATACCTTCGTGGATAGAAGGGCTTGTTGCCACTAAAGGTTATAAGATCGATCAGCAAGCCTCGGCTATGATGGCTGAATATCTGGGCAATGATCTATCCAAGATTGCCAATGAACTGGAAAAATTGATGCTGAATGTTTCTGCCGGGCAAACAATTACCATGCAGCATGTGCAGGATAATATTGGTATCAGCAAAGAATATAATGTTTTTGAGCTGCAATCCGCTTTGAGCAGGAAAGATCCTTTCAAGGTAAACCAGATCATTAATTATTTTGAGGCTAACCCCAAGGCCAACCCAATTGTGCTGGTATTAGGAAACTTGAATAACTTTTTCAGTAAGGTGTTGCTTTATCATTATGCTAAAGATAAGTCGCCCCAAAGCCTCGCAAGGGAGCTTGGCGTAAACCCTTATTTTATAAAGGATTATGAGCTGGCGGCACGTAGTTACAATTATGGTAAATCAATGCAGATCATTAGTCTGTTGCGCGAATATGATCTTAAAAGCAAAGGTGTTGATTCCAATGCCGGACCCGGGGAGCTGATGAAAGAATTAATGTTTAAAATATTGCATTAATACTTAAAACAAAACTACAATATTATTTGTTCGCCCAGAAGTAATGTGCTTGTAATTAAATTATTAAGGTTTTTTTATAATTTAATTTATAATTCACATGTATTAAATAAATAATTTGCACCTTTACTCTTGTCTCCCATTTTGGTGTTGCAAAGTGATGTTAAGCACTGCATCTTAACAATTTTAAAAGTTAGTTAATGAACATTTTTGTAGGAAGTCTTCCGTTCAAGATACAGGAAGCAGATTTAAGAGAGCTCTTCGAAGCATACGGAGACGTAAACTCAGTGAAAATTATTAATGACCGTGAAACAGGCAGAAGCAAAGGCTTTGGTTTTGTTGAGATGGCCGACGATGAAGCTGGTAAAAAAGCAATTGCCGATTTGAATGGGAGTGAGGTTGCAGGCAGAAATATTGTGGTAAACCAGGCCGAAGACAAGAAGCCAAGAGAAAACAGAAGCTTTGGCGGCGGCGGTGGCCGTGGCGGCTACTCTGGCGGCGGCGGCGGTGGTTACTCAAGAGATAACCGCAGAAGCAGATAATTTCCCAAAAAGTTTATAGCATAAAAAAGCGTCATACCCTTAGGTATGGCGCTGTATACTATTAGTAGGTATTAGTGAACTTTAAAGGTGAATTTACACCCTTAAACGTAATGATGCCGAGCGGCCCAAAGCCTGAATAAGCCCCGGATCAAAAGAACTGTCCCCATCCTTTTGAATCCAAACCATATTTTTATCTCTCAGCAACTCCACTTTCTCACCTTCAAGCACTAATTCAAGTTCTGTTTGTTGGTTGTTAAGCCTGCTGTTAATAATTTGATACGCATAATCCGTATCATTGAAAGTCATCCGTAATTGTAATCCCATAAACGCTCGATCTTCTTACGTAAAGATAATCTAAGTTATTATTAGCTTAAATATTCAACTACTAAGAAAATATCAACAATGCTTGATATTTTGTGGATAAGTAAATTTAATTTTTATACAATCGCTGCGTTTTCCACATAGGAATTTATACCTGAGCTTTTAACAGGTTATGTAGCTGAATAATTTTAGCGAGTCACCGCTATTCAATTGTTCTTCAAGCCAAGTTTATGATCATAATAATCGAGCATAAAATCATTGGTCAGGAAGAATTCAAGGCTCATCACCGTAACATTACTTCCTGATTGAGTTGGATTTTCAACATAAGTAATATTATCGTTGGCCGAAGTTGCGTAGGAGTAAGTGAACCCGCCCGGTGTGGTTGTAAGCGATACCGGGGTGTTAACCGGCAATAATACCGCAGTGTTGCCAGCTGTTGGATCCTGGATATAACTATATGGCTCGGTACCTGTATCAAATATGGTGTTGGTAGTAAAAGTTTTACCATTATAGGTTAATGATACCGGGATAATCGGGGCATAGCCGTCACCAGGATAATAAGTGAGCTGGTGCATGGTAAAGGAAGATAAATCTGATGATGTTAATCCTAATGTTACTGCTCCCGGTACAAAAGTGCCATCGAGCGAAAAATTATTGGTGCCCAAGGCGGCCATTTTAAATCCTTTTAAAAGCCCTTCACCCGGATCAAAATATTGGAACGGACTGGTAATATAAACATTATTAGGAAATGTGACATCATATTCAGAAGATACACCCAAAACGTCAAATTCATGATCAGCAAATACATTGCCTTTTGTATCAGATGCTTTGTAATACAGGAAAAAGGGCAGGCGTTTTATGGTAATGCCGCCATTGCCCGGTTCACCCAGGGTAACAGAGGCATACGCAAGGTAACCGTATACATTGTCCGTAGTACTGACGTCATCGCCGTAGGAAATAGTTGCTTTTTGATTATAAATAGTAATACCATTTACCACTGTAGAATCTGTAGAGTTTGCTGGAAAAGTGATGCCGGTGCTGGTGATCATGCTCGAAGGTATGATCCCGTGGGCATCAAGCACCATACCGCCTGAACCGGTGTCGAACAATAAGTCGTAATCGGAGCTGGTTACATCCTGTGTGCCAACCTTTGTTACAAAAGTGTAAAGTATCTTATATATGGATGAATCAGCCTCATACAATCCAAAGTTGGTCGGTGTAGCTTGGGTGGGCGTAGTTTGCGGATTTTTCTTATCTTTTGAGCAAGACGCTATAAAGAACAAAAGAAATATGCCCGAAACAGCAAAAAATAATCTTAAAGGATATACTTTCATCATATTGCAAGGGGGTAATATGTCCGATATTAACTCAGTTTATGTAGCATTTATTATGCCATTTTTCTATTTACGTGTTCAAACAGAAAATAGTTGGTTGTTTTTGGCAGAACTATAGCATTTAAACTGGTTCACATTTTTGTTTCTGATGCCTTTTTCACAATTTTACGACTAATAAATGAAAATAAAATGAACTATTGGCTGATCAAATCTGAACCGCATAAATACAGTTGGGAACAATTTAATAAGGATGGCCGCACCATGTGGGACGGTGTACGCAACTTTGCCGCCCGTAATAACCTGCGTTCAATGAAAGAAGGCGACCTGGCATTTTTTTATCACAGTAATGAAGGTAAGGATATAGTTGGTATCGCCAAAGTTGTTAAAGAATCGTACCAGGATCCAACCACAACCGATCCCAATTGGCTGGTAGTTGAATTCTCTCCTTTTGAAGCATTGAAAAAGTCAGTAACGCTTGAACAGATCAAAGCTGAACCGTCGTTGAAGAATATGGAGCTGGTTCGCCTGGGCCGCCTTTCGGTAAGTGCTGTAAAGCCTGAAGAATTTGATAAAGTATTGGAAATGGCGAATAGCTGATGGATAATAGTTTATGGTTCATAGTTCATGGCAACTATTTTAAACGATTAGCATTATTATCAGCAACCATTCTTTGTTCGTTTGCTGTTAATGCGCAATCTGCGTTTAAGGGATTGGAGAATCTTTTTGATACTCCGGAAAATTATGTGGTTTATCATGTGGATCATCCACCGGTTATTGATGGAAACATCAACGAACTGGTTTGGCAGCAGGTAAACTGGACAAAGGAGTTTGTCGACATAGAAGGCCGCGATAAGCCCAAACCACCTTTTGCTACCAAGGTAAAAATGCTTTGGGATGATACTTGTCTTTATATAGCTGCACAGTTAACTGAGCCACAAATTTGGGCTTCGATTAAAAAGCATGACGCAGTTGTTTTTCAGGATAACGATTTCGAGTTTTTTATAGACCCAAGCGGCACAACACAGCCCTATTTTGAAGTAGAAGTAAATCCTTTTAATACTATTTGGGATTTGCTGTTAACAAGGGCCTATCGCGATGGGGGCACTCCGTTGTCAAGCTGGGATTTGCCTAACTTAAAATCCGCAGTAAAAATACAGGGGACTTTGAATGACCCATCCGATAAGGATGAAGGCTGGACAGTTGAAATGGCTATACCGCTTAAAGCATTAATTGCCAACTCCCGTTCACAACGGCTGCAGGATGGTGCCATCTGGCGGATCAATTTCTCTCGTGTTGAATGGGATACCAAAGTTGTAGATGGCAAATATGTGAAGCTAACGGATAATAAAGGCAAGCCTTTACCAGAGCATAACTGGTCATGGTCGCCGCAGGGATTGATCGCTATGCATTATCCTGAAAGGTGGGGATATATTCAGTTTAGCAAGCAGCCTGTAAATTCGGTAACATTCAATATGCCTTATGCAGAGGAGCAGAAGAAGTATTTGTGGCTCATTTACTACAAGCAAAACCAATGGTTTAGCGAACATAAAGCTTATGCCGCAACGCTGCATGATCTGGGTATTGATGAACATGCCAATATAAACGGCAAAGAGAATACATTACAACTGGAAGCTACCAATCACCAATTTATGGGATTTATAAAGGATAGTGAGGGCAAAGAGGTATGGGCTATAAATGAGGTCGGATGGGTGCAAAAGAATCCGGATCATACTCATGAATAAAAGAGCGATCTACTTATTCCACAATACCCCCACAATCAAAAAAGCCACGCAAATTATAGTTAGCATAATCATGAGCGGGTAAACAAACCGCAGCCATGCTTTTATACTAACGTTTACCATCATCAGCGAAGGCAGGATCAACCCTGTAGGCGCTAAAAAGTACATAATGCCCATGCCGAAATTATAGGCATTCACGATCTCTTTTCCAGGCACGCCCACAATTACTGACAATGCACCAAAAACAGGCATTGTTAGCACAGCCATACCCGATGAGGAGGAAATAAATAACGTAAGAAAAAGATATAAGCCTAACAGCGCGACAATGAATATGACAGGCGACATAGTACCCACTGCATTTGCTGCGTAATACAATATAGTATCTGTAATATGCCCATCATTCAATACAATAGTTACGCCTCGTGCCACCCCTACAAGTAAAGCCACCGATACCAGTGACTGGACTCCTTTAACAAAGCTTTCGATAAAAACCTTCTCCGGCATACGCACGATAAATGCGATCAACACGGATGAAACCAGGAAAACTGTGGTCATTTCGAGCAGCCACCAGTCGTAGAACAATACGCCACCGATCATGGTGAAGATTGTTCCAAAGAACAGGATCAGTAAAAAAGCATTCTTCCGCCCTAATTTTGGTTTTTCTTCATCGGTTTTACTAATCACCGGGAAAGGAGACTGGACATTGCCGTCGATTTTATATACGAGGGATTTGGTAGGATCTTTTTTTACTTTCTGTGCATAGCGGACGATGTACCAGATCAAAAGTCCGGAGGTTACCAGGAAGGCCAATATTCTTTCATAGAAACCATCGGCCCAGTTGATGCCTGCAGCATTGGATGCAATGATGGTTGAAAAGGGGTTGCTGAATGATGTCAAATTTCCAATGTTGCAGCCGGCAAAAATAACAGCTACAGGTACCAATAGATCGTATCCCGCTGCAAGAAATAAGGGGACAAGTATTGGATAGAAAACTAACCCCTCTTCCGCCATACCTTCGGTAGAACCGCAAAAGGTAAAAAAGAAAGTAACGATGACAATAAGCCATGCCTCTTTCCCTTTCATCAGGTGAGAGAGATAAGCCATGCCTTTTTCCATAGCGCCCGTCTGGTTAAAGATGGTAATAAAACCGCCTATGATCAGGATGAAGAAAATAATATCAACCGTGTCATAAATGCCCTTTATTGGCGCTTGTGATACATTTAATGGCCCCTGTCTGTTCTTTTTAAGCTGATGATAAGTGCCGGGAATGGCCACAGGCTTGCGGATATCACCGTTTTTAAATTTCTCCAGTTTAATGCGGATGTGCAGGCTATCCAGCGTATGTTGTGTGCAGGGGACCGTCTTTCCGTTTGAAATGGTAAAGGTATTATCGTTATAACTTAGCTTGTAATATTCTCCTGCAGGCAACAGCCAGGTAGCAATAGCCGCAACAATAATTACAATAACAATCACTGTTATAGGGGTAGGGATTTTGCTTTTGGAAGCCATGCTGAAGAAATTGTGATATAAAGTTTCTGATTTCTAAATCTATGGCTTTTAGTTGATTAATCCTTTTGCCCGGCAAAAAATAAAGCCTTCAGTTCAGTGGCGTCATCCGGTTTCATCTTTCCGCCGAGGATCAACCTTAACTGGCGGCGGCGTAATGCGCCATCGAATAGAGTTTTATCTTCTTCAGTTTGCGGTTCAAGTGCTGGAACGGGTATGGTGCGTCCGCTTTGGTCAACAGCCACAAAAGTATAATAAGCCTCATTGCTTTTTACCTTTGTTCCCGAAGGTATATTTTGAGCCCACACATCCAGGCGGACTTCAACAGAAGTATTGAACGCTCGGGTAACTTTTGCTTCCAGCGTTACCACATCACCCAATTTGATAGAATGTTTAAACGAAACATTATCAACCGATGCCGTTACTACAATCCGGTTACAATGCTTTTGTGCTGAAATAGCGGCAGCAATATCCATCCAGTGTAACAGGCGTCCCCCCATCAGGTTATTCAAAGTATTGGTATCGTTAGGCAATACCAGTTCATTCATTATTGTGTGCGAGTCCTTAGGGGTTTTAGCGTCCATATTAGAAATTTTTGCAAAGATAGTATTAGTTGAGTAGTTAACTAGTTAATCAGTGATCGGTTAAGCAGTTAATTGAGAATAAGATGTTTAGGTAGCAAATGACTAACAGCACGGGCCAACCAGTTAACTGGTCACCGGTTAACTGATTTCAAAAAAATTAATTCTTCGCAGCCTTCACAGGCCGATACCCTACCAATTCTGTCCACCTGGCACCTGCAGGATGGTAATATACTAATACCTGGTATTCGTTCTCGGTCTCATAGTGAGAACCTTCAAAGAAAGCGTCGTCAGGCTTGTTGGTCTTATTGGGCACCCATACATATTCATAATCATATACACCCTGCTTTAGCAATAGCTGAATATAGTAGCGGTTTTTTGATGCATCAAAATCCAATTTGCTGCTTTCATCCATGCGGTAATTATTAAATTGACCAACGATATAAGCAGAACCCTCGCCGGCGGTTTTAGTGCTTGCCAGGGTAAAATACATATGTGCATAATCAGCATCAACACGTGGATCCGTGCCATCCTGGTTGAGAATATAGAAGTTGCCGTCGTTGTCGTAAAACAAGGTGTAATTGGGCTGATCCAATGTAGGATCAGTCAGCAAAATTACCGTATTAGCAGTATCGCGATAAATATGTTGTACACGATCAGAATTCAATTTCAAACTTCGTGTATCAAAGTGCCTGAACTCGTTCAATCCCGGGAAATCAAAAGTGCTTACATCATTATAGATCAATGTATTGCCTTGTATGTTAGATGGCTGCGTACTCACCTGCATCGTCTCCGGGCGGGCATTCTGCATGATGAAAGCCTTGATATCATAGTTAGGGTTTTGCATCCGTAATGCACCGTAATTGATCTGCAGATTGATCTTTTGGTTGGTTTGCCGCAAATTATTATCTGCAGACGGAACAATCTCAGCCATAGTAGATACTTTGGCATCCACCACATAAAACCGTTGAATAATCAGCAATTTAGATTTATCACCATCCTCATAAACCTTCAAGACATAGTTGCCTGATATTTTGGGTTTAATGTTTTCATTGGGCAGCTTTATTTGATAATGAGTAAATTTCTGAAACGTGGCAGTAGAGTAGCTGTAATTGAGTATTTTATCTTCGGTATAATTTTGCAAATACTCCATTGGCGAAAGAATGGACGGGTTCCAGTTCTCATCACAATGCTCTATGGTATAATACAGGTCGCGCGTACCACCATGCAGATCATCAAAATCTAATTGAAGCTGCTCTCCCGAGTTAAACTTGATAATTGGAAATGATGGGTTCTTTTTTGTATTAAAAAACTCAACCGTCTTGATCTCCGGCCTTAAAACCTGGTTGGTGTAGGGTGATTGGGCTAAAGAGTTGAGTGCGAAAGCAAAAACGAGACCTAAAATGATTAACCATTTCATGACGTGACGCGGATTATTGTTGTGCTTAGGTGTCATGCTGAGGTACAAGCCTGTCCTGAGCCTCGTCGAAGGGAAGCATAGCAGGCAAAGGCCTTTACGCACACACTTCGAGTGCCTCAGTGTGACACCCTATATTTAGAATTCAAATCTAACCACTAATCACTTATTAACCAGTCACCGGTTAACTGATCTCCAGGATATGCTCAGCCAGATTCTCCCACTTCGCCTGGATTTCTTTCAGCTTCAGTTTCTTAAGCTGATAAGTATCAGTCACTTCCTGCGCTTTTGCGGCATCGGTATAGAGTTTATCATCAGCCAGTTGATCTTCCAAACCTTTAACTTCTTTTTCCAACGCTTCTATCTGCTGCTCCATCGCGGCCAGTTCCTGGTTCAGTTTTTTTAACTGTTTTGCCTTTTCGTCATCCGGTTTTTTCGCAGCAACAGGCTCTTTCTTTTCTTCCTTTTTCTCGGGTTTTGGCGCTTGTTCAGCTTTTGGCTGCAATTTACGTTTAGCATACCAATGATCGTACTCCTGATAAGTACCTGGATAAGTAACAATTTTATGATCTTCTATGAACCATATCTTGTTAGCCACATTGTCCAGGAAATAACGGTCGTGCGATACAACGATGATGGTACCCTCGTATTGCTGTAAAGCCTGGATCAAAATATTCACCGACTGCATGTCAAGGTGATTCGTAGGCTCGTCGAGGATCAGGAAGTTGGCATCTGCTGTCAACGCTTTGGCTAATGCCACGCGCGATTTCTCACCACCGGATAACACCTTAATCTTCTTAAATACATCATCACCTGTGAACAGGAACGATCCTAAAATGGTACGCAACTCCGTTTCATTATGCTTTGGCGCGAAGGATTGCAGTTCACCCAAAATCGTATTCTCCAAATGCAAAGCCTCCAACTGATGCTGTGCAAAGAAGGTTTGCGTAACATTATGTCCTTGTTGAACCGATCCGGTAAAATTCTTATCGGCCCCGGCAATAATACGTAGTAAAGTCGATTTACCTTTACCGTTGGCACCGATGAGGGCTATTTTATCACCTTTTTCAATCAGTGCTTCAGCGTCATCCAATATCTCTATGGTCGGGAAGCTCTTGGCAACGTGTTCCAAAGTTACCACGTGCCTGCCGGATTGCCTTGAGAAACGGAAGGAGAAGCTTACCTCCGGGTTATCATCATCCACGTCATCCACACGCTCTAATCTATCCAAAGCTTTTATGCGCGACTGGGCCATTTTAGCTTTTGATGCTTTAGCCCTGAAACGTTCGATCAGGCGTTCTTCCTGCCTGATTTTTGCTTGCTGGTTTTTAAACTCACCGCGCTGAATTTCTTCACGCTGGGATTTCTCTTCCAAATAGAAAGTATAATTGCCTGCATAAACGGTCAGCTTGCCTTTACGGGATTCAACGGTACGGTTGATCACACGGTCGAGGAACCATCTATCGTGCGAAACGATAATGATCGCCCCCTCAAAAGCCTTCAGGTATTCTTCCAGCCATTGGATAGATGGCAAGTCTAAGTGGTTGGTGGGCTCATCGAGTAGAAGGATATCCGGAGCCTGTAACAATATCTTAGCAAGCATTACACGCATGCGCCATCCACCCGAAAATTCGCTCAATTTGCGGTGTGTATCCGGTTCGCTAAAACCTAAACCGGCTAAAATTTCATGCGCCTTATACTCGATATTGTATCCGTCGAGCAGTTCAAACTCATGCTGTTTGTCGCTCAGTTTATGCAGCAGGTCCTCACTGTAATCTGTCTCCAGTTTTTTAAGCAAAACTTCTATCTCATCGTGCAGTTGGTTCTGGCGCTCAAAAGCTTCCATAGCCACATGCAATATATTTTTGTCAGACGAATAGCTGAGCAGATCCTGGTTCAGGTAACCCATCGTCAGGTCCTTTGCCATAGATATAGTTCCCGAAGTAGGGGTATAGTCTCCGACAATCAACTTAAGAAGTGTAGTTTTGCCAGTACCATTGGCGCCGATAAGGCCAATTTTTTCACCGGGTTTTATGTGCCAGTTGGCTTCATCATACAGGGCCCGCGCACCAATCTCGAACGTAAGGTTATTAATAGCAATCATTTGCGCGCAAAGATACTTTTTTGAGCTGAAAGCGGAAAGCAGAAAGTCTAAAGCTAAAAGGTTGACCGTATTGATCTTTAAAGTGCTTTCTGCTTTGGTCTTTCAGCTTTCCGCTTATTAACCTAACTTCGCGGCATGTATCAGTTAATTAAGCCGCTGTTATTCCAGTTCGACCCTGAAAAAGTGCATTACTTCGTTACCCGCAACCTGAAACGATTTAACCGTTTCCCGGGAGGAACAGCATTTAGCAGGATGCTTTGGGACCTGGAAGATAAACGGCTGGAGAAAGAAGTCTTTGGATTGAAATTTAACAACCCGGTTGGCTTAGCGGCCGGTTTTGATAAGAACGCAGAGATGATCTTTGAAATGGGCAACCTGGGCTTCGGTTTTGTCGAGGTAGGAACCGTTACACCACTGCCACAGCCGGGCAATTTAAAACCAAGGATGTTCCGTCTGCCACCTGATAAAGCGCTGATCAACCGCATGGGTTTTAATAACCAGGGCGTTGATGTTGCTGCTGAAAGAATTGCAGCTTATCGCCGTGACGCAAAGAAGTCACAACGAGGATTGATCATCGGTGGAAATATTGGCAAGAACAAAGTAACGCCGAATGAAGAAGCGGTAAACGATTATATCAAATGCTTTGACCGCTTGTTTGACGTGGTAGATTATTTTGTGGTGAATGTAAGTTCGCCTAACACCCCTGGCTTACGTGCATTGCAGGAAAAAGAACCTTTGATGCATATCTTAAATACCTTGCAGCAACGAAACTCAAAAAATGGCATCAGCAGACCGATCTTACTGAAGATCGCTCCGGATCTGACTAATGAGCAATTGGATGATATTGTCGATATTGTAAAAGAAACTAAAATAGCGGGCATTATCGCCACTAATACCACCATTGTTCGTGAAGGGCTAAAATCAGAAAAATTAAGCGGAGAAACCGGCGGATTAAGCGGAAAACCTTTGACTGAGCGATCAACCGAAGTGATACGCTATCTTTCTAAAAAATCCAACGGTGCATTCCCCATCATTGGCGTAGGAGGTATACATTCGCCGGAAGATGCCATGGAGAAATTAAAAGCAGGTGCATCGCTCATTCAGTTGTATACCGGCTTTATCTACGAAGGCCCCGGACTGATCAAACGGATCAATAAAAAAATATTAGCTAATAAAAACAATGTTTAACCCTGAGCCAAGATTTGCAATGCCGCAAGCCATAAAAAAACTGGCAAAAGAATTAGGGTTGCCTTATAGTCCAATAATGCAGGATTGGTCTTATGAGGTTTCAAATCCAAATGATATTGAGAAATATATTAATCACTATAATTCTTTAACTGACGACGATGAGAAGTTTGTATTGATAGAAATAATAATTGATTCAAACAATGATCTGGAGGATCACGCTCAATTGGAATTTTATTGGAATAAAGTGAGACAATTGCTCATCAAAGACTTTGCAATTCATGAATACACGATATTTTATTGGGCAGGCATTACAAAAAGAGAGGATTTAGATGAATGGCCGATAGTCCCCTGTATGCAAACTTTATTGAAGGAGTTAAATAAAGTCGAATAAAAAATCCTGTCAGCAAAAAACTAACAGGATTTGTATTTCATTCGTAGAGACGAGATGCATCGCGTCTTCCTCGCTGAAGAAGAATTATTTTCCGGCTGCTGCTTTAGCTAAAGCAGCGTTATTTTTGTCAAGCTGGCTGTTTTTTGGCTCTTTTGAACGGCTGCCTAATTCGATATTGGTAGCTAATTTAAGACCCTGTACTTCTAAGCGAGAAAAAGTTTTATTTCTTCTGTCTTTTCTTTTTAAACGAGTAACGCCCATGGTGTTGTATTTTTAATTTTTTAAACCTTGAGGTCGGAAGCGGATTCGAACCGCTGTAAAAGGTTTTGCAGACCTCTGCCTAGCCACTCGGCCATCCGACCATTTTTTAAGGAGTGCAAAAATAGTAATTATTTGTTGCCCGCCAAGTTTATTTGTCAGAATTTATTACGAATAAAGGCGTTTTATGTTGTGAAAGGAGTGGATGTATTTAATTAGTGGCTCCATCGGAGCCCAATGTTGGTAGAAAAATATAAAAGGATTTTTGCCCTGTAGGGGCAATATGTTAAATCTTCAACCTAGTCAGCCGTCTACAACATTTCGTACCTACGGCACGGGATGTTCGCTTATCATTTTTTTACCAACATTTGATCCCTATGGGATCTTTTCACCCTCTTTTAAACCTTACTTTCTGGTTATCTCTGAACAAAACAGCGCTGTAGCAATCGCAACATTCAACGATTCGGCTTTCCCGATGCGTGGAATAGTGATGGCTTTATTCACCATTTTCTGAACTTCCGGACTTAAACCATTACCTTCATTCCCCATTACAATTAGCCCTTCTTTGCCAAAATCGGTTTGATAAATATTTGCGCCATCCAGCAATGCTCCATAGACAGGGAGTTTGATTTTAGAGAGAAATTCAATTAACGAGGTGTAATGAACCTTTACTCTTGCCAATGAACCCATGCAAGCCTGCACCACCTTTGGGTTATAGGCATCAACCGTATCTTCCGAACAAATAATACTGTCAATCCCAAACCAATCAGCAATGCGGATAATGGTGCCCATATTGCCCGGATCCTGTATACCGTCCAGCACTAAAGAGAACTTCCCTTTTAGCTGCTCATGCTGCAAAACGGGCCATTCAGGTATCTTTACCAGGGCCAATGCATCCTGCGGTGTTTTCAAACTGCTTACCCTCTCCAGCTCTGTAACAGAAATTTCACAGAAGTTTATTTTTTGGGATAATTTCAGCATTTTTGAATCGAACGAAGGCGTGTAATAAACGGCCTCTACCGGGTATGCCGAATTGATGAATTCGGTAATAGATTTATGGCCTTCTACAATAAATAAACCATGTTCGCGGCGAAACTTTTTTTGTTGTAATGACTTTAATAAATTGATCTGAGATTTTGAAAGCATATAATAAACCTGAAGGGTATCGCCTTACAATATTAAGTATTTTGCTCCTCTTTCTGGCGTCGTCATGTGGTTTGACGCACCGGCTGAAGGACAATGAGGCCCTAGTCAGGAAGATCACCATAAAAGGCGTCGATAAACAATTCTCAGAAGCTGCGGTGAATTATGTTGATAAGGAACAGCAGCCCAATAACGCCCTCAATCTTAAATTATATTACTGGTTCAGCAAAAATGGCAAGCGGGACATAGGAGAGTCACCCAACCTGGTAGATAGTGCGCTGGTGGAGTTTTCAAGATTGCAAATACAAAAGTTTCTGCAAAATAAAGGTTACCTCAAAGCTAAAGTTGCCGATAGTATCGTTGTAAAAAAGAAAAAAGCTGAATTAATATTTACGGCTACCGAAGGGTCATTGTTCAAAATACGGAAGGTTTCAGACAGTATTGCTGATAAAAAAATGAAGGCGTTATATGGCGCTAATGCTTTCAGATTAACTCATATTCATCCCGGTGACAGGTTCGATACAGATAGTTTGGCCGCAGAACGTGATGAAATGTACCTGTTGATGAAGCGGAATGGGTATTATGATTTTTTCAGGCAATACATTAGTTTCAACTCCGACACTACTTTTAATAAGAGCATCGCCGATGTGCAGATGATTATTGATAATCCGCCCGGAAAATCCGCTCATCCTATTTACAGGATCAATAATACCCTCATCACTGTCTCAACCAGTACCGGGCGCACACCAGGTAAGGTAGATACCATGCAGGTTGATTCTCAATTCAGGTTTGTTGATTTTTCAAAGAAATTCAGGCCGCATATCATCGAGATATACAGCTTCCAAAAAAAAGGCGACCTGTATAATATCGATAAACAATCATTAACCACTTCCAGGCTTTCTGAACTGAATTTATTCCGGAATGTGCCTAACCCTACTTATGAGAAGTTACCCGATAGTACTAACCGGCTGAATACCAAAATCGACCTGGTGCCTTTAAAGCAAATGTCGAACCGGGTGGAGGGGGAATTCCTGTTTAACTCCGGGCGTTACGGATTTAGTGCAGGCAATACTTTTACCGACCGGAACATATTTAAAACAGCTGCAATATTACAGATCAAATTCAATTATAGTGTGTTATTTGATAACGGCTCAACCACAGGAGGAGGTATCGAAAACCAGGAGTTTAAACTGGGCGGAACGGTAACCTATCCGCAACTGCTTACGCCGTTTAATTTGCCTGTTTTAGGTAAATACGGGGTCCCTCATACTACTTTCTCCAGTAACTATTCCCTGTTTTTTCAAAAAGGATTGGTTGAGCGGACGAGCTTTGCAAACTCAATTACTTACGACTTTACCGAGACACCCGATAAAGTCCATACACTTACACCTATCGATATAGAATTTTCGACAGGTAAGATCGACCAGGTCGCCCGTGATTCGTTGCTGGCACATAACTACTATTCCTATGTTAAACTTATAGGACGTACCATTTTTTCATCAGGCAGTACGTACACCTATCAGCTAAATGCCAATAAGCTGAACACTTACCGCGATTTCCTCTATTTCAGGGGATCGATTGACGTTGGCGGTAACACATTATGGGCGTTGAGTAAAATATTTCATACCTCAAAGGATACTGCAACCATTTTTGGTTATACATTTGCCCAATATGCAAAGGGTGAGATAGACCTGAGGTTTTACAAAAGTTTTGGCGGAGAGAAGCAGTTGGTTTGGCGCATTAACCCTGGTATTGGAGTGCCTTATGGCAACAGCTCACAACTGGTATTTGAAAAGAACTTTTATACCGGCGGAGCCAACGATATCCGCGCCTGGTTACCACGCACATTAGGCCCTGGCCAATTTAATCGCGGTATAGCTTATGCCGGTGACACCACTACACTACAACGTCTGAAATACCTGGATCAGTTTGGGGAAATAAAATTTGTAACCAACCTGGAGTATAGGTATAAACTGGCTGACGACTTTTTCGGTTCCAAACTAAAAGGCGCCGTATTTATTGATGCAGGTAACGTGTGGCGTTTGCATAAGCAAGTTGAAAACCCTAACGGCGAGTTCAGGCTCAATGACCTATGGCAATCTACAGCAATGGGTATTGGCACCGGGCTGCGCTTCGACCTCGGCTTTTTCATCTTTCGGTTTGATGCAGCGCTTAAATTCAAAGACCCTGAATTTACCGGCCCTGACCAGTGGGTGCTCATCAATCATTTCGATGAACTGTTTCATACCGGCGATTTTAAAAAGGCTTACAAAGCATCCAACTACGATAGCTTCAACTTCATGCAGCTCAACTTCGGCATAGGACTGCCTTTTTAATTCAATTAGTGAATGAGTGAGTTAGTGAATGAGTGATTGATGATGAAATCATAGCTTTCATTTAATCAATCAAATCATAGTTCAGACAACCTACTTGAACATCCCCTTCAACCCATCAAAAATACTTTCAAAAAATGTGGGTATTCCTAAGCCTGCATGATGGTTGAAATAGAGGAAAATAACAAAGATAATAATAGCGAAGATGATAAACCGCTTGAACATGTAGCTCAGTACGACAAGTATTACTGGAATGATGAGCAACACTATCCAACTTATATGAATGGGGATCAGTTTATCATCAGTTTTATAAACGTAGTACAGTAGTGAATGCGTGCCGGAAATATTTACATGCTTTACATACAAAAAGGCTGATTTGTCCAATTTGTGCCTGTAGAAGGCTGTGCCTTTTTCAAATCTTAATGGTTCAGTAAAGCCATTAACTGAAAATGTGAACCAGCCATTAATATTTTCAAGAACATTATGAGCTGTGTCGGTTGCTACAACGGCAATCTCATCTTTTGCAAAAGGGTTCTCTTTTACTTCAAAGTGTTTTATGGCGATGGCATCAGCAAAAGCAAAACCGGCTGATAAAATGGTAAGGCAAACGACTAACAAAAGCTTTTTCATATAGAAGATTCTGCCATAAAATTAATCAAAAGTTCATTTCCCTGAGTTCGATATTTTGAGGGAAGGCGGTAGTTGCAATATGGCATTTATATTCAGGGTGAATATTTAATGGCTCAATCTGGTAAGTAATATCATCATAAACAAGCTCCTCACCCGAAACATCAACAGAATTTAAAGGCGTATGGAAGCCTGAACCAATGGCTTTTAACACAGCCTCTTTCCTTGTCCAGAAATTATAAAAGCCGTCGAATTTATTAGCGTGACCGTTAATGTAATGCCATTCATTACCAGTAAAAAAGTCGGTAAAATCGGCAAAGTCCAGTTGCTTTATTTGTTCAATGTCTATACCGATCTGCCCAGCGTCAGTCATGGCGCAAATAACGATATTACCTGAATGGGCTATATTAAAATCCGGCCTGCAATCAAAACAAGGGCGATGGTATTCATTATACTTTAGGTCGGCTAATGAGGATTTGCTATTATATTCCGTCAACAATTCCAGGAGCAGCAATTTGCCGCAAACAGATAACTGCTTATCTACCCATTGCCTTTTTCGTAAAGCTTCTTGTCGCAGGTTTTCGGGTAGTAATGCCAGTTTATCGGCAAGTTCCCGGTCACTCCATTTGTGCTTAATTTCAGTGTAACAACAGGTTATCATTATAGTCGCTAAGGTGCATAATATTCAGGTTAAAATGTACTAAAAGATTTACACATTGCTTGGTTTGATGACCAAACTATAACTATTATTGACTTGTATAAACCTTCTGATGATCTTATCGTCTTATACACCTGAAAGCGAATAAGAAGGCTTGTTTTATGAATAATCTAAGTATAATAATTGGCGCTGATCGCCCGGATCTGATCAGGGAGGAAACACTTGTGACTTTGTTTTCTGAGTCGGCACAGCGGTATGCGGATAAAACAGCCCTAATATTCCATAATGAAAAATTAACTTATGCCGAACTTGACCGATGGAGTAATAAGGTAGCGACCTACCTGGCCGAAAATGGCCTTGGCCGTGGGCATTATGTAGGTGTTTGGTGGCAACGCGGCTTTGAGCTTCACGCAGCCATTTTGGGTATTGTAAAAGCAGGTGCAACCTATGTACCTGTTGACCGCGAGATACCCGCCGAAAGAGTAGAAGTGATTATGGAAGAAGTAGGCGCTGCAGCCTGCTTCAGTATACAACAGCTTAATGTTGAATGCAAAATGCTGCAGGTGCCGGCCCCACCCCAACCCTCCCCGGTAGGGAGGACTTTTTATAAAGTCTCCCCAACTGGGGGAGATTTAGAGGGGGCTAAAATTGGTCCTGAACCCAACGATTGTGCCTATGTGCTTTATACATCGGGCAGCACAGGCAAACCCAAAGGTATCCCGATAAGTCATAAACAGATTTGCCACCTGGTTCGTGCCGAGCAATCGGTGTTTGATATCAGTGCTGATGATAAAGTATACCAGGGGTTCTCGGTTTCATTTGATATGTGGTGCGAAGAGACGTGGATCAGCTACTTCGTTGGCGCAACGCTTTGGGTAGCAGATAACACCACTTCAAAGGCAATTGATGAATTAGGCGATACTTTAAAAAGAGAAAATATAACCATCCTGCATGCAGTGCCAAGTTTACTGGCCGTAATGGAAGATACCATACCATCACTAAGGCTGGTAAATGCCGGAGGTGAGGCTTGTACACCGCAGGTATTGGCTAAATGGGCACGGAATGGTATTAAATTCTATAATAGCTATGGCCCTACCGAAACCACGGTAACCGCAACTATCGGCGAATTGCATCCCGGCGATCAGATTGTGATCGGACAACCATTGCCAAACTACAACCTTGCCGTGGTGGATGAAAAAATGAACCTGGTGCCTTATGGTGAGGCCGGAGAGTTGGTGATCACTGGCCCGGGTGTATCAAGCGGCTACGTAAAACTGCCGCAGCTTACACAGGAAAAGTTTGTGCAGAAACCGGCTTCATTATCTATACTACCCGGAGACAGGGTATATCGCACTGGAGACGCTGCAATAATTAACAAAGATGGCAGCATCGATTTGCAGGGCCGCTTTGATGACCAGATCAAACTACGTGGTTACCGGATTGAATTAGGTGAAATCGAAAATAGATTGAACAGCATAACCGGCGTATTATCAGCAGCGGTTGCTGTGCGAAAAGATGGTATAGGGCAGGAGCAATTGGTAGGCTATGTGGTAATGGAAGACCAGGTTTGCATTGAAGAGAATCTTTTTAGGCTGGAATTGGCCAAAACTCTGCCGTCATACATGGTGCCGGGAACTATAATTACCCTGCCCGAAATGCCAAGGATGCCAAGCGGGAAGATTAACCGAAAAGCATTGCCAACGCCTGAATCGTTTACTATTGATCAGAATAGTCCTGCACAGGAAACAATGGATCTGAATGCCCCTGCACACGACCGGGTGATGGCCATCTTACGCAGGGTGTTCCCAAATAAAACCATTGAGCCTTCGATGGACTTTTTTGATGATTTAGGCGGACACTCATTATTGGCGGCAGGCTTTGTATCACAATTACGCCGCGACGCTGGATTGCCACATGCTTCATTGAAGGATGTGTACATTCATCGCCCATTAAGCACTTTAATTGCGGCCTGGGATCAGCAACCACAGAAACAACAAACCAAGGCACGGGAATATAAAAAGGTACCCTTCCTGCGCCATCTGGCCTGTTGGATTGCACAGACTATTTCATTGCTTGTCATTTACGGTTTATTCGCCTTCCAGATATTTATTCCATACCTCGGGTATTATTATATCGACCAGGAAACCGGAGTGATCATTTATTCTATTATCACTTCGCTGGTGCTGTTTTCGCTGATGCCTCCTATTTTCACCGTTATCTGCCTGGCAACAAAATGGCTGGTTATTGGCAAAATGAAAGAAGGCGATTACCCGCTTTGGGGTACATATTATTTCCGCTGGTGGTTTGTAAAAACGATGCAGCGCTTGTTACCCGCACAGTTCCTGAATGGTACGCCGCTATATCCTTCATACCTGCGTATGCTTGGGATGAAAATAGCTGCCGATGCACAGATCAGTGATTTTAGTTTTGGCGCTGAGGATCTGATCACCATCGGAAGTGATGCCAGTTTAAGTTCACAAACCAGTCTGAATAATGCGTTTGTAGAAGATGGTAAGCTAAAATTGAGAAGGATCACGATTGGAAATCATGCTTATATCGGAAGCAGCGCAATGATCGATGGCGACAGTATTATTGAGGATTGGGGTGAATTACAGGACCTAAGTCATTTGCAAACAGGCAAAACTATTGCACCTGGCGAGGTTTGGAAAGGTAGCCCGGCACAGTTAGTGGATAAGAAAAATATTGCTGATCTGCCACAGCCATTGCCGGTATCAAGGACAACCCGCCGCAAGTATAAATTGGTGTTCAGTTTATTTATCCTGATATTTCCGTTTATCGTCCTGCTGCCTCTATTGCCGACCATCATCGCCATTAATAAACTGGACAATGCAGCCGGCGACTATGATTTTACCTACATGATCGGTGCGCCGGGGCTGGCATTACTATACATCATCCTCTTTACGGCCGAGACTATTATTATCACAAGGTTATTGCAACGCAAAGTAAAACCGGGCAATTATCCAATTTATAGCATGTTTTATGTGCGCAAATGGTTCTCTGATCAGATGATGTCATTAAGCCTGATTGTTTTGCACCCCATTTACGCCACAGTGTTTGTTTCGGAATTTTTCCGTGCATTGGGAGCCAAAGTGGGCAAGGATACTGAAATATCCACAGCGAGTAGTGTTACGCACCCTTTGCTCGAAATTGGTGACGGCGCATTTGTTGCTGATGCAGTAACATTGGGAGAAGCCGATGTTCGTGGGCAGCAATTGATCCTGGACAAGACTACTATTGACAGCTACAGCTTTGTAGGCAACAGCGCATTGATCCCGCAAGGCTATCATTTGGAAGGCAATATGCTGATCGGTGTTTTATCGACCCCACCTGATAAACAGCAAAGGGCAGATAATAAAGCCCGCGATTGGTTTGGTTCGCCTGCTATACCGCTGCCACGGAGACAGGAAAGTAACCCATTCCCACCTGAGTTGACTATCAGGCCCAAACGACGTCGCAAATTAACCCGCGGATTGGTAGAATTTATCCGTATCATATTACCTGAGAGTGCAATTATCTGTTTCTCCATCTTATTTATCGCCTATGGTCATGATTTGCTTGTGGATGAGCCGTTATGGAAGATCATTCTCTATTTTCCATTTTATTACCTGTTTTTTATGGGGATTCCGGCCTTTTTGCTCACTGTGGTATTAAAATGGCTGTTCATAGGCAAATATAAGTCTCAGCAAAAACCGATGTGGACATGGAAGGTATGGAGAAGCGAGGCCATTACTTCCACCTATGAGGCATTATCGATCCCATTCTTGCTGGAATATGTGCAGGGTACGCCCTGGTTACCTTTACTTATGCGGTTGCTGGGTGTAAAAACAGGCAGACGGGTATGGATGAATACAACTGACATTACCGAGTTTGACATGGTGACCATCTGCAATGATGCTGCCCTGAATGCTGATTGCGGTCCGCAGACGCATTTGTTTGAAGACAGGGTAATGAAGATCGGTCCGGTGAAGATTGGGGCCAGAAGCAGTATAGGCGCGGGAACAATTATTCTTTATGACAGTGAGGTTGGAGACGACACCAAAATCGAAGCGCTATCATTGGTAATGAAGGGCGAACGCCTTGCCCCGGCTACCGACTGGACAGGAAGTCCGGTAAAACCGTTATAGTAAATGTAGAGTCTGTTTCAAAAGTTAAAACTCGCCTTAAGCGACAAAATAAAATTTGCAGTTATTCAATCTCAGTGTTCTTTGTGAAAACTCTGTGCCCTTTGTGGTTAAATTTTACCACGGAGGACACAGAGAAAAGGACACAAAGAACACCGAGCCAATATTATTCGGTGAAGTTTTCATAAATCATATTTTTGGGACGGCTTCTACAAGATATCTCATTTTCCGGAAAGAACTTTTATTTCTGTTACCTCCCTGATGCATCTTGCAGGCTTTTTCTCGTCCTGAACAATAACGCGAAACGGCCCTTCACCGGAAGGCAACGGTTTGCCATCCACCTGGTCGGCGAGGATGATAATCCTGTCTGTAAATGCTTTATCTAATTCTGCCAATGCAAATACTACCTGGTAATTGTCGCTGGCGGTGACCAAAATATATTTGGCCAGATTTTTACCTTTCAGATCAGGGCCTAAAGTAGCGCCGGCTTTTTTTAGGATTTCGGCAAGAATAACGCCTGTATAAGTATGGTCCTTACCGTCATGGTCTTTCCGGATTACAGTTGTTTGTGTGTACTTATGCAGACCATCGTCGTTTACAGACATTGGAGTAGTCACTTCACCACTGACTTTGACGGATGCGGTTTGCGCTTTGGCGTTATAACTGACGATGAAGCAAAAGCATGTAATTGCAAGGGTTAATAAATGCTTCTTCATAGTAAGGATTTTGTATTCCAAATATTGTAAAATATCACAAATAAACCGGAATGAAATTCTGCTCAGCTGCCATGCAACTTACCTGCATTGAAGTAAAATTGATCTCTCCAAAAATGTTGGCTGTCGAAGTATCGGCCGCGTCTCGCCCTGTTGCTATTTTGATCATTCCGTTTAAAGGTGCAAGTTTAGTAGCATCAAATAATACCCATTCATTGCCTATATATGCCTCAAAACAGGCATGGAAATCTGCCGGTTTTAATTGATACGCATAGCCTGTGAAATATCTCGCAGGTATGGTTAAAGCACGGCAAAGCGCAATGCCTAAATGTGCAAAATCACGGCATACACCTGTTTGCTCCGTTACCGTATCAAAAGCCGAAGTATGCGTATCTGTTGATCCGCTCTGATATTCCACATTATCATGTATCCAATTGGTAACGGCTACTACTTGTTCGTATGCACTGTCGATTTCACCGAAAAGATGGTTAGCTAGTCTGAACAGTTTGTCCGACTGGCAGTAACGGCTTGGATATAAGTATGGCAGCACCTGCGCATCAATATGTGCAATGGATGGCTGATTTATGTCTTTATAATCTTTTTGGGCGTAATTATTATCAACAATGGCATTGTAAGAGATTTTGATAGGCCCGGGTTGCATAACCTCTAAACGGATCAGCCTGTTCTCGCCATTTACTGCAAATAATTCCTCTGATCTGATATAAGGCTCAGTGACAAATTGTTCGTCAAAAACGGCCTGTTGGGGCGCTCTCAGCGCGTGGACATTCAATATCAGCACGCCGTCTGTTTTAGCTTCATATTCGAGTTGCGCCGATACGTGAAATTTCATTTGTTCCTGGTTTATTTTTCCTGTTTAGGTAGTTTCGCAAACGCCGGCTCCATCCATTCGTCCGAAATATCTTCAAGCGCTTTCTTTAGCTCTTCCGCCCATTGTGCCGATATATTTTGCAAATCCGTTTGTTCGTACCGCTGTTCTGCCAATTCGTAGCTGTCTTTTTTATAAAGGACAACATCTATTGGGAAGTCGACATTATTTGAACTTACCCTGGTAGAATCGAAGGATAAAAATCCGGCTTTCAGGGCCACCCGCATACTTGTATCCTCTGTTAGAGTACGGTTTAATATCGCTTTACCATGGCCTGAGTTACCGATGATTACATAAGGTGCACCTTGCTCCAGTTCAACCCAGTTACCTTCCGGAAAAAGAAGAAATAACTTATGTTCTTTATCGTCTTTTAACTGCCCACCGATAATGGTATTCAGATCGAATTTAAAGCCTGCCTTTTCCAGCGACTCTTTATCCTCTTCAGCAACGCGTTTTATTTGCTGCCCGAAAGCATTGGCGGCTTTATATAACTTATTGAATTCCTGTGTTTCCAGCTGTTCCCGGAAATAAACA
Organism: Bacteroidota bacterium; assembly: GCA_018266915.1. Classification (GTDB taxonomy): domain Bacteria; phylum Bacteroidota; class Bacteroidia; order Sphingobacteriales; family Sphingobacteriaceae; genus Mucilaginibacter. The sequence goes on along the minus strand of JAFDZM010000076.1, from coordinate 212,172 downwards.
ACAGCTTTATCCCTTACAGATCTTAACCCGCTTGTCATGATAAAAAGCGAAAAATTATCCTTTTGTTCTACAAATATTTTTTTCTTAACTGCAGTTTCAGTCCCTGATGTGATCAGCGTATCAGCAATGGCTACAAGTCCCTCTTTTACCTTTATTCCTAAACAGTAGGTCATAACTTATTTTATTCTGGCTGACAAATTAATCAAATTAAAACCATTTCTACTGACATAAAATTTATGCGGCTATTTGATGATAATAAAATAATGCCTAACATTGTGTCGTTCTGACACTATGTGTTACCGGCTAAATAATTTGTCCCCACATTAATCATTATATTTCCCGGTTGCAATAAAATGCAATCGGGTTTTTTGTTTTAAATAAGTACTTTAGCTAAATTATCCAAACAAGCCTTGCCAGAAAACCTCACAGCCCGACATCAAACTTTTGAGTGGATCGATAACCTTAAGGTTGTCTCGTTATTTGCGGTTGTCATATTACATACTGCCTCGCCTTTGCTGATGGATTTTAAGCATGCAAGTATAAGCTATTGGTTGATCGGCGACTTTTATAACGCATTAGTCCGTTTTGGCGTGCCCGTTTTTGTGATGATCACCGGGGCTCTGTTGCTTCACAGAGAATACGAGGTAACTGATTTCCTAAAACGCCGACTATCACGTATCATATGGCCCTTTCTGCTATGGAGCCTGATTTATATCGCCTATGCCTGGTACGATGAAGAAATACCTTTCTCAGATAGTGTCTGGGCTAACATTCATACGATACTACATCAGCTTAAATATGGCGCTTACTATCACCTGTGGTATGTGTATATGTTGCTGGGTTTGTACCTGTTTATCCCCATTATCAGCAAGTTTGTGCGTAATGCTTCTGAAAAGGAGATCCGCTACTTTTTAATCGTATGGTTTGTAGTGATGATATTCAGTCAGCCTTATTTGTCGCGCTTTGCACCTTTGATCGATGTGCATTATTTTATCGGATATTCAGGCTACCTGGTGCTTGGGCATTACCTGGCATTTAAAGAATTGCCGGAGACTGGAATAAAAACACCTTTGATTATCTACTTCCTGCTTTGCGTAGCCAGCGTTACCATCGGGACTTATTTCCTCTCGGTAAACACTAATTCATTGAGCACTGTAATGTATGAACCACTTGGGCCATTTATCGTGCTATATGCATCCGGGGTGTTCTTATTAGCGAGGGTATGTACGTTTAAGTTACCCGAAGTAATGGTTAAGTTAAGGGCGATAGCAGGCGGATTGAGCCTTGGAATTTACCTATGCCACGCATTATTTCTTACTTTACTGGACGGACAGGGAATCAACTATAAGTTATTTAACCCCCTTTTCAGTATACCATTAACAGCTCTGGCCTGCTTCATTTTATCGTCATTTCTGATATTTATTATCAGCAAAATACCAGTTATTGGAAAATATATTGCCGGCTAAGGCTTTATAACTACCGGATTTTTAACAGGTTTTGTATCTTTGAAGATATTTTTAATTTTTTGACATTCCAGGATTTTAATTTTAACGAGCACCTAACCGAAGGTATCCTGAGCATGGGATACACCACGCCGACACCGATACAGCAAATGGCTATCCCGGTGATATTAGATGGCAAAGACCTGATTGCCTGCGCGCAAACAGGTACCGGTAAAACAGCATCTTATTTATTGCCCGTCCTGCATAAAATTGCCCAGGCAGATGAAGGGCATAAAACCACTACACTGATTTTGGCGCCAACACGCGAACTGGCCCAACAGATAGATCAGCAGGTGGAAGGCTTAGCTTATTTTACAGGACTAAGCTCAATCGCCGTTTATGGTGGTGGTGATGGTATTGTTTATGAACAGCAGCGTCGTGGGATACAAAATAAAGTTGATATTCTGATTGCTACACCAGGACGATTGATCGCCCATCTTACTTCAGGAATATTAAAGTTGGATCAGATCAAATACCTGATCCTGGATGAAGCCGACCGTATGCTGGATATGGGTTTTATGGGCGATATTATGCGCATTATCCGAGACTTACCTGTGCATCGCCAAACTTTGTTATTTTCGGCTACCATGCCAGGACCGATACGTAAACTGGCCAATTCTATATTAAAGCATCCTGAGCAGATTAACCTGGCTACCTCGCAACCGGCTGAAGGTATAAGCCAGCAAATATATAAGGTACATAACGACCAGAAATCGAAATTGGTCGTTAAATTGCTTAAAGAGGGTAATTATACCAGCACCATCATTTTTGCCAATACCAAGGATGAGGTAAAGAAACTAAGCCGAGAGTTAAAGGCTGCGCATGTCAAATCAAGCGCTTTTCACTCCGATTTTGAGCAGGCCGAACGTGAGCAAATACTTCTGGATTTTAAGAACCGCGAACTGCCGGTTATTATCGGCACGGACGCACTCTCACGCGGGATAGATGTAGAAGGCATCGACCTGGTGATCAATTACGATGTGCCATCTGATCCGGAAGATTATATCCACCGCATTGGCCGTACTGCACGTGCAGAAACTACAGGCACTGCCATAACACTGGTAAACGAGCGTGATAACCGCAAGTTGAAGACCATCGAAGGACTTATCGGACGAAGTATTGATGAAAACATACTTCCATCCGAATTGGGCGATTCACCTGTGTTTAAAGAGCATAAATCATCCGGGAAGAGAAATAACAACCGCAGGAAGTTCGGAAACAAAAAGAAAAAACCGGGAAATAAAACGGCGTAATTCATTTTTAAACAGTATTTTGGGATACCAATTTTTAATGTCCTAAAAATATCTGATTGAATTTATGAAGATTTGCCTTCCGGTATTGCTGCTTTCAGCCTGTCTTTTTACTGCCTGCCACCATGATGACCGACCCGTTGTAACCACCTACGCCGGTAATGGAGTTTTAGGTTTTGCCAACGGCGATGCCAGGTCAGCGTCCTTTTCGAACCCTATGGGTGTTGCGGTTGATTCATCAGGGAATGTCTATGTGGCCGATTCGCGAAATAACCTAATCCGTAAAATTACACCTGATGGCGCAGTGTCTACATTTGCCGGGAGCGGTAAACAAGGCGCATCGGATGGCAAAGGAATTGCAGCATCATTTTTCTTCCCTACAGCATTGGCGACAGATACCAGGGGTAATGTTTATGTAGCCGATACGCATAACAGCCTCATCCGTAAAATTACGCCCGATGGCATGGTGAGTACTTTTGCCGGTAAGCCCACAAAACTCATCAACGATATAAAAGATACAGCCGGAATGGATCATCCCTCGGGTATTGCCGTCGACAAGAATGGAAATGTATTTGTGTCCGACCTCAATAAGGATTTTATTAAAAAGGTAACTCCGGATGGCAAGGTGAGTATTATTGCCGGCAATGGAGATCGTGGTAAAAAAGACGGAAAAGGCGGCTCAGCTTCGTTTTATTTGCCGGTAGGGTTGGCGGTGGATGGTAGCGACAATCTATACGTGTGCGATAGTTATAATAATATGATTCGCAAGATTGCACCTGACGGAACGGTCACCACGATTGCCGGAAGGAGCAAAAAAGGTTCGAAAGACGGAAAAGACACTTTAGCTTCTTTCTGGCATCCCAATAGCTTGACAGTTGATAAAAGTGGGAATGTCTACGTAGCTGATATGGGCAATAACAAGATCCGAAAAATTACTCCTGACGGAACGGTAACTACTTTCGCTGGTTCCAATCAGCATGGTGCAGATAATGGATCTATTAGAAAATCTTCATTTTACCAGCCTTATGGTATTGCGTCAGATAAAGATGGAAACTTGTACGTGGCTGATTATCAAAATAACCTCATTCGGAAAATCGCACTTTGAGCTATGGTTTGTATTAGTAATTATTCGCCTAAGGATTTAGTTTTATTATAAAAAATTAGTAAATTTAAAAAATAAACCAATAAACCACTTATGTTCAGGAAGATACTTTTACCAGTACTTTTGTTAGCAATCATTTGTTTTGGCTGTAGTAAAAAAGGCAATGGCGGTGGCGGTAACAATGTTGTCGTAACTCCTCCGATTGATACCAATACCGGAAAACCTAATAATGAACATATTTCTGTTTTAACCCAGCATAATGATAATACGCGCGCAGGTTTAAATAATAAGGAGACCGTACTCACTACGTCTAATGTTAATACTGCGCAGTTCGGCCAGCTTTTTACACTTACTGTTGACGACCAGATATATGCGCAACCATTGGTTTATGCTAGTTTGCCTATCGCATCCGGTACGCATAATGTCGTGTTTATTGCAACTGTAAATAACTCGGTTTATGCTTACGACGGTGATAAAGGCAAGTTATACTGGAGCAAGAATTACACAGTATCCGGAATGAGACCACCTGTAGGAAGCGATATGAATTCAAATTGGTGCAACCCCTATACGGATTTTACGAGCAGTATTGGTATAGCAGGTACCCCGGTTATCGATTCGGTATCAAAGACCATGTATTTTGTTGCCAGGAGCGCTGATGGGGCCGTTTTTGTACAATACCTGCACGCTATAGATATCACCACAGGGGCCGAGCAGCCAGGCAGTCCTGTAAAAATACAAGCCAGTGTGCCTGGTACGGGCGATGGTAGTTCAAACGGAGTAGTAAGTTTCGATCCGCGCCGCAATAACCAACGTCAGGGGCTCGTATTAGTAAATGGTGTAGTGTATATTTCCTGGTCTTCTCATTGCGACTGGAACCCATATCATGGCTGGGTGTTAGGCTATGATGCAAAAACATTGCAGCAAAAAACAGTTTACAATGTTACTCCTAATGGAGAAGCAGGTGGTATTTGGGAAAGCGGCATGGGTATAGCAGCGGATGACCAGGGCAGCCTATACGTGGTAACAGGGAACGGAACCGTAGGGCAGGGTGGGTTTACACCGTCTGATAATGGCACCAATGATATTACCGCGAATCCAAATCCCTCAGATCTAACTGAGCGCGGGGAAAGCGCTATTAAATTAACACCTTCGGGCTCAACCATGCTGGTAAGCAGCTTTTTTACGCCTACCAACTTTTACAACCTGAATATTAACGACCGTGATTATGGTGTAATGGGATCATTCCTTATTCCGGGTACAAACTTATACCTGACAGGATGTAAGGATGGGAATATTTACCTGTTGAACAAGGATAATATGGGCGGATATTCATTTACAGCAAATATGGTAGTGCAAACCATACCACTGAATGACAATTTTCACTGTCAGCCTACATACTATAAAGGCCCGACTAATCAATTCGTATACATTTGGTCGGAAAACGACCAATTAAGGGCCTATCCTTTTAATGGAAGCATGCTGGCTACTAATTCGTCTACCTCGTCTGAACCGGGGCCTGTAGGGCCTTCAGGCGCTGATATGTCGGTTTCGTCAAATGGCACAACTGCAGGTACCGGGATACTTTGGGTAGCCTATGGTACAAACGGGGATGCAGGTGGCTCGGTGGGCCCGGGTGTTTTGCGGGCTTTTGATGCGAATGACGTCTCCAAAGAACTTTGGAACAGCAATCAGCATGCAGGCGATGGGCTTGGCAGCTACGCCAAATTTTGCTCACCTACTGTAGTCAACGGACACGTCTATATGGCAACCTTTTCTGGCCAGGTGGTAGTATACGGGCTAAAATAAACCAAATACTTGTCGGTATGGGTTTAAACTCTCGTTGAATGAGGGCTTTAATAACTAATCTCAATCATAGTGTGGTAAGTTGCTTCATTGTTTATGTTATTTATCATAAAGTGCGCAACGTCAGCCCGTGAGATGCTAAGACAATTTTTTAAAAAACTGTTGATTGCAAAACGATATTTACCGGTAACGGGCTTATCTGTTAATCGGGGCGGGCGCATGATGGTCCAGTCTGTGTCAGTCTCTTTTATTAGCTTTTCCATTAACCGTAGATCATCATACATATGCCTCAGTATCTTTTGAACAATGTATTTTTCAGCAAAGCGGACATAAAAAGGCAAAACGGGGCTTATTTCTATTGCCGAGGCTGAGATAAAAAAGGCCCGCATCACACCTTTCTTTCTCATTGCTTTCAATAAGTTCTTATTTCCTTCCGAATAAAGTATAGTAGGCTTATTTATAGTGTTGGTACCCAATGCTGAAATGACGGCATCCTTTCCTTCAAGGTAGTCTTCAAATGACTCAGGATACATTACATTTCCTTTTGCAATCAGAAGATTTGCATGTGTCATAGCCAGTTTAGCCGGATCACGCAGTAGAGCAGTAACCTTATGCCCGGCTTCAAGTGCAAGTTCTACCGCTTGTTTCCCGATGCCACCATTAGCGCCTATTACCAATATATTCAATGCCGTATTTGGATGTTCAATTTTCATTTTGATCAATATTTTATTAATTGAATTTGAATACACTCAGTATAAAAATTGCCAGGAAGATTGCCAGTTGCGTGATATGAAACAGATTGAGATTGTCCCTGATCCTAAGGGTCTTATTGCTGACGTCTATGCCGGATATTTCTTCGGGCAATAATTTTCTTAGTCGCACCCCCAGCCTTCGTCCCAAGCCTAATCCATTGATCATGATTAGCAGGATCAAAACAAATTTTATCCTGAACCATGTCTGTTCGCCAAAAACACCATGTGTAAGATACATCATGGTTACTCCTGAAACAATCAGCAGAAGGAAGCCGGTTCCAAACACGATTTGAAGCTTTACCAGAGCTTCACTTATTGCCAGCGATTTGGTCTTATCTACCCAATATTGCTTCCATATTTGTTTGAAGATCACATAGTCCATTAATGTTGTTCCGGCCATCATGGTTATCCCAGTAATGTGCGTTGCCAGGGCGGCATGGTAAATTGTTTCGGTTGTCATAATTGTTGGTTTTAATTCGTTTTCGTTGTTATTAAATCAAATTTAATACGTTTTCGTATTTATAATCAAATTCCGGAGCAATTTTCTTTATATTTACTGCGGAATCGTAATAAAATTGACATGAACAAGACAATTCAGCTGGTAAACGAGTGGGGCAATTTTGAGTCTGCTTACCCGGATGCAAACATTGATGATTTTTGCAGGCATTACCTGGCAACACATCAGCAACAGAAGAATGCCGGGCCATTAACAGGTGGCGTTATACCACCTACCAGCGAAGGATTGTTATTAAAGATGATCGGCCGTATTCATAAATTGAATATGAGTTATGCCAATAATGCGATCCAAAGTACAGGCATAAAACAGGTAGAAGAGTTTGGTATTCTTTTAACGGTGCAGCAGGGAGGGAACCCCAAAAAGTCAGAAGTGATCTATGCGAATTTATTCGAATTATCCAGCGGAACAGATATGCTAAATCGGTTGATAAAACGAGGACTGATTAAAGAATACGACGATAAAGACGATAAGCGTTCAAAGCGTATTGAGCTTACTGCAGCAGGGGCAAAGGCTATAGAGCTTTGCACGGCACGTATGCGAAAAGTAGCCGGCATGATGACAATTGACCTTAGTGAGGATGATAAGCAATTATGTATTCAACTCCTGAAAAACATCGAGGTTAAATATTCAACACTGTGGCAGCAGCACAAGGATAAATCTTTTGATGAGGTTTATGAAGGTATGATATCGGCTAAATAATAAACCATTATTTTTTATCCTCTTTCAAAAACTCATCTGTAAAATGCTGTTTTGATTTTGGCTTGGCAAATTTCTCGGCATTGAACGATTGCGAAGCACCTTTCGGGATAGTCAAACTTTTCCAATCTTTATCAGTCGCCATTTTAGCGATATAAACTATTTGCCCTACATGATAGGGATAGTGCGCTAACTGCCGGTTAATGGCTTCCATTACCGTATGCCCCTGGTTGCGGATGTAGATGATCTTTTGCAGGTCATCGCCGGTCAATGGTCTTAATGCGTTCAAAAGACAATCCCAACCCTCGTTCCATTTGCTCAGTAGTTCTTCTTTGGCTTTTATTATACCTTCAAATTCGGCATCGCGGTTGCGCCATTCCTTTTCACCGTCGGTGTTTAGGAAGTCTGTCCATCGCGAAAGCATATTGCCCCATAAGTGCTGAACAATAATGGCTATACTGTTGCTTGCTTCGTTATATTGCCAAAATAGCTTGTCATCAGGTAGCTGGGCGATGGATTTTTCGCCTAAGAACTTATAGTACTCGAATTGCTTGATCGAGCTTTCCAGATAATCGTTTTCCATAAAAAATCCCGGTAATTACATATTTCTATACGAAGTTATGCAATTACCGGGATTCAAATTCGGCTTTGGATTGATTATGCTGATGCAGGTTGAAGTGTTGTCTGCTCCATCTTCCTCCAGAAATAATACAGCGCAAAAAGCAGTATTAGAAATACAATAGGCATCACGATGAATAGTGGAGTGTCGTGCACACAGATATGGGAAACAGCAGCTCCGATTAGTGTGAATGAAAAGCCTGCAAATGCCCATTCCTTAATAGTTTTGTATTTGTTTTGCAGTAAGGCCACAACGCCTAACAGTTTCAGCACCGCTAAAAAGCCCATCAGGTATGTGGGATAACCCATTGCATTCATGGCATCAACACCGGCCTGTGCTTTTGACAAGCCGCCGTATGCGTCGCCCACATGGAAGAGGCAGAATAGGATATTCAGCACCCAGTAGGCGACTTTTATGGATTTCGTACTCATGATTTTTTCACTTTAATTATTATTGTGGTTGATCAGGATTATAGTTTAGCATCCATCTGATACCAAATTTGTCGCTGAACATTCCGAAATATGCTCCCCAAAATTCCTTTTTCAAAGGAGCTTCAATAGTGCCGCCTGCCGAAAGACCATTAAAAAAATGATGCATTTCTTCTTCGCTTGTTGGGGTTATAGATAAGCTGAACTGGTTACCCGTTTTTAATACCTGGCCCATTGATTCGATCATATCGGTCGCCATCAATATATTACCGTTTCCTATAGGAAGCGACATATGCATGATCTTGTTCTGTACCTCAGGAGGCATCTTGTCGCCACCGGGTGCATCTTTAAAGCGCACCAAAGCCGCAAACTCAGTACCGAAAACTGATTTGTAGAAATTGAAAGCGTCTTCGGTATTGCCGCTAAAATTCAAATAAGGATTTACTGTTGCCATTGTCTTATGTTTTAATTGGTTCTATGTTAAATTATAAAATATTCTGTTTTCCCAAGAAGTTATAATTCAATTTCAGCTTTTTTTAGGTAATCGGCTATGTTCTTTAACTGTCGGGTATGCCGCCTGGTATGAAAACCTGCAAACTGTATCCATTCTATCCTGGTAAGCAGTCCTAATGTCGGCATCTCAAAAGTTGTACATGTTTCAGTAAGGTTATCTTCTCCGGCGGCTTCTTCAATGCCATCAAAAGTTTTTGCAAGTGATGCCTGCAGGAAGGATTTATCTTTTGGCGAATCTGAAGGGATAATAAAATCAGGCGATTTCATTTTAATATCCATATTCAGGAATATTTCGCCAAGCATTTTTACATGTTCTTCCGGGTTTCTTTCAGTGGGTTTTGATGAGGCATTAACTGTTTCTAAAATGCCGGATACTGATTTCAGGATATGCTCGGCTACCTGGCCGCCGGTCCAGCTGCCTTCAAAAGGAACGGCATTGATATTGTCCTGGCCGAACAGATCTAGAGCTTTTAAAAACTCTTGTTTTGCTGTGACGATTATGTTTTGCAGATTGTTTTTCATAATTTCTTGTTTTCACTGATTCAATGATGCAAATTAGTGTCAATAAACCGGTTGTAAAACGCGTAAATACGACAATCTGAAGGGTTGTTTACGACAAAACATTTTAGCTGAATATCATATGAAAACTGTTTCCATCCTGGTGCCGGAATGTGCTGTATTACAGGGCATAGCCGACCCACGTTACATGTTCACCGCTGTAAACAACTTCCTGAAAAATGCCGGAAAACCACCTTTGTTCAATGTGCAACTGGTGGGGCTGAGCAAGGAAGTAAGGCTAAATGATGGCGCTTTTACGATAAAGCCTGATTTGTTGCTGGATGAAGTAAAAAAATCCGACCTTGTTATCGTTCCACCATTAAGCGGCGACTTAAATGCAGCTATAAAGATCAACGAAGATTTTATCCCCTGGATACAGGAGCAATATAGTCGTGGTGCCGAAGTAGCCAGCTTATGCCTGGGTGCATTTTTGTTGGCATCTACCGGTTTATTAAATGGCAAAAAATGCTCAACCCATTGGCTGTTTGCCAATGAGTTCAGAAATATGTTTCCGGAGGTCGACCTGGTTGATGAAAAGGTGATCACCGAGGAAAATCACGTTTACTCCAGTGGAGGCGCCAATTCTTACTGGAACTTGCTTTTATACCTGGTTGAAAAATACACCACCCGTGAGATGGCTATCCTCGCTTCCAAATTTTTTGTGATTGACATGGGACGAAATGACCAGTCGCCTTTTATTATTTTCCAGGGACAAAAAGATCATGAGGATGAAGTGGTAAAAAACGCGCAGGAATACATCGAAAATAACTTCCACAATAAAATATCGGTAGATGAATTGTCTGATAAATTCAGCATCGTACGCCGCACCTTTGAACGCCGGTTTAAAAAATCAACCCATAATACCGTAGTCGAATATATTCAAAGGGTGAAAATAGAAGCAGCCAAGAAAAGTTTCGAGAGCAGCAGGAAAACTATTTACGAGGTGATGTATGATGTGGGCTATACCGACATCAAGGCATTCCGGGATGTGTTTAAGCGCATCACTGGCATGCCGCCGGTTGACTACAGGAATAAGTACAATAAGGATGCTGCTGTTGCCATGTAAAGTATCAGAATTCTATTACCTCCTTAATGCTTTTGATATAAATAAGCAGGCTGATTTATGTTTTAATGCGATTAGTATCGAATTAAAAACCAGCGAATTACCTATAACCAATCGAACGGGATTTGCGTACAAGTGCAAATAACATACGGCAAACTAACAACGCTGTTAAAAAACCTGATTAATACAAATTAATGGACAAACCGGGTAGTTCGATTGGAAACGTAAATGTGGAGAGGATTAGATATTATTTTACTGCTATTTTATTAGCGGTAGCAACATTTGCATTTGCACAAAATCAGCAATTACATTTTACCCATTTTGGAACTGCCGAAGGTCTTTCAGAGCTTAACCCCAATTGTTTGTTACAGGATAGCCGCGGTTTTATCTGGATCGGAACCGCCGATGGCTTGAACCGCTATGACGGTTACAAATTCAAAATATTCAGAAACGACGCCAGGGATAACACCAGTATTGGCAATAATTATGTTCAGGATATAATTGAAGATAAACAAGGGAATATCTGGGCCGCTACTATCGGTGGTGGATTGAATAAATTTGACAGGAATACCAATCGCTTTCATCGTTACATTCATAACGAGAAAGACAAGAGCTCTATCTCCAGTAATTTTGTAAGCAAACTGGCTCTTGATAAATCAGGTAAAATATGGGTGGCTACCCAGAAGGATGGCCTGAATCTATTTGACCCCAAAACCGGCAAAAACATACATTATTTCAATACAAGCGACTCGACCAGCTTATCTGACAATTCAATCATGACCGTTTATGTGGATCATGAAAATAATGTTTGGGTGGGTACTGATAATGAAGGACTATGTTTATATAATCGCAGCAGCAATAATTTCACGAGGTTTAAAAACGTACCCTCAAGCCCTGAATCAATTTCAGGAAATAAAGTAACCGCCATTTTTGAAGGCAGCCGTCATAATTTATGGGTGGGTACACAGGGAGCGGGGTTAAATCTTTATAATCCAACTACTCATGGCTTTAAACATTTTGTGAACGACCCTCACAACAAAAACTCATTGGTTCATAATAGCATTCAGAGTATTGCTGAGGATGACAGCCATAACCTGTGGATAGGAACGGAAAATGGCGGATTGAGCATTTATGCTCCCGAATGGGATCAGTTTTTGAGCTACTATCACGATGATGTAGATAACACCACGCTGGCCAGCAATTCGATAGATATCATTGTGAAAGATCGCGCCGGGAATATGTGGTTAGGTGTTTTTGCGGGAGGTATAGACCTGTACAAAAAAAATACAAGCAATTTTGAGCATTACAAACATAATATGCAGCCAAACTCGCTTTCCAATGATTTTGTGCTGAGTTTATATGAGGATAAGGATTATAATATTTGGGTAGGTACAGACGGCGGTGGTTTGAATATGTTCAACCTGAAATCGAACAATTTTACAGTCTATAAAAATAACCCGGCTGATAAAAATAGTATATCCGGAGATAACATATTGGATATTAAGCCAGACGACCAGGGCAATATCTGGATAGGTACCTGGGGGAATGGGGTAAATGTGATGAACCCGGTAACCAGGAAGTTTAAGGTATTTAAGCATGATCCGGCCAACCCGAATAGTTTGAGTGGTGATAATATTTATGCTATAGCTCAAACCCCCGATAAAAAAATTTGGCTGGGATCGTTTGGTGATGGCTTAAATATGTATCAGCCTGAAAGCAATACCTTCGCTCATTTTAAGAATGTCGAAAAGGATCCAACCAGTTTGGGAAGCGACAGGATCAACTCACTTTTGAGCGACAGCAAAGGCAATTTGTGGATCGGCACTGATGACGCGGGACTGAATCTTTTTGATCCGAAAACAAATTCTTTTTTGCGTTTCCCGCATAACGACCATACCAATAGTATCAGCAGCAATACCGTACTTGATCTTTACGAGGATCATTTAGGGAACATTTGGATTTGTACCTTAAGTGGTTTGAATAAATTCGATCCTGTTACCCGTCATTTTACAGTTTTCAAAACAAAAGACGGTCTGCCAAATGACTATGCCCAGGCAATATTGGAAGATGATAAAGGTAATTTATGGATAAGTACCAATAATGGTATTTCCATGTACGACCCTAAAACTAATCACTTTAAAAATTATACAACCGAAGATGGTTTGCAGGGCGATGAGTTTAAGCAGCATGCCGCATTAAAAAGTAGCACTGGTGCATTTTATTTTGGCGGGGTAAACGGCTTTAACTCCTTCTTCCCCAACCATATTGTTCACTCGCCATATAACCCGCCGCTTGTGCTGACTGACCTTGAGATATTCAATAAGTCGGTTTTGGTTGCAAAAAACAATAATGATCCTTCTCCGCTTAAAAAGGATATTTCTGAAACCAGGTCGATTACCTTATCACATGATCAATCTGTTATCTCCATTGAATATGCTTCGCTGGATTACCTTTCGCCCAATAAAAAGAATTACGCCTACATACTCGAGAACTTTGATAAAGGTTGGAATTATGTAGGGAATAAAAATACTGCCGTTTATACTAACCTGCCCCCGGGCGATTACACTTTTAAAGTAAAAAGCCAGAACAGCTCGGGCGAGTGGTCAAAGGTATTGGCTTTGAAGGTTACGATAGTGCCGCCATTCTGGTTGACATGGTGGTTTGAAACATTGGCAGGAGTATTTGTAATAGCTTTGATCTACGGTTTTTATCGGTACCGTCTTCATAGCATTATCAAACAAAAAGCAAAGCTTGAGGCTGAAGTAAAGCACCGTACCGCCGTAATACAGCATCAAACTGAAGAGCTGCAGGCCCAGTCTGACGATTTGCAGGCATTAAATGAAGAACTACAGGCACAGTCGGAAGAGCTGCAATCACTGAACGAGGAACTGCAGACACAATCTGAAGAACTGGAAGATCAGAAGAACCAGGAATATAACGCGCGCCAGGAAGCAGATAAGGCTAACCAGGCAAAGAGCATCTTCCTTGCCACAATGAGCCACGAGATTAGGACGCCAATGAATGGTGTTATCGGTATGGCTTCCTTATTGGCCGAAACACAGCTAAATAGCGAGCAACGCGAATATGCCGAAACAATCATCAATTGTGGTGATAGCTTGCTTAATGTGATCAATGATATTCTCGATTTTTCAAAAATCGAATCAGGTAAGATGGATATCGAGGAAGAGGAATTTGATCTCCGTCAAAGCATCGAAGAGATCATGGATATGTTCTCGCAAAAGGCTGCTGAGCAACGCCTCGACCTGATCTACCAGATCGACTTTAACCTGCCACATTTTGTAATAGGTGATAGCTTACGCTTAAAACAGGTGATCATTAACCTGATTAATAACGCGATTAAATTCACCTCCCAGGGTGAGGTATTTATAAAAGTATTTCTATCGCAGACCATTGCTGATGATCAGATTGAGATAGGTTTCAGCGTTAAAGACACAGGCATAGGAATACCGGAAGATAAATTGCCGACTTTATTTCAGGCATTTTCACAAGTGGACTCATCTACTACACGTAAGTACGGTGGTTCGGGCCTTGGATTAATTATCAGCGAACGCCTTGTAAAATTGATGGGTGGCAATGTTTGGGTTGAAAGTAAATTGGGCGAAGGCTCTACCTTTAACTTTACGATACACACCAAAGCCAGCAGCCGACCATCTTCAGAACTGCAGTTATTGCCAGGCGTAGCCCAAATAAAAGGTAAACGTATATTGCTTGTTGATGACAACAATACCAACCTGGTTATCCTGAAATCGCAGCTCGAGCATTGGAAATTGCAGACAGTTACCTGCACATCGGCCAAAGAGGCATTAAGCATACTGGCTGAAGATAGCGGGTTTAACCTGGTGATTTCTGATATGGCAATGCCAGATATGGATGGTGCAGAATTGGCAAAGGCGATTAAGGCTTCAAATGCCCAGTTGCCAATTGTTATGCTGAGCTCGATAGGAGATAATATCCGTAAAAAATACCCGGGACTATTCTCAGCAGTATTGGTAAAACCGGTAAAGCAAAATCAATTGCTAAAAAGCATTTATGCCGAATTAGGTGAGCGTAAAGAAACAGTCGTTCAGGTTACCGAAAAACCAGAAAATATACTTGACCCGGAATTCGCAAATAGTTACCCGCTCGAAATATTAATAGCCGAAGACAACCCTGTAAACCAGATGCTGATCCAGCGTATATTGGTTAAACTAGGCTATAAAACCACCACGGTCCAAAATGGTCTTGAAGCTTTGCATAATGTGGCGGAACACAATTATGATGTAGTATTAATGGACGTACAAATGCCTGAAATGGATGGTTTTGCATCAACCGGGCATATCCGCAAGCTGGATGTGTTGCAACCTTATATCATTGCCATGACCGCAAATGCATTGGCCGAAGACCGTGAGATTTGCCTGAGCAAAGGCATGGACAACTACATCTCTAAACCACTCAAATTAGAGGTGCTGGTAGCTGTCTTGAAAGAGGCTCATGCAATAAAAAAAGGTACCCTAACACATTAAATTAGAGTAGTTTCTTGGCGCTAATTCTATACGGGTTATTCAAAAAGATAAAATTTAAACGCCCTACACATCAATCCTTCGATTATCTCTCTATGTCAGCACTCATTTAAAGTGAAATAAAAGGTTGTCACATTGAACATTGAGGCGCTCGAAATGTGTGTGCAATGGCCTTTAGCCTCCAATGCTTAACGCGGAATTAATTCATCTTAACCACTTCAAAATTCGAAGCAGCAATCTGCCCGAGTTTTTGAAGATCATCATTATTCCAACGCTCATCCGGAGCACCGCTGATATACATATTGCTGCCGATATCGGCCAGGATAATGCCGTACTTTTTCATCGCTGTAAGGATGATCTGCAAGTTAGATGAGTAGCCACTGATATCGAAACTGGCTTTCAGTCTTAACTTTGCACCAAAAGGTAAAGAATACTGCCCGCCGCTGCTATTAACACCATGCCTTGCGGGAGATATGTAGGAGTTTGGTTTTACATTAGCTGATTGTAATGTAAAGCGTATCGCATGATCAATAGTTCCCTTCAACACTTCTTCGTAACGTACCAATCCCGGAAAAATAGGTAAACCCGCAGCATCAGCTGATGTCCAGCCATCAGGCCTTAATGCATCAGATTTAAGATTAAAAATCGCACCGCTTGATGCTTGCCATTGTCCGTTGGTATAGCTGGCGTTATAGAGCTCATACAACATATCATTGTCCTTGTCAACTACAAGCACATGCGAATCGCCTTGCCCGTTACCCTCGATGGGGGCATTAGATGGAATAGGATATGGTCCCGGATCGCTTTCGCTGCCATAATTGCCATCATACGAGTTGGCCCGGAAAGTTACAGTCAGTTTGGACTGACTACCACAAACCACGGTATATGGAATACCAATTGGTGCATTATCCCACAAACCGCTGCCGAAGTCGGCTTTTAGTTTTGAACTGCTAAAGTTGGCAATAATTTGTGAACTGTTTGGATCTACTGCTGCTGATGAAATATCCTGATTCCAGGGATTATCGGCCGGGAAAATCTCAATACTTTCCGCATCGGCTAATTGTACGTTACAGGTATTTCCGGTTCCTGTATTCCCGTTGTTATTGGTGGTACCTGTGGTATTGCCATTGGTCCCTTTTGAACCATTCTGATTGCCTGGGGTGGTTCCTTCCTTTTTGCTACAGCCTGAAAAGACCACAAAAAGGAGGGCAAAAGTAGTACACAATACTGACCTCATACCCATCTGTAACGGCAATTGTAACAAAAAGGTTATACTGCTATTAATTATAAAGCAATGTATTTATCCACATTTTGGGATAATGTAACTTAAAAACTAATGATGCCGGGTCTTTTCTATCATTATCCTCACGGCATCGGCAATAAACTCTTTGCCTTTATTATCAAGCGGGAGTTTATCATATCCCTCGTATAATTCGTAGCTCACACCTCCATGTCCGTCGTTTTTGGCTTCCAGTTTTTTGTCGTCATTTTGGTATTCAACATAGCCATTACGCGAAATACTCGCAATTGCTGTCCCGGCATTATTAAAACTGATGTCTCCTGAGTATTCAATTTTCAAATAATGATTATTACTCTTTTCAACCACTGTGGTATGATGGTGATGACCTAATGTGCAGGCAGCCAAAGTGACTATGCCGGCAACCAGCATAACTATTCCTGATTTTTCCATATCTTTTTTATTGATCGTCATTGATGAATAAACAAATATATAAAATAATTATAGTACTATCCAATACATAGTACTGTAAAAATAAAAATAATTGTCATAGAGACGAGGTGCATCGCGTCTATAGGGAGGATTATCAGAACCCGAATTATTAAAGATTTTTAGAAAAGCGGTACAAATAAGGCGCCTTATGAGCGGCGCCAGTCCATTTTTTAGCGACACGCTCTAAAATACCCAGGCTGAGCATTTTTCGTTGAAAGGCAGGCCGAAGCAGCTTTTTGTCAAGTATGGTTTCATAAAGGATTTGCAGATCGCCTAAAGTAAATTCTTCCTGCATCAGGTTAAAAGCGATCAGTTTATTATCGAGGTCAGCTCTAAGCGACACCAAAGCTTTTTGAATGATCGAATTATGATCCTGCATCAATCTGGGAATATTGGTCAGATCATACCAATCGCAGCTGTCAAATATGGTATCCGGCCTGGGGACAACTTTAGTAAAATCAACCAGGGCATAATAGCCTATTGATATGAATCTTTGTAGCAGCCAGTGGTTGTCATCATGTTTGATATTGTTGGCAGTCAGGACATCTTTCATCGGTTGAGGATCGGATCGCCCATAATCGCCGAATACATAAAACTGTTCCAGGTAAATATCATTCAGCCCGGTTCGCTCACTCACAATTCGGTTGGCTGCATCATTCAGGTGTTCTGTTTTATGAATAAAGCCACCCGGTAGGGCTACAACACCGGTTCTATTGTAGCGCATCAGCAGAACCTTCAACTGATGATCGTGGAAACCGAATATTACGGCATCAATAGCCAGTCCGTGCATAAAGTCGGTTCCCGTCTTTCCTGTTTCATTTTCAACTGGCTTGTCTTTGCTCATAAAATTTTACGGAAAATACAGTAATCATTTGATATTCTGCTATTCGATTTTTATTATTGTAACAATATGTTACAATAATAATCTAAAATCAGTCAAACCAAACTATTAAAATATATTATGAGAAAATCAACCCTTTTGTTACTGGCATTGGCAACGTTCTGTTGCTATAGTGCATTTGCACAAAACAACCAGGTGAAAATTGAAAACGGCATACTAGAAGGAACTACTAACGATGCCACCGGTATCCGCAGTTTTAAAGGAATCCCTTTTGCCCAGCCGCCGGTTGGCGATCTGCGCTGGAAAGAACCTCAACCCGTAAAAAACTGGGACGGTGTGCGCAAAGCAGATCATTTTGGCAATAATGCTATGCAGAAGAATGTTTTTGGAGATATGATGTTCCGCTCGGCAGGGATGAGCGAGGATTGCCTGTACCTGAACGTTTGGACGCCCGCCAAATCAGCTAAAGAAAAACTGCCGGTATTGGTTTATTTCTATGGCGGTGGTTTTGTTGCGGGGGATGGCTCCGAGTCGCGCTATGATGGTGAGAGCATGGCACAGAAGGGGATCGTTTCATTAACAGTAAATTATCGTCTCGGCGTTTTTGGTTTTATGGCTCATCCAGAGTTGACCGCCGAGTCGCCTCACCACGCTTCAGGCGATTACGGTTTGCTGGATCAGCATGCTGCATTGGAATGGGTAAAGAAAAATATAGCAGCGTTCGGGGGAGATCCTGATAAGATCACTATAGCAGGCGAATCGGCTGGCTCTATAGCAGTTTGTGCACAAATGGCATCACCGTTATCAAGAAATCTGATTGCAGGCGCTATTGGCGAAAGCGGTGGTATGATTGCACCGACTATTCCGGCTATTCCGTTGGCCGATGGTGAGAAGAATGGCGTCGCCTTCGGTCAAAAAGTGAATGCTACTTCGTTGGCTGCCTTACGTGCCATCCCTGCAGATCAATTGTTGGAAATGGCTTCCAAACAAGGTATGCCGCCAATGTCACCCACAGTTGATGGCTACTTTTTAGATAAGTCTCCTAATGAAATATTTGCAGCTGGCGAACAGGCACATGTGCCGTTGCTGGCCGGATGGAACTCGGCTGAAATACCATACCAGGCATTTATGTGGGGCGATGCACCAACGCCTGAGAATTACCAGAAGAAGGTGAAACAAAACTATCCGAATAACACCGACGAGGTACTCAAATTATATCCCGGTACAACACAGGACGAGATGATCAAATCAGCTACTGAACTGGGCAGCGACCGCTTCATCGTTTACAGCACCTGGAAATGGGCAGACCTGGCTGCAAAAACAGGCGGCAAACCAGTTTATACATACATTTTCGGAAAACAACGCCCGGCAATGGTAGCCTCGATGGGTAATGCAAAGCCAGGATTAGCAGGCGGTGTGGTTAAAGGAGGCGCTGATGACGCACAGAAAAAAACTCCTGCCCCATATCCGGGTGCATCTCATGCTTCTGAGATCGAATATGCAATGGGTAACCTGTCGGGTAATAAAGTTTACGATTGGAAGCCTGAGGATTTCAAAGTTTCAAAAACCATGGAAGATTACTTCGCCCACTTTATCAAAACAGGCAATCCTAATGGCAAAGGCTTGCCAAAATGGGAGGCTAACAAAGGCACCGTGACACAAAGTATCGCTATCAATATAGAAACCAAAATGGAGCCGATAGCAGTTGATCGTTACCATTTCCTCGATCAGCAGTATCAAAAGAAGTAAATCAGAGAAGCAAGAACCAGGAGTCAAGAACCAAGAAGTTTTTTGTCTTGATTCTTGGCTCTTGTTTCTTGTCTCTTTTTATAGCTTTGTTGCCAGCTAAGGCAACATGACTTTTAAAACACCCGAATTACGTACCGTAAATGTAACCCGCTATGTAACGCCATTGCGCGAAGGCGGCTCGTTGCCTGCCATTGCCGAGGCTGATGATGGCTTTCTGTACGTCCTCAAATTTCGTGGTGCAGGGCAGGGGGTGAAGGCTTTGATCGCCGAGCTGATAGGCGGGGAGATAGCGAGGACTTTGGGCTTTAAAGTTCCCGAAATTGTTTTTGCCAATTTGGATACTGCTTTCGGTCGTTCAGAGCCTGATGAAGAAATTCAGGATTTACTAAAAGCCAGCGTCGGGTTAAATCTGGCCCTGCATTATTTGTCGGGTGCCATAACTTTTGATCCGGTAGTAACTAAAGTCGACCCAAAACTGGCCTCGCAGATAGTTTGGATGGATTGCCTGTTAACAAATGTCGACCGCACACCTCGCAATACCAATATGCTCACCTGGAATAAGGAGCTGTGGCTGATTGATCATGGTGCCTCTTTATATTTCCATCATTCATGGGACAATTGGAAGGAGCAGGCGGTACGCCCATTTGTGCAGGTAAAAGATCATGTGCTGTTATCCAAAGCATCAGAACTGGAGACTGTTGATGAAGAATTTAAATCGATCCTGACGCCCGAAGTAATACGAACTATCGTTTCCTTAGTGCCTGATGAATGGATAAAAGGAGAGTGGCTGGAAGAACCTGATGAAGTTCGCTCGATTTATGCGCAGTTTTTGGAAACGCGTATTGCGGCATCGTCTATTTTTGTAAAGGAGGCGCAACATGCAAGAGAATAACCTGTTTGAGTATGCCGTTATCCGCGTGGTGCCACAGGTGGAACGCGAGGAGTTCCTCAATGTAGGGGTGATCCTTTATTGCCCTAAATTGAAATTCCTGCAATGTCTTTGCGAAGTAGACGAAAAACGTTTTTGCTCTTTTTCCAACAAAATAGACATCGACGACCTTAAAGGCCATCTCCATTCCTTTGCCGAAATATGCCGCGGCAGCAAGGATGGCGGCCCGATTGCCCAATTGGATATGCCTTCGCGCTTCCGCTGGCTTAGCGCTACACGCAGTACAGTGGTGCAAACTTCAAAAGTGCATCCGGGATTGTGTATTGATCCTAATGAGACCCTTAAAAAATTATATAGTCAATTGGTGTTATGATCTTGTAGTGTTCGTTCATGAACGCATGAACGCTCGTGAACACTGACATAAAACTGTTAAGCGGGCGCTGATATTTTAACAGGTGGTGGCAAAACTGTGTCAGCGGAAATGCGACTTCTAAATATTATTTTAGGGTAATAATAGATATCAGTCTTGGCAAAGAACAAGCAAATCATTATTTACGGTATTGCATTAGCTATTTTACTGTTCCTGTTAAAATGGCTGGAGACACGCTACATCCTGCTTGATCAGAAACTGGATGTTTACCTCGGAATTATTGCGGTGCTGTTTACCGCATTGGGTATTTGGCTTGCATTGAAGATCAGGAAACCTAAGGTGGAAACGGTCATCGTTGAGAAAAAAGTGGTATTGACAACCGACCCGGATTTTATTTTAAATGAAGAGGAAGTCCGTCGCCTTAACCTGAGCAAGCGCGAGCTGGAAGTATTGCAACTAATGGCCGACGGCTTAAGCAACCAGGAAATAGCATCAAAACTGTTTGTATCGCTGAATACCATCAAAACACATTCGGCACAAATATTTGAGAAAATGGAAGTGAAACGCCGTACGCAGGCTGTAGATATGGCCAAAAGGCTTTGCATTATACCTTAAACGAATCACACTTTAGTACCAAAATGCAGCACAATCTGCAAAATCACCCTAAAGTATGACCGGAAATAATACCCCTTTATTCAATTTTGAGCAAACTAAAACTTAAAACAAAATGAAGAAGATCATTATTATTTGCGGATCAATAGCCGGTTTAATCGTCACCTCCATGATGCTGTTATCTATTTCCGGTTGTATTGGAGGTTCCGACTTTGAAGGCGGTATTGGTAGCATGCTGCTGGGCTATAGCAGCATGGTAATCGCTTTCTCGATGATATTTGTAGGGGTCAAGAATTATCGTGATAAGCATAACGACGGGACCATATCTTTTGGAAAAGCGCTGAAAATCGGCCTGCTCATTACATTGGTGGCCTCAACTATGTATGTGATTGCCTGGCAGATCGACTATTACTTTTTTATTCCGGACTTTTATGAGAAGTATTCCGCCCATATCATTCGTGAGATGAAAGCAAGCGGCGCTACCCAGGCTCAAATTCAACAACAGATGATAGCGAACAAAAGTAATGGCGAAATGTACAGGAACCCATTGTTTAATGCGATGTTTACTTATATCGAGATATTACCTGTGGGGCTCATTATGTCGTTGCTGGCCGCTGTGATATTAAAGCGCAAGTCGAACCCGGATAATATGATTGCAACAGCAAGCGTCGGTTAGCCAATAAAAAATTGCTGACTGACGATCTTACCATCTTTCACTTTATAAAGGCATATTTCCTCTACCTCCATGTGTCCCTGGTTCTGTACTTCAAAGGACATTTTCAAACTCATGGTAAAGTAGCTGCCGGCAATGGTCGGTTCGGATAAAGTGATCTTATTGATAGCAGTAATCCGGGACAAAAAATCCTTCTCGCGGTCTAATAAAGTAGTCAGCCCTTTTAAAGGCTGACCACTTGTATTTAGCGGATCGATACTTTCTGCGTCTTCTGAAAACAGTAATTGATAGGCTTCAACAAACTTCTGTTCGCTCAGCATCTCTTTCAAACCGTTGGCAATTTCATGAATGGTGAACATGATAGGATAACCCGGTTGCAAGATTATTGTTTGGGTAGCCTCACCTAAATCCTCTCCAAAGGAGAGGACTTAAATTTAAAACCCTCTCCTTTGGAGAGGGCAGGGTGAGGCTGAGATTACAAAACTATACTCTCAATCCCTTTTTGCAACGCGGTCTCCTTCAAATCAGGCATATTCACCCCTTCAACCCTGAAGGTAGTCACGTCGGTTATCCCGATAAATCCAAGGATCATTCTTAAATAAGGTTCAGCAAAATCATAAGACTTCATCGGGCCATCTGAAAAGACTCCACCCGAGGCAATAGCTAGATAAACTTTTTTGTCTTTCACCAAACCTTCAGGGTATCCTGACCCATAAGAAAAAGTTTTACCTCTCCGCACCAGGTGGTCCAGCCAGGCTTTAAGTGCCGAAGGAATATTGAAATTATAGATCGGTACCGCTATTACAATTACGTCTGCCTCAAATACCTCTTCAATCGCTTCATTGGAGTGCCTGACTGCTTCTTTAGACTCCGGCGCAGCCGTTTCAGCAGGTGCATAAAAAGCATTTAAGTGCGATTCTTCCAGGTGGGGATAATGGTGCTCCACAAGGTCGCGCAACTTAACCGTGCTGCCTGGATATTGGCCGGTCAGCTTTTCAGTGATGGCATTAACTAATTGAGTGCTGTTTGAGGCTGCGCCCCTTGCACTGGATATGACATTGAGTATCTTTTTCATTTTGATGTTTTATTATGTGTGTTATGCCGTTTGTAAAACAGGATTGCGTTTGTGGTAAGTGATATAAGAAGTGATCAGCAGGGCCAGGAATATCACCGGCATTACGCGATAATTTACCGGATCGCCGGATGCAGTGTGGGCAATAAAAGCGGAAACAAAGGTGATAATGAAACCGGCATACACCCATTCCTTAATTCGTGCGGAAACCGGTGCGATCAGTAATATGGCGCCGATCAGTTTACCAATAGCCAGCTCCACACGGAAATAATCCGGGTATCCTAAGTGGTGGAATGCCTGTACCATGGCATCTTGTGTTAAATAAGCATAGGCAGAATATATCATCATTATCGTCACGATAACCGTTGTGACCCAGTAAGTAATTTTAATTGCTTTCATCTTTTTTTATTTTTTTTGACAAGCAAAACTATGTACATTTGCTTATAAAAAGTTAGTAGTATACAAAAGGTTAGTAATAACCTTTTGTATACTACTATGGAAGGGCCAGAAATATGAAACAAATTCATTCAAAAGAGGAGTGTACAAGGGCATTAACCGGGATAGGAGATGCACTTTATGTGATCGGCGGTAAATGGAAACTGCGTATCCTGATAGCGCTGCGCAGCGGTAACAAACGCTTTAACGAATTGCAGCGAACCATAACCGGCATCTCGGCCAGGGTATTATCGCATGAGCTGAAAGAACTGGAAATGAACGGTTTTATAAAACGGAACATCTACACGCAGACACCAGTGATTGTTGAGTACGAGCTCACGCCATACAGCGAAACGCTTAATGAGGTATTATCAGCGCTAAGCAATTGGGGAGTAATGCACAGGGAAAAGATTAGGAAGGAAAGAACGGTGGCGGAAGCGGTTTAAAGAGCAGTCGCTCTACCACAGACCTTGTAGAGGCAGAAAAACTTGCATTAGATTTGAGTATTTGTTATTTTAGAAGATATGAAACCTGGACCTATATGTACTATTGCATTGCTTTTAATGTGTCTAATGCAGGCGCACAGTCAAACAATAACAGCCGCAGAGCTTGTCAAACTTACAAGGTTATCCGTTAAGGAGTCAAACTCTTTCCTCACAAAAAAGAAACTGTTCGCTCAATTGTCAGTGACAGTTAAAAAAGGCGTCACCACAACCTCTTATATGAAGAATGCTGGTATCTGGGGAGCTGAATTAATATTCGTCAGAAGAGCTGGCGATAGGTCTAATCATTCGACTATCGAATATCAAATAGATCAAAATTCGTACATCGATGTGATTAAAAAACAATTACTACAGGCTGGATTTACTCTTAAGCCTGACCCAGACAAAAAACCTGGCAAGACTTGGGATAGCTGGGAGTATGTTAATAAAACCTATTCCGTGGGAATCCTTAAAATGCCTAACGGTTTACCCACTTCAATATACGTTGTAGACCGTTAGTTTTTTTGTGGTAGCGACGGAGTTATCAGTATATTTACAATATAAAAACGTTCAATGAGTTACGACCAGTTTAACCGTCGTATGATCGAGATCGAGGCGGCAAATCGCGAGGCCTTCAAGGGACGGCGCATTTTCAGTTACTTTGAATTGGATCCCGACAGAGGTACCGAAAAGTATATCATAGATATCGATCCCAACAAAAAACTTCCTCAAAACATACGAGACGAGATACAAAAGGCCTTTGATCAATTTTTGGTGAAATAGGAACAGGGACGGAAAGCATTTTCCGTCTTTACGGTCTTTGCAGGGTCTCCGCAGGGACCCTGCAAACCACTAAGCTTTTCATTATCCGGATTTGAAAAAAGCCCTTGCATTTCCCAATCAGATTTTTCTATATTTGTTTCTCAATCCTAATCGTCATGAAAATAGCAATAGTCCCCATGCGATTTAAAATCAGGGGATAACAATCCGGTTTTTCTTTTTCAGCGTCCCGCTGAACATTTTCCAATTTTTTAACCTGTTAATTAATTTTCATGGCAACAGATCAAACGACTGCTATACGCAGGTCAACCAGAATATTTACACTTATTAAAGAATCGCTTCGTGGCGGCAATCACGATTTTACGCGTGGAAGTATACGTCGCGCAGTATTATTATTGGCTATTCCGATGATGCTCGAGATGGCAATGGAGTCGGTTTTTGCCCTCGTCGATCTATATTTCGTTGGGCATTTACCACACAGCAGCTATGCTATTCAGACTGTCGGGCTGACAGAATCCTGTCTTACTATTATTTATTCACTCGCAGTGGGCATGAGTATGGCGGCAACCGCTATAGTTGCACGACGTATTGGCGAAAAAGACCCGGTTGAAGCAGCCAAAGCAGGTATGCAAACGGTAACGCTGGCTATAATGGTCAACTTTGTGATCGGCGTGGCAGGATTTTATTTCGCCAGCAATATCCTCACGATTATGGGAGCGTCTGCTGAAACGGCACGATTGGGTACCAACTACACCCGCATTATGATGGCCGAAAGCCTGATCATTGTGATGCTGTTTCTGGTGAACGGTATTTTCAGGGGAGCAGGCAATGCAGCAATAGCCATGCGGAGCCTCTGGATAGCGAATATTTCCAACATTATCCTTTGCCCGATATTCATTAATGTGTTAGGCTTCGGATTAACCGGGGCGGCTATTGCAACAACCATCGGTCGCGGAACGGGCGTTATATATCAGCTGTATCATCTGTTCAATGGGAAAAACCTGATCAAGGTGCGCCTGGCTTATTTAAAGCCACATTGGGAGCAGATAAAGGCTATATTGAAGATCGCCATTCCGGGTATATTGCAATTCGTGATCGGCTCATGCAGCTGGATATTCCTTGCTGAGTTGGTGGCAACTACGGGCGGGGATCATGGATCAGCAGGGTATCAGACTTCCATCAGGTTAATGTTGTTCTTCATGCTTCCTGCATGGGGAATGAGCAATGCCGCAGCAACGCTGGTAGGGCAAAACCTTGGCGCGAAGGAGCTCGGAAGGGCAGAGGACTCGGTTTTTAAGACCGTTAAGTATAACGTGTTTTATATGGCCTGTGTGACGGTCATTACGTTTTTGCTTGCCACTTACCTGACCGCTTTTTTCACCAATGATGAGCAGGTAAGACAAGTGGCGACCCGGTCGCTGCAGATACTAAGTGTGGGCTATATTTTCTATGGCATAGGTATGGTAATGATGAGCGCCTTTAACGGTGCCGGTGATACCTGGACAACTACCTGGGTAAACCTGTTCGGTTTCTGGCTGTTGCAGGTACCGTTGGCTTACCTGCTCGACAAATATTTCAATATGGGCATAACAGGCGTATTTTTAGCTATCCCAATAGCCGAAACCTGTATGGCCATAGCTAGCTTCTTCTTATTCAGAGGTGGTAGGTGGAAAAAGGTGAAAGTGTAAACTTTTACCTTTTCTTTTAAATAAGCCGGGCTGTCTGTCTCAAAAATGTTACCAAATAATATATTATAGCAAAAAATATGAGGTTATAATGAAGCGTTATAAAACAACATATTATTAAAATATGTTGCACTAATAATAACTTTTATCCGGTAATTAATCCCGGAATGATACCCCTCTCTATGAAATTTACTATCTACAAATCAAAGCTATTTGCGCTTCTTTGTTTTTTGTTACTCCCTTTTTTATCCAAGGCCGACGGCTTTAAATTCAAGATCAAAAACACCGATAAAACTGCGGTATCCGTGTTTTATAAGATCACCAAAAAGTCGGGTAAATTTAAGTTGAAACCGCTTTTAAATCTTAAACCCGGCGAAGAGAGAATAAAAGGCGTTTCAATAGGCAAGGGAGATACCATTGCATTTTACGGGCAGGATGCTGAAGATGCTACTTCAATTGTCGTAAAAAAAGATTTTACTGATCTCGAAAAAAATAAGGATGCAATAACTTATGTGCCTATTGTCATCCCCCAAAAAGAAAGCGCTAATTTTGAATCGCTGGAAAATTTGGGCATCAAGCTGGAGCATAACAAAGTGCTCAATTTCCTGCTCAAGATGGATTCAGCGTCCATGAGCAGTATGTCTATGCTCGAGAATAACTTCCAGAATATTTACCCGCTGGGCACATTTATTTTTGTTGATACCAAAACCAACCGGTTGTTATTGCCGCCGCTTGAGCCTTCATTTTGGAATAATAGCGAGAACTATTTAACCATACAGGACAGTCTTTACAGCATGGTGAATGCTGAACATCGCGGTATGGCTAATGTTCAGTTGGCATACTTTGTAGCAAAGATGTTTGATTCGCTAAGGGTGAATAACACTGCAGAACTGGAGTTTAAGGCAAGGCTTTCACTCATCAGGTGGAAACCATCTGCCAATGCCACCATATACCAGGTGTTTAATGACAAAGCAGTGCAGGATTTTTTGCAGAATTGTTATGCGCAGATCAATAACCCTGATGAAGAATACCAGCGATACCGGCTTTATTTTCTTTCCTCTTACGAACGTATCGACGACCTTGAAATTTATGGGCGGCAGTTTTACAACTTTGGCAACGAGGTCGATCTGTCATTGATGGGTGGCAATCCCGCATTGTTCAGCACCAACCTGGGGGTGATGTATACTAAAAATAAAACGATGAGCAATTACTTTTCGGTGCAGAATGCTGTTCTGCGCACAAAAGCTTATGACCTTACTTCGTTGTTATTTAATGGATTTAAAAACAATGTGAAAAACCAGATCATACAGCAAACCTATGCCGATCAGCACAGGATCATAGCTGCAATAGTGGACGAGTATAAAAGCCTCGTAGGCTATAATCCCGATCCGGTAAGACTTAACCTGGTTGAATTAGATCCCAAGGACACGTCTCCGTCACTTGTGCCGATAGAAACTACGGTAAGCAATTTATCGCCTTTTAGTTATATGCCTGCTGATACTTCAAAACAACCAACCGCAGCAGCAAACAACTATAAGATAGATTCTTATAATAACAAAGCGAGGTTCTTTAATTCACATCTGAAAGAGATTAATAGTTTGATCAAAGAATTAAATCAAACAGATGATGACCTGGAAAAAATATCACGTACCAATCCTAATAAGAGCTTTACAAGCTCAGTAAGCTCGGCAGGGTTACTGAATGAAATAGAAGTAAACAGTAAGATTGTACGCAAAGAATAAATAACAGGAGCTATCCGGATAAATGGCTCCTGTTATTTACTAATGCCTGTCCCAGAACGCCGGGGGCTGAATGCCTAATGACCGCAGGTATACATAACCCTGTGCCCGGTGATGGATCTCGTTATCTATCCAGTAGAATATGATATCTGAGGTGATCCCCTCATAGGTTCCGAAAGCTTTCATGGTTTCATGAAAGCGTTGCCTGGGAATCAGGGGCCAAAGGCAATCGATCTTATAAGTGACATCATCCCAGGTATTCAATATGTCTTCCTTTGTGTTCGTGAACGATTTACCCGAATGATGGCTCAGTTCATTAATGGGTGTTTCGGTACTGGTAAAAAGATCCTGCATGCCGGCATCGGCGATGCCGATGATCTCTTTTATCATTTCGGCAAAGGGACGCATGCCGCCTATGCAATGATCAAATAATTCCCTTTCAGGAAAAGCTTCAATTACTTTGCGGGTTAAGCGGCGGTGTCCCTGCCAGTGATCTAAAATCGACTCCGGAGAAGTGAACCCGTCGGTGATGTTTGTGTCTTGTTGGTTTGCTGCGTTGTTTTCCATTGTGGTTTGTTTTTGATTTCTATACCAAAGTAACGCAGCCGTAATGACAGCCCTATGTCAGCAGAGTTTCGGGTATCCGTAGGCTGATGAATAGCAAAATAATTCAGGAAAAATTCAGGAACCGCATATATTTTAGCTTTCGTATACTATAAACAGACCTGAAATGAGAAAGATAATCCTGATAATGATATTGGTATTTTTTGGCAGCAAAGCGGCTATGGCACAATGGCTGTTAAATTTCGGATCGGCGTCAACTTTACAACCAGGCAAGGTTGCTTTTATTAGCGGGACCGGCGCTCAGCTTACTTTTATTCAAAATCCATCATCAACCAATTTTACCCCTTTTCTGGCCCATGCGGGTATCCGGGTTGGCTTATTCCAGGGAGTAGATATTGGCTATAGGCTTTGTACGGTGCCATTGCCGTATTCAAGCGCTGGCCCGTCATTAGGCGCAGCCACAGATGTTAAAATAAGACTTACACCAGTGGGGTCGGAATTTCAATTCAGTATGATTGCAGGTGGCGGACTTGCTTATGTTACACTTTCGGGCAAATCCAAAACAGCCTGGTCGCCTGGCGGAGCTGTGGTCCTTTCCAGGAATATTTCAGCCACTACTTCTCTGACATTAAACGGAAGATATACCGAAAGTTATATTGTTACAGCTATTGGCGGAGGCCATATGAATTATGCACGATCAATAGGAGGGTCTCTTGGCCTTACCCATGATATAAGTCAGATACTTGCTATTTCACCTGAAATAGGGCTTTTTGATTTGCAGGGCAAGTTAGCAAATGTTCCAACCAATGGCCTGGGGGTACAGATAGGTACGGTTTTAAAAGTTAACCTGAATAAAGCGTTACAGAAGCCGAAAAATTAGATATGACAGAGCATCTGTAAATTAAATTCATATGAACCGGTATCTGAAAATTATCCAAAGACGCTTTTAAGGCATTTCGCACCCACGAGTCAGTTTAAGAGAAAAGTGCATATTCTTTCCATCGCCTGGTTCGAATCCTGAAATATAAATGGGAAAAGCTGCATTAGGCAGCTTTCAATAGTGTTCCCGACGAGATTCGAACTCATATCATCAGAACCGGAATCTGACATTCTATCCATTGAACTACGGGAACAATGTGCTGCAAATATATCAAAATTGATTAAACTCACTGTTGACATTCTCTTTTCGCAAACTGCTAAATATTTTAAATTGCGGTCCCCAAAACCTGCTTATGAGAAATTATTGTTCCTCTTTCGTTATTACTAAACTAAAATCTCACTGCTTTGCAATTTTTCTATGCTGTTTTGGGTTGATTTTTAGTGCGCTGAAAGCTGATGAAACGCCAGATTCCTGGGTTAGGATCAATCAGTTAGGATACCCGACAAAGGCAATAAAAGTAGCGGTCTGGGTAACTAAGGGTGATGTAATTCCAACTGATTTTCAATTGATCGATGCAAAAACAAGCAAGGTGGTTTTTAAGGCTTCCACTGGAAAATCATATGGTAGCTACGGCCCATTTAAACAGGCATTGAGATTGAATTTCAGTCTCATAAAAACGCCGGGAACTTACTATATCAAATGTGGCCCGGCTGTTTCACCTCAATTTAGGATTGATGATGATGTTTATAAAGGCTCTGCCGATTTCGGCCTGAATTACATGCGTCAGCAGCGGAGCGGGTTTAACCCTTTTCTGAAAGATTCATGTCACACTACAGACGGTTATACCATGTATGGCCCCATGCCTGATACGACCCGGATCAACGTTTGGGGTGGTTGGCATGATGCGACCGATTACCTGCAATATGCTACAACATCGGCCAATGCCACATATCACTTATTAGCTGCTTATCGGGATTTTCCGGTAATATTTGGAGATAAACACCTGGCCAATGGTTTAGACGGAACAAACAAGGTAGCCGATGTATTAGACGAAGCACGCTGGGGACTCGACTGGCTGCTGAAAATGCATCCGCGTAAAGACTGGCTTTTTGACCAACTGGCAGATGACCGCGATCATCATGGTTTCCGCCTGCCAAATAAAGATTCGGTTGATTATGGCGTAGGACCTGGAAAGGGGAGGCCGGTTTATTTTGCTTCCGGCACACCACAAGGTTTGGGTAAATACAAAAACAAAACTACCGGCGTGGCCTCAATAGCCGGTAAGTTCACCAGTGCGTTTGCATTGGGCGCAATGGAATATCAGAAAAGTGATCCTGCTTTTTCTAAACTGTTGACCGAAAAATCTGAGTCGGCTTACCAGCTTGGATTGGATAAACCCGGCGTAGCTCAAACGGCTCCGAATACGGCTCCTTATTACTATGAGGAAGATAATTGGGTTGATGATATGGAATTGGGATCTGCTGCCCTCTATCAGCTCTCTGGCGAGGCAAAATATCTCAACCAGTCACTCACCTATAGCAAAGAGGAAAAAGTAACGCCCTGGATGGGCGCCGATACTGCCCGGCATTATCAATGGTACCCTTTTCATAATTTCGGTCACTATGAACTCGCTCAAAAATCAGACGCTAAAAACAAAGCCGAACTAATCAGCTATTATAAAGAAGGAATCGAACGTGTTTGGCGAAAGGCAAGCAAAAATGGTTTTTTCAGAGGCGTTCCGTTTATCTGGTGCTCTAATAATCTTACGACTTCGTTTGCCATACAATGTTATTTGTACCGCAAATTAAGTGGCGATCAGCAATATGCTGAATTGGAGCAAGCCTGTTTCGACTGGCTGTTTGGCTGTAACCCCTGGGGGAAATGCATGATATATGGTTTGCCGCAGGGAGGAGATACGCCGGTTCATCCGCATTCATCATTAAATTTACTGAATCACTACCCTTTGGATGGCGCATTGGTTGATGGCCCGGTATACGGCAGCATTTTTAAAAGTCTGAAAGGTTTGACGTTATACCTGCCGGATAAATATTCCGATTTTCAATCAGACCTTGTAGTTTACCATGATGACGCCGGGGACTACAGCACCAATGAACCTACAATGGATGGTACTGCTTCTCTAATCTACCTGCTGGCCGCTAAAGAGAATGAGGCACTGAATCAAAGTAAGATCACCAAAGATCGTGGCGCGATCATCAGGGGTGATAGAAAGACTAAGAAAATCGCACTGGTTTTTACAGGGGATGAGTTTGGCGATGGTGGGCATTATATTGCAAAAGCTTTGAAGCAGTCCGGAATTCATGGGTCATTTTTTCTTACGGGGAATTTTTACAGGAACAAATCTTTTAAACTGATCATTAATGCATTAAAAGCTGATGGTAATTATTTAGGGTCGCATTCGGATAAGCATTTGCTGTATTGTGATTGGGTTAAGCGGGATAGTTTGCTTGTTAGTCATGAACAGTTTACAAGCGATCTGAACAAAGGCTATGCTGAATTGGCAAAGCTTAGTATCTCAAAAAAACAAGCTCATTATTTTTTGCCGCCCTATGAATGGCACAACGATTCTATTGCAAACTGGACGAGTGAAATGGGATTACAACTAGTCAATTTCACACCTGGCACACGTAGCAACGCCGATTATACTTACCCTGAAATGGGAGATAAATATGTAAGCAGCGAGATCATTTATAAGTCTATAATGAACTATGAGCAAAGCAATGCCAATGGACTCGATGGCTTTATTCTGCTTGTTCATATAGGAACAGACCCAAGACGAAAGGATAAATTCTATTATTACTTGCCTAAGCTGATAAAAGAGTTAAAAGGAAAGGGGTATTCTTTTGTGAGGATAGACGGGTTGTTGAAATAAAAAAACAATGTCATTTCGAATCCACGGATGAGGCTGTGTTCGGTAGTGGGTGAGAAATCTTATACGACATGCGGATCACCATTGCAAAGCCGCTATACATGGTGTATAAAATTTCTCTTCGCCCCTCCTCACATTCCCTGGCTGCTCATCGAAATGACAAAAGAGAGTTGTTTTACACATTAAACCTAAAGTGCATAATATCACCATCCTGCACTATATAAGTTTTACCTTCAACGCCTAGTTTACCGGCGTCTTTAATAGCGGTCTCAGAGCCGTTATATTTTACAAAATCGTCGTACTTGATTACCTCGGCACGGATGAAGCCTTTTTCAAAATCCGTGTGGATCACACCTGCTGCCTGTGGGGCAGTAAAGCCTTTGGTGATGGTCCATGCACGAACTTCCTGAACACCTGCAGTAAAGTAAGTAGCCAGGTTGAGCAACTTGTAAGCCGCTTTGATCAGTTTGTTTACACCTGATTCGGCAAGGCCCAGATCGTCCAAAAACATCTGGCGTTCTTCATAAGTCTCTAGTTGTGATATTTCAGATTCGATTTGTGCGGAGATGATCAGCACTTCGGCGTTTTCTTCTTTTACCGCAGCTTTTACTTTTTCTACGTAAGCATTACCCGTATTTACAGAAGCTTCGTCCACATTGCAAACGTACATTACCGGCTTAGCCGTAAGCAGCCATATATCGGAAATGTATTCTTTATCTTCCTCGGCAACTGGTGCTGTACGGGCTGATTTTCCTTCCAGTAAATGGTTTCTATAGATGGTCAGTACATCAAAAGCCTTTTTTGCTTCCTTATCACCACCTGTTTTAGCCATCTTTTCGATTTTATTGATCTTTTTTTCAATCGAATCAAGATCTTTTAACTGCAACTCCGTATCAATGATCTCTTTATCGCGAATTGGGTCAACAGAACCGTCCACGTGGATTACATTGTCGTTATCGAAGCAGCGCAGAACGTGGATAATAGCATTGGTAGCACGGATATTAGCCAAAAATTGGTTGCCTAATCCTTCGCCTTTACTGGCGCCTTTTACCAGTCCGGCTATATCTACTATCTCGATAACATTCGGTACAGTGTTTTTAGGCTGAACTATCTCCACCAATTTAGTCAAACGCTCATCCGGAACGGTGATCACGCCTACATTAGGTTCGATAGTACAAAACGGAAAGTTAGCCGCCTGTGCCTTAGCATTCGATAAGCAATTAAAAAGTGTCGATTTACCCACATTTGGCAAACCTACTATACCACATTGTAGTCCCATATTTTTTAGAGTCAAGAGTCAAGAACCAAGAGTCAAGACAGACAGAGCTTTGTTAAATCTTGGCTCTTGAATCTTGGCTCCTGCTTCTTTTTTGCGCCGCAAAGATAAAAGAAAAAAGTAAGCGTGTAATTTGAAAAAATAAACGACTTTTGCGCAGCGTTCGCGAAAAAATTAAATTAGTAACCAATGTAAACAAGAGGGCCTTATTATGATCGATGAAATGGTTGAACAAATCGAACTATTGCTGGAGCAAAATGACCAGAAAGCGCTTCAGGAATATTTAAACAACCTTAACATATCAGATGTAGAAATTCTGATAGGTGAACTTCCCGATTATGGCCCCCGGTTTATTGAAATACTTTCCGTTAACCGTGCGGTTAATGTATTCCGCATACTTGATTTCCCCGTACAGGAGCGTATTCTTAAAAAGCTTTCAGGAACAAAAATTGCCGAGCTGATCAACGAGCTTCCGCCCGATGACCGTACCTCTTTGTTTGCCGAACTACATGGCGATACCGTAAAAGTGTTGATCCAGCACCTTCCGCCCGCCGACCGTAAGGAAGCATTGATCTTATTAGGCTACGAAGAAGATAGCGTAGGCCGTTTGATGACGCCCGATTATATCGCAGTAAAGAAATCTTGGAATGTGGAGCGCGTTCTGATGCACATCCGCAAGTATGGAAAAGGCTCAGAAACCATCGATGTGATCTATGTAATTGACAGCGACGGGGTATTGCTGGATGACATCAGGATACGTGAAGTATTGTTAGCTGACCCGGAAACTAAGATGAGTTCGTTGATGGATGGTCGACTGATCTCATTAAAAGTAAATGACCCGCAGGAAGAGGCGATTAACGTGTTCAGGATGAATAACCGGGTAGCTTTGCCGGTTACCGATAATGAAAATGTTTTGTTGGGAATAGTAACTGTTGACGATATCCTTTGGATAGCCAATGAAGAGTACACCGAAGACATCCAGAAAATAGGTGGTACAGAAGCGTTGGATGAACCCTATCTCGACATCAATTTATTCAGATTGGTAAAAAAGAGGGTAGGCTGGTTGATTATCCTATTCTTCAGCGAGATGCTGACATCCAGCGCTATGCAATATTTTAGTGATGAGTTATCAATAGTAATACAGCTTGCGTTTTTTGTTCCGCTGATCATGTCGAGCGGTGGCAATAGTGGTTCGCAGGCATCAACTTTAATTATCCAGGCAATGGCACTTGGCGAAGTTACCATAACCGACTGGTGGCGGGTTATGCGCCGCGAGATACTTTCAGGCTTAATGTTGGGTATAACACTGGGAATAATTGGTTTTCTGCGAATAATTGCCTGGGTTCCT
This sequence comes from Bacteroidota bacterium, assembly GCA_018266915.1. Classification (GTDB taxonomy): domain Bacteria; phylum Bacteroidota; class Bacteroidia; order Sphingobacteriales; family Sphingobacteriaceae; genus Mucilaginibacter. The sequence goes on along the minus strand of JAFDZM010000076.1, from coordinate 176,838 downwards.
TTCAGTAAAATATATGGTCCGCATTGGCTCATGGTTGCAACCACAGTAGGTTGTACATTGGTTGGCATTGTTTTGTGGGGATCGTTAGCAGGATCTATGCTGCCTTTACTCTTAAAAAAATTAGGCTTCGACCCTGCCACATCATCAGCGCCGTTTGTAGCCACGCTGGTTGATGTTACCGGATTGATCATCTATTTCAGTATAGCATCTGTTGTAATGGCGAGTGTTTTACATCATGCGCATGATGCGGCGCATGCTTTTGTGCCAATTGGGCATGTTTTTAGGCAGATAACTTGAAGCGATAAAACGACGAGTCATAAACTAAACCCATATATTGGGCTCTATTTTCTAAGATTAATATGAAAAAACTCCTTTTACTTATTGTATTTGGGTTATTGCCATTGTGCTTGTTGACGACATTAGGCTGCTCCAGTAATTTGCCTCACAGTCTTCTGGACTCAGCTTATGTTACCCACAAAATACCTGCCGACTATTTGAAATTGTTACACATGAAGGGGGACAAAGGCGATACTTCGAAAACAGGCAAGTTTTCTTTCTTGTATTCAACCCAAAGCAAATTCAGGAATACAATATCTTGTTTTATGTACGATCAGAAATACTTTCTACAGATTTATAAAATGGACTCACTTGCCAGGCAGCCACTGCAAAAAAGTGTCGAAGAAGCTTTTACAGATTTTAATCATACTATAAGTACACCATATTCTTTGGATAATACCAGCCCCGTTGAATACCTATTTAAATTAACGAAACCCGTAAAGCCACTAAAGATATATTTAAAAATTAATGGAACGGATAATAAAATTTTAGCCAAAAATGATACGGTAGCGTATTACTATTCAAGGCTAAGAGGTTTTGCGTTAACATACAATCAAGCCGATTTTTTTGATATTATAGGCCGTGTGAAAGAAGGAAATATATCGGAACATGTTTGGCATGAGTTACTGTTTTTGAGAAGGAATAATGGGCTGTATTTTTTAACCATGTGTCCGAAAGAAGCTAAAACAGATTACATCCCCGGCTTATTATATAAAGTTATTAAATGATATAATATCTTAAGTTACTCCCACTGGTTTAAGTCTTACGAAAGGTGAATTAAATCGATTAAGGAAAATGAGGGTCTGTGTCCGGCTACGCGCATCTAAATTAGTTTGGGGACAAGAAGTATTACTGCTATAAATACCCAATGTTGTCCGTAGTTTCCTAGTCCGCTGTCCGAACGTCTCTGACTTCGGACAACTATGCCTGTAGTTTGCAACTACAATGAAAAACAGCTACATTTAAAGCCTAATCCTTATCTCATGTCGCGCAACGGCTATATCATTCACGATCAGCAGGCAATTTATTATATGACTTTTACAATTGTTGGTTGGATTGATGTATTTTCAAGACAGTCTTACCGCGATATCCTGATCGATTCTTTCAAATATTGCCAAAAAAATAAAGGATTGCGCCTTCATGCTTATGTGATTATGACTAACCATGTGCATCTGATTGTCTCAGTGCAAGATGGTTTTAACATTAGCAATTTTGTGAGTGATTGTAAAAAATTCTCAGCAAAGAAAATTTTAGATGAAATCGAAAGCAGTGGCGTTGAAAGCCGTCGAGAGTGGATGTTGCACCAGTTTAAATATTATGCATCGCGACATAGTCGTAACGAAAAGTATCAACTTTGGGAGCACGACAATCATTTCATAGAATTAAGCTCGACGGCTTTTACACAACAGAAAATTGATTATATACATCAAAATCCAGTCAGTGCAGGGCTTGTTTATCGAGCTGAAGATTACGTTTATTCGAGCGCTTCAAATTACGCAGGTATTGATCAAATTATTGATGTGGACTGTTTATTTTGAGCGTGTAGTCTGAAGACTACTTGCATAGTGGTCCGAAGTCGGGAGACTTCGGACAGCGGAGGATATTCTCTGTGACCTTTGTGACTTCTTTGTGCTCTCTGTGGTAAAGTTATAAACCACAAAGCACACAAAGTTTCTACTGGTGCACTCATCGCTGGTGCACGCGTGCCGCGTGTTCCATAGTCAATATAACAAACAAAAAACCCCGCCAAAAGCAGGGTTTTTATATGGGTTAGTTTAGTTAGTTTTAAATGTCAAAAGAGAAATCGTCGTCATCAGCGGCGGTTTTGGCAACTTCGGGTGATTCGCTCATTTCATAGCGTTTTTCTACAACTTCCTGGTTGGCTTTGATATACTCCACAGTGTCTTTGAGTCCTTCAGCAAATTTTTCAAAATCTTCTTTGTAGAGGAAGATCTTGTGCTTGATGAAAACACCATCTTCAAGGCGTTTTTTGCTTTCTGTAATAGTAATATAATAGTCGTTTGAACGAGTCGCCTTTACATCGAAAAAGTACGTCCTTTTACCCGCTCTGACTTTTTTTGAGAATACTTCCTCACGCTCTCTATTGTCGAAATCACCCATGTTAAAAAATTGTAATTAGTTTTTGATTTGGCATAAATATAAATAATTTTTCAAAGTACAAGCATCAAAAACAATATTGTTGTGTTTTTTTCAATATTTAGGCCTTATTTTATATTAAAAGTTAATTATTGGGCGTTTTCCTCTTCTTCCAGCAGTTGCTTTTCGTACAATTCAAAATAAACCTGTTTGCGGTTCATCAGCTCGTCGTGGGTGCCCTGTTCTACAATTTCGCCATTATCCATTACCAGTATTTTGTCGGCATTTTTTATGGTAGAGATACGGTGAGCAATGATAATGCTTGTCTTGCCTTCCATTATTCCCCCCAGGTTGCGCAGGATTTCCTCTTCAGTACGAGTGTCTACGGCGGAAAGACAATCATCAAATATCAGTATCTGCGGATGCTTCACAATAGCCCGGGCGATAGATACACGCTGCTTTTGTCCGCCGGATAAGGTAACACCGCGTTCGCCGATTAATGTTTCAAAGCCATGCTCCAACTCCATAATATTGGTATAAACAGCCGCATCTTTTGCAGCTTGTTCTACTAACGGCATATTTAAAGTATCGGCGCTGAAGGCTATATTATTGGCGATGGTATCTGAAAACAGAAAAACCTCCTGTGGTACAAAGCCGATCTGTGAGCGGTAGCTTTCCAGGTTGAGTTGTTGTACAGGCTGATCGTCGATCAAAATTTGTCCGCCTGTAACGTCGTACATCCGCATAATGAGGTTTGCGATGGTTGATTTACCTGATCCTGTGCGTCCGATTATCGCAATCATGTGCCCCGGCTCTGCAGTAAACGATACGTTCTTTAAGGCGTGAATGCCGGTATCGGGATAATAAAATGACACATTTTTAAAACTGATCTTGCCTTTTACAACACGCGAGGCAACATTCGGTGATATAATCTCGGGCCATTCATGTAAAAATTCATTGATCCTTTTCTGCGAAGCGGCGGCCCTTTGAATAAGTGAAGTAACCCAGCCCAGTGACATCACCGGGAACGTAAGCATATTTAGGTAAACGATAAACTCTGCGATATTACCTGCCGTGATGTTTCCTTTCATTACCTCAACACCGCCTACATACATGATGATCACATTGCTCAATCCTACAAGTAAAAGCATAGTAGGGAAGAACATCGCCTGAACCTTTACCAGTTCCATCGAGTGAGTTTTGTAATTCTCACTTTCTTCGGCAAAACTTTCGCGCACTGTTTCTTCGCGCACATAAGATTTAATTACCCGTATTCCCGAAAAATTCTCCTGCACAAAGCTAGAAAGGGCAGATAGGCGCTGTTGTATCTTCTCGCTGCGGAAATTGATGATGTTATTTACATAATAAATAGTTACCACCAGGATAGGCATCGGCATGATGGAGAATATAGTCAATTTGACATCCACCGTCACCATAAAACAAATGGCGATAATAAAAAGCGTCACCGTGTTGATGGTATACATAATGCCCGGCCCCAGGTACATACGCACACGGCTTACATCTTCTGTAACGCGGTTCATTAAATCGCCCGTGTTGTGGCGGCGATAGAATGCAAGGGATAATAATTGATAGTGGTTGTATATCTCATTCTTAAGGTCGTACTCAATATGCCGCGACATAAGGATGATAGTCTGACGCATCAGGAAGAGGAATAACCCCCTTAAAACTGCCAGCGCCAGCACAATGCCTGCAAAAAGCAGCATACTTGAGCCAAATAAGTTGTAAATAACAGTCTGCCGGTTAAAATTGGCAAACAGGTGATAAACAGAAATATTTTCAGCAACCAGATTGAAGGCCACGCGGATAAGCGGCGCAGTCAGTACCCCGAAAATGTTGGAAATAATAACAAACAGCACTCCCGGTATAAGTCGCCAACGGTATTTATAAAAGAATTTATTTAGGTAAGCAAGACTCTTCATGGTTCTTTAGCAAAGGTAGGTTTTTTAAAGTTGATGGTTCATAGCTCATAGTTCATGGATTGTCATTTAATTATAAATCAATTTATCAGCATTGATTAAAGTGCTATGAACTATGAACCATCAACCATGATCTATCCGGTTAAACCATTCACTAACTCACTAATTCACTCATTCGCTAATTAAATTAGTTTGCCACAATCAAAAAAACCTATACTTTTGTCGCATACCCTAATATAAAATATCTGGGTTATCGTCTAAAATGTCAGAGCAAAATACCAGCGAATCCATATTTGGCCAGATGAATGCCTACGGCCACCAAAAAATTGTATTTTGTAATGACCCTGATTCCGGCCTGAAGGCCATCATTGCTATACATGATACTACATTGGGCCCGGCCCTTGGCGGCACACGTATGTGGGCCTATAAAACCGAAGCGGACGCATTAAATGATGTGCTGCGCCTGTCAAAAAGCATGACCTATAAGGCTGCAGTAGCCGGCCTTAACCTGGGCGGTGGTAAAGCTGTGATCATTGGCGATGCACGCAAGGATAAAACTGAGGCTTTGCTACGCAAGTTCGGGCGTTTTATTAAAAACCTGAATGGCGAATTCATTACTGCTGAAGATGTAGGCACCAATCCCCGCGATATGGAGTTTATCCGTATGGAAACGCAATATGTGATGGGAGTGCCCGAAACCATAGGCGGCAGCGGCGATCCTTCGCCAATAACTGCACAAGGCGTTTTTATGGGTATTAAGGCAGCTGTGAAAGAGCTTTATGGTAATGATACATTAGCAGGACGATCAGTAGTGGTACAGGGGATAGGCCATGTAGGTGAAAACCTGACCCGTTTGCTCCGCGATGAGAACGCTATGGTATATGTGAGCGACATTAACGAAGAGCGTACTGTACAGGTGGCAAAAAAATATGGTGCAAAGGCAGTATCAAACAATACTATCTTTGATATTGACGCTGATATTTATTCGCCATGCGCTTTAGGTGCAACAATTAACGATCAAACAATAAATAAACTTAAATTTGCGATAATTGCAGGCTCGGCAAACAATCAGCTGGAAGATGAGTATATTCATGGCAGGAGGTTGTTGGAGCAGGGGGTATTATTCGCTCCCGATTATGTGATCAATGCCGGTGGTGTAATTAATTGTTATTCAGAGTTGATGGGTTTCAGTAAAAAGCGTACCTTACAGCTTACAGAGAATATTTATGAAGCAACACGCAATGTATTGAGATTATCAAAGGCCGAAAGTATTTCAACTATCGAAGCCGCCAACAAAATTGCCGAAAAACGTATATCAGACATTAAGAAAGTAAAATCAACCTATTAATAAACACAATTAAGTAAATCTGGGTCTACCCCCTAAATCGTTCTTTACCACTATGCTAAACAGAAGACATCTACGTGTAAAAGTATTGCAGGCATTATATGCCTACCATCAGTCTGATAACAAGGAAGTAAAACAACACGAAAAAAATCTGCTCCAGAGTGTTGATATGGTATACGAAATGTATATCTGGATGCTTTCCCTCATTTCGGAAGTGGTGGAGTATGCGGAAATCGACGCCGAAGAGCGCAAGCATAAACATCTGCCTACCGCCGAAGATCTCAACCCTAATCTCAAAATTCTTACCAACAGGTTTATTCTCTCGTTAAATGAGAATAGCGAATACCAGGCTGCTTTTAAAAAGTATAAAGTATCGTGGACTTTTGAGCCGGAGTTGGCAAAATCATTATTCACTATCCTGAAAAATTCGCCTGAGTATGCTGAATACCTGAAAAAAACAGATGATACGCTTCAGACGGATAAGGATATCATCAAATTCATTTTCAAAAAGGTAATCCTGAAATCGATGCTGGCTGAGCAGGTTTTTGAGGATAAATTTATCTTCTGGCCGGTTGATAAAGATGTATTGCAGGCACTGATCGCCAAGACATTCAAGAATTTCTCAAGCGATAATTATAAAGAAAATAAATTGGCCGAGGTTACCGGTAACTGGGCCGAGGACAAAGAGTTTATTATCAACCTGTTTCAGCAAAGTATACGCCATGACGAGGCGTACCAGGAAATGATCAGCAAAAAAACGCAGAACTGGGAGCCGGAACGTATTGCCATGATGGATACCCTGCTGATGAAGATGGCTATTGCTGAGTTTATTAATTTTACATCGATCCCGGTGAAAGTAACGATCAACGAATACCTGGAGATATCCAAGGAGTTTAGTACGCCTAAGAGTAATTCGTTTATAAACGGTATTTTAGATAAGATTTTATACGAATTGAAAGCTGACAACGTAATTAAAAAAGTAGGGCGCGGCTTAATTGAAGAATAACTAAATTTGAACTGATAATTAGTACATAAATAATTAAAGATCAATGAAAAATTTGTTTTTGGCACTTATAGCAGTAACCATGCTGATGGTGTCTTGTAATTCAAACGGGAACAATGTTGTAGATAACGGTTCGGCTAGCTCGGCTACAGCTGATAAACCGGTTATGAAGTTTGAAAAAGAAACACACGACTTTGGTAAAATAGTAACGGGCAGCAAAGTAAGCTATGAGTTTAAATTTACCAACACCGGCAAATCGCCATTGATCATAAAGGATGCGATTGCTTCATGCGGTTGCACCAAACCCGAGTGGCCATCGGCACCAGTAAAACCCGGCGAAGACGGCGTTATAAAAGTTACCTTCGACAGCCGTGGCAAAATGGGTTTACAGGATAAAATGATAACAATAACCGCCAATACTAACCCGGCACAAAACCTGGTTCACCTGATTGGCGAAGTAACAGCAAATTAATTTTTATATAGATGATAGCGACAATTTTATTACAGGCAGGTGCCGGTGGATTAGGTAGTTTTGGTTCATTTGTTCCACTGGTGTTGATTATAGTAGTATTTTATTTCTTTATGATCCGCCCGCAGGTTAAAAAACAGAAAGATCAAAAGAAATACGTTGAAGAACTGAAAAAAGGCGATAAAGTGATCACTACGGCGGGTATACATGGAAAAATTGTGGATGTACACGAGAGTACTTTTATAGTTGAGACAGAAGGTGGTCATAAAATACGTTTTGAAAAATCAGCTATTTCGCTGGAAGCCTCAAAGGCGTTAAATACACCTCCGGCAGTAGCGAAGTAGTTCTTTAGCCGAAAGCTGAAAGCCCAAAGCGTAAAGCTGACAATGCAGAGCGAGGAATAAAACAAGAGCTGAAAGTTTTAGATGTAGTTATCTTAGCTTTCAGCTTTTGCCTTTCTGCTTTCAGCTAAAAAAAAGCTTTCAGCTTTCACCTCAAAATATGGCAATTATAAAACTATCGGCATCGGAGCGAAGGCGTCTTTCTGCCTTCTTTACCTGCTTAATATTAGCAGCGGTGGCCTGGGTTTTTACTACGCTGTCTAACAACTATAACTTTACGGTGAAAGAGGTATTGACCTATAAAAACATGCCTCAGAAACGGGCTTTCCATTCCTTACAGCCCGATACGATCAATACAACTATACAAGGCACGGGCTGGGATATGCTGTTTTCTAAAATGAACTTTGAGAACAGGAAGATCGCTGTTGATCTGCATACCCTTGATAGTAAGGATTATGTGGTGCTGAGCTCGCAACTGAAAGATATTAACGAGCGGAAAGAATTTGATAACCAGATTATTGGCTTTAGTCCTGACACGCTTTATTTTGATTTCTCGAACAGGGCAGTAAAGCGGGTACCTATCCATTTAATTTCCAGTATTAATTATCAGCAGCAATATGCACAATCGAACGACGTGGTTATTAAGCCGTCGTATGTGACATTAAGCGGCCCGGGTAATGCGTTAGAGAATATTGAATCGTGGGATACAGATTCTCTTACAGTAGATAGCGTTGATGAGACTTTAAGGACAAATGTTGAACTTCAGGCATCTAAAGAAGGCAATGTGAGTATCTATCCAAAATCGGTGCAGGTAGTGATTCCGGTTGATGAGTACACAGAAAAAGAAATACACATACCCGTAAAGCTGGTTAATAACCATGATTATTACAAAGTGAAGATATTCCCCCTAAAAGTAAAGGTAACATTTACAACTTCACTCAACCGCTATGCCCAAATGGACGAGGATTTATTTGAAGCCACAGCTGACCTGAATTTATGGAAAGACCGCGGTTACACCAGTTTGCCGGTAAAACTTTCCAGGCGACCTGCCTACTGCAAAATAGTAAAGATAGAACCTCAAAATATTGATTTCATCGTCAGAAAATAGATGCTTAAAGTAGGAATTACAGGTAATATAGGCAGCGGAAAAACTACCGTAAGCAAGATATTTGAGATATTGGGTGTCCCTGTATTTTATGCTGACGATGCCGCTAAAAAGGTGATGGTTGAAGACGCAATCCTGATCGATGCTTTAAAAGCAGAGTTCGGCGATGAGTCTTATTTTGATGAAGGCTCGCTCAATCGTAAACATATTGCCAGTATCGTATTTAACAACGAAGCTGAACTGGCCAAGCTGAATGCTATAGTTCACCCCGCCGTTTTCAGGGCTTTCGATAATTGGGTTGCAGGTATAAAAAACGCGCCTTACGTCATGAAAGAAGCAGCTTTACTGTTTGAAAGCTCATCCTACAAAATGTGCGATAAAACCATTATGGTTACAGCGCCTTTGGAACTGCGTATCAACCGGGTAATGCAGCGCGATAATTTAACCCGTGAAGAAATAGAAAGCCGCAATGCAAGGCAATTTTCAGAAGAAAAGAAAATCCAGCTTGCCGATTTTATTATCCGTAATGATGATACCGAATTGGTAATACCCCAGGTTTTGGAACTTCATAAACAATTTAGCAGTCATTAATCATTAGTTTTTTAGCTGAATGACTAGTGACCAATGACCAATGATTCTAGACGATTTCCTTTATTTTGATACTAACGGCCTGTACTGCAAGTACGGTCAGTTTTATATTGATCCGCAGCAACCGGTAAAAACTGCTGTTGTTTCCCACGCACATGCCGATCACGCTATTGCCAATAACAACCAGGTTTATTGCACCGAAGCAACGGCTGCTTTTATGCAATTGCGTTACGGTAAAACTGCTGCAAAGGAATTCGATATTGTCGCTTATGATAAACCATTTGCAATCGGAGATATACAGACAACTTTTATCCCTGCCGGGCATATGCTGGGCTCAGCGCAGATATTAATGGAATACCAGGGAACAAAATATTTGTATACCGGGGACTATAAACTGCAGCCTGATTCCACATGCGAGCCAATCGAATGGGTAAAAGCGGATGTTCTGATCACCGAAAGTACTTTTGCCGATCCAAATGTTATCCATCCAGACCCTATTGAGGAAATAAAGAAACTGAATGATATCAAAAGCAATATCCTGTTGGGGGCTTATGCATTAGGTAAAAGCCAGCGCTTAATAAAACTGATTAGTGAGTATGCACCGAACAAAACCATATTGGTTCATCATAAGATAATGCCGATGAATGCGATCTATGAGAAGATGGGATTTACTTTAGGTAAATATCAATTATACAGCCGCAAGCTGATGAAAACGCAGCAGGAATACGTATACATTGTCCCTCCGTTTACTTTTGATAGCTATATCAGGGCGACAGGAGTAAAGCGCTTGTTTGCTTCCGGATGGAAAAACCTGCAGGTAAATCAGAATGATACCCTGTTTATTTCGGATCATGTGGATTGGAATGATATTTTACTCACCGTAGAAAAAACTCAGCCTAAACAAATATGGACCTTGCATGGCGACGGTAATCATTTAAGAAAACATTTTGGCGATGCTATCTTTGTGAAAATTTTGAATTAGGATGCTGATAGAAAATGTTGACTATTATATCAACGAGGATGGGAATTTTGTTTTCACCAGGGAATATCATTTAAAGCGGGGATATTGTTGTAAAAACAAATGCCTGCATTGTCCGTGGGATTACGGGAAACAAAAGGAGCCTGAACCTAAACAAATTAAGAAATAATCAACATCTTTGCATTAAGTTATTATAAAGTGAAAGACGGTATGCAAATAGGGGAAGAAATACAGAGCAATAAGTTTGAGGATAATTATCACAAAGCCGTTATTAATATTACTTATACCTATGGGTGGTTGAGTAATACGTTCCGTTGCCGGTTTGAAAGGCATAATCTTACCCAGCAGCAATTTAACGTGCTGCGCATCCTTCGCGGGCAATACCCCAACCCCGCCACCATCAACATGATCAAAGAGCGTATGCTGGATAAAATGTCTGACGCATCCCGCATTGTTGATCGCCTGATTCAAAAAGGACTGGTTTCCCGTTGCACTAATAATAAAGACCGCCGCGCCGTAGATATCCGCATCAGCGAAGCCGGGCTGGAAATCCTATCCAAAATGGATGAGGAATTCAAAACCAAAGACATGCTGAAAAATAACCTCACTGAAGAAGAAGCAGGTAAGTTGAGTGATCTGCTGGATAAATTAAGAGGATGATTTGATTTCGGAAGTCGGAATTTCGATTTCGGATTTATTTAAAACTTTTCCTTGTCATCCTCAGCGAAAGCGAAGAATCTATAACGGACTTACTTTTTTTTGCAGAAATTATAAATGAATCCTGACATACAAATACACGTCAGTGAAGATATAACTCGCGACAGATATTTCGCTATCGCTCAATATGGCAACAAGGGTATTATTTAAAGCAGGATAAACGCCATCCGCCAAGCGCCTCGCACCAGCCTACAATTCACTTATAAACCCCACTAACGCCAATGCCACCCCCAATAACACCGCAACCAATTTCCTTACCGTAAACTTATGATCCGGCCCTGATTCAAACAGTATCGTAGTAGATATATGCAAAAATATCCCGATCACAACCCCCATTATTCGATTAAAATATTGCTGTAGGTTCCCAATGCCGCCGGTGCTTAGCGCGTTGCTGAAAAAGTAGCCCGCAGGCGCCATAATAGCGAATAGTATCACAAATGATATGGTTTTACCTTTGCTTTGCTGGTTGGCCAGTAAAACTGTAGCCAATGCAAACGCCGCAGGAACGTGGTGCAAGGCAATCCCCCAAACGAGTTGATTTTGATCGCCTTCAGCCAACGGCATACCCTCCAGGAACGCATGTATGCAAAGACTGATTAAAATCCCCAATGGAAAAGCTACATGCTCATGATCGGGTTTGTGCATGTGCCCATGTTCAATTCCTTCTGAAAATTGTTCCAGCACGATCTGGAATAAAAAGCCGATCAGAATAAATACCCCGACATAATTATCGTTGCCATGATAAGCATCGGGTATCAGGTGCAAAACTGTGATACCGAACAAATAGGCCCCGCTAAAGGACAACACCAGTTTCAGGTTTTTGTGGTTGTCCCCTTTAAAGAGGAACACTGACATGCCGCCCGAAAAAGCACCAAAAAATAAAACCAATATTTTCCAGAGAGCCATTAAAAATCAGGTTGAAATTTTTTAAATACCAAGTAGAATAGCCATCCCACAAAAATACCATAGAGCATGCCCACAGTAACATCAATTGGGAAATGTACACCAACATACACTTGCGCAAACGAAATCGACCCTGCCCATAAAACAGCCCAGAGCCATATCCATTTCCATCGCCTGAAAAATACAAAGCTTATGAAGGCAGCCATTGCAAAATGATCCGTAGCATGGGTTGATGGAAAACTATAGCCTGTTCCGCAGGGCACGCGGATAGTAGCAGTTTCTGAATCTATCGGGTCGCGGCAAGGTCTGAGACGTTGTACAGTGTTCTTCATCAGATGCACACTGGTAAAATCTGCAAAGCCGGCGGAAAGTGCAAACAAGATCACAATAAGAGCGCCCGTCTTCTTATACTTCCATAGGCAAAAAACCAATATGAAAACATACAACGGAATCCAGGTGCGCGGGTTACGCAGGATCGGCATCAGCCAATCAAAAAATGGATTGGTCAGATCGTGATTGATATAAAAAAATATGTGCCGGTCTAATTGTATAAGATGTTCAAGCATCTGATCTTTTGCAAATAAATATTAATCGGTCGGAGTGTTCTGCATCAAATCCGTCCAGTCCGTAGCTGCCAAAAGTACTTATAATTTCAAAACTACTTTGTTTAAAGAATCTCACAAAATCAGCTTCCATAAAGGTGCTTACTATTTCTTTAAAAGAGTAACTCTCATTGCCATGATCGAACGAAATGGTTTTGATGATCTTATTCCCATTAACGGTTCTATGAATGTGAAACTCAACATCCTCTACCTTTTTTACATCATTTGGCACCAGCTTTTGCAATATTTTATGACTATTGAAATAATCTAACACCAACAAACCGCCCGGTTTTAACGCGTTGTGAAAATTGACGAGTGTGTCTATATGCTGCTCATCTGTTGCAAAATAGCCAAAGCTGGTAAATAGGTTAAAAGCAACATCAAAGTAACGGTCATAGGACAATTCGCGCATATCATGCACGAGAAACCTCAACGAATCGTTTTCAAATTGTTTGGCGAAGCGGATGTTTTCGACAGAAAGATCGATGCCGGTAACGTCATAGCCATGTGTATTCAGGTAGATAGCATGGCGGCCCCGCCCGCAGGCTATATCCAAAAGCTTCGAATGGAGCGGGATATGAAGTTTGGAAAGTAAATTATCGATGAAATACTGAGCCTCGGCATCATCTCGTTTATGATATAACAAATGGTAATACGGAGAATTAAACCAGTCGTAAAACCATTCGTTGGCCATAGTGTTTTTGTATAGTCACAAATATAGCTAATTATCAAAATCCGGTCTAAGCCTTCGGATTTTGTGCAGCTATCGTTCAAATATTTTTAATTTTGCACTCAAATATTTAATACATTGACTTTAATAAAATCAATCTCGGGAATTCGCGGCACCATTGGCGGCGCGGCAGGTGATGGTTTAACGCCATTGGATATCGTAAAATTTACTTCGGCATATGGTGTATGGGCTGTAAAACGATCAGGAAAAAAGAAGATCGTGGTAGGCCGCGATGCACGTATTTCGGGTACTATGGTGAATAACCTGGTTGTTGGCACTTTGCAGGGTTTGGGTATTGATGTGGTCGATTTGGGTCTTTCTACTACACCAACAGTTGAAGTTGCAGTGCCATGGGAAGAAGCTGCAGGCGGTATTATTCTGACTGCCAGTCACAACCCAAAACAATGGAACGCGCTTAAATTGCTGAACGAGAAAGGTGAGTTTATTAGCGATGCAGACGGCAAAGAAGTATTAGATATTGCTGAGAAAGGTGAAGTTAAATATGCGGATGTAAACGAGTTGGGCCAGGTCACTACTGATAGCAGCTATGTGCAAAGACATATCGATAGTATTTTGGCGCTGCCATTGGTTGATGTGGCTGCTATTGCTAAAGCAGAGTTCAAGATAGTTATTGATTGCGTTAACTCCACCGGGGGCATATTTGTACCGGCTTTGTTGAAGGCACTGGGCGTAAAAACCGTTCATAAATTATACTGCGATCCGGATGGTAATTTCCCGCATAACCCGGAACCACTGCCTGAGAACCTGATCGCACTATCAAACGAGGTAGTAAAAAAAGGAGCGCATTTAGGCATTGCTGTTGATCCAGATGTTGACCGCCTGGCATTTGTTTGCGAGGATGGCAATATGTTTGGCGAGGAGTATACCCTGGTAGCTGTTGCTGATTATGTATTAAAGCATAAAAAAGGGAATACCGTTTCCAACCTTTCATCAACCCGTGCATTACGCGACGTAACCGAGAAAGCTGGTGGCGAATATCATGCAGCAGCAGTAGGAGAGGTAAACGTAGTAAACAAAATGAAGGAAGTGAACGCAGTTATTGGTGGTGAAGGCAATGGCGGCGTGATCTATCCTGAACTGCATTACGGACGTGATGCCTTGGTTGGCATAGCTTTGTTTTTAACCCATTTGGCTAAATATGGTAAATCGGTTTCAAGCTTAAGAGCTTCGTACCCGGGCTACTTTATTTCTAAAAATAAGATCACGCTAACTCCGGAAATGGATATTGATCGCTTGCTGCTTAAAGTAGAAGATAAATACAAAAAGCAACCGCATTCGACTATTGACGGACTGAAGATAGAATTTGATAAAGAATGGGTACATTTGCGCCGGTCAAACACTGAGCCGATCATCCGCATTTATTCTGAAGGAAATTCAGAAACGATAGCAGATAACCTGGCCAACAAGATCATTACTGATATAAAAGAAATTCTCAATTTGTAACAGGATTATTGACTGAATTCTACTGGCAGAGTAAAAGAGTTTTGGGGATTCTTTCTTCTGTCATCGTTGGTGATGTCACCAATGATCTGAATTTGTTACTAATCTCTGGTTAACTGGTTAACTAATTACTATCCCATGCGTGTCTATTTTGATAATGCTGCTACTACGCCTATTGACCCTGAAGTTCTAAAGGAAATGTTTAAGGTGATGGAAAACAACTATGGTAATCCGTCATCCATACATGCTCATGGCCGCGAGGTACGTTCTATTGTAGAAAAAGCCCGTAAAACAGTTGCTAATTTATTGCATACCTCACCTGCCGAGATATTTTTCACGTCGGGTGGTACGGAGGCGGATAATACTGCTATTCGCTGTGGGATTGTAGATAATGGCTTAAAGCACGCTATATCCAGTCGCCTGGAGCATCATGCGGTGATCCATACATTGGAAGCAATGCAAAAGGCAGGCACTATCAAATTGAGCTTTGTAGACACCGACAACAAAGGCAATATCGATTATACCCACCTGGAAGAATTATTGAAAGGTAACGACCGCAGCCTGGTATCGTTGATGCATGCAAATAACGAAGTTGGCACCCTTAGCGATATGGATCGCATTGGAGATTTGTGTGAACATTATAACGCTATTTATCATTCTGACACGGTTCAGACTATGGGCCATTACCGACATGACCTGAGCAAATTAAAAGCTCACTTTATGGTTTGTGCTGCCCATAAACTGCATGGCCCTAAAGGAATAGGCTTTTTGCATGTTAATCATAAGGTGAAGATCAAACCATTCATCTACGGGGGCTCACAGGAGCGCAATATGCGTGGCGGTACCGAAAATGTTTACGGTATTGTAGGTTTAGCCAAGGCCTTGGAATTGGCTTATGCTAATATGGATGAGCACCAAAACCAGATACAGGCTCTTAAAACTTATATGATCGGTCAGCTGAAGGAAAATATTCCGGCTATCGAGTTTAATGGTGAGACCGATCCGGCTAAAAGCTTGTATACCGTGTTAAACGTATCATTCCCTTGCAGCGACATGGCGGATATGATGCTGTTTAACCTGGATATCGCAGGAATTTCTGCATCGGGCGGCAGTGCATGCAGCTCGGGCAGCGACATCGGTTCTCACGTATTAACTGCCATAGGCGGCGATCCTACACGTCCGTCGGTGCGTTTCTCTTTCTCAAAATATAATACCAAACAGGAAGTGGATTATACCGTGTCAAAGGTGAAAGAATTATGCATGACCTATGCTTGATTTGATCTAAATTTATCGGTAAATTTATTTCACTTTAAGAAATAAATAAAAACAATAGGGTAATTCAAAGGGTTTATATAGTAGTATATTAAACGTATAAACCTATGATAACTGAAAAAGAAAAATCCAGCCACGCGCAGGATAAAAATAAGAAACCTGGAAACCGCGGTTCAAAAGAAGAGGCAATCTACCCTCACGAAAGTGAGACAAGCCAGCAACAGGAGGGAGCAGACTCTTCATTTACCGAACGTAATGATGTGACGCCACCCAATAAAAAGGAGTTTCCTTCAGTTGGAGCCGCTAAAACTGACTTTGAGTCCAAAAAGCTGGGTCGAACTACTGGTCGCATGATCGGTCACGAACCTGGAACAGAAAGCATATAAATTTAATCAAAAAGACATATTGCAAGGCTGTCCGCCTTGTGATTTGTCTTTATTTAAAAATCTAATTATCATGAGTGAGTATCTTGATCCTGAAGATGAAGTTCAGGAAAAAAATAAAGCAAAAAAATCAGACAATGCATCGGCCAATAAAAAGTCTGGCGGGCCACTTGAAAAGAATGGTCCGGATAAGGATAAACCGAAAAAAGTGCTGAATAAAGACGGAAGTTTGGCCGATTCACCTTATAATAATGAACCCGGAGGTGGCGCATTGGAAGGCACCGTAGGTATCGGAACATAAAACGAAAAATACCTTGTAAAGACCAAATAAAATCGTAACTTGGTATTAACATAGCAAATAATTCAGACAAAATCCGGGTTATTGCAAATCAGTGGGATAACCGAATATCCTACGGGCGTCGACAAGGCGCATCAAAAAGAAAAAGGCTCTGGTTACGACCAAAGCCTTTTTTCTTTTGAAGTATCTTGATGATTAATTAGCCATCATTTTTAAGAAAGTAGCCAGCTTTTCTTTCATTTCACGGCGATCAACTATGAAGTCAAGGAAACCATGTTCCTGTACAAACTCTGCAGTTTGGAAACCTTTTGGAAGGTCCTTCTTAATCGTCTCTTTAATAACCCTCGGGCCGGCAAAGCCTATCAGTGATCCTGGTTCAGCAATATTGATATCGCCCAACATTGCATAAGATGCGGTCACACCACCGGTGGTAGGGTCGGTCAATAATGAGATGTAAGGTATTTTAGCCTGAGCCAGTAAAGCCAGCTTAGCTGAAGTCTTAGCCATCTGCATTAACGAGAATGCCGCTTCCATCATGCGCGCACCCCCTGATTTTGATATCATCAGGAATGGTACTTTGTGCTCGATGCAATAATCGATAGAGCGTGCGATCTTTTCACCAACTACTGAGCCCATCGAACCGCCGATAAAATTAAAATCCATACAAGCAATTACGATATCCTGGCCGTCAATTTTACCTGCCCCGGCGCGGATAGCGTCCTTCAGGCCGGTTTTGTTGGTGGTCTCAGTTATCCTGTCTGTGTATTTCTTGGTATCCTCAAAATGCAGCGGGTCGCCTGATTTTAGGTTTGGATATAGCTCGGTAAACTCGTTATTATCAAATAAAATAGAAAAGTATTCCTTTGAACCGATACGGATGTGGTAACCGCAGTAGTGGCAAACGTATTGGTTCTCAACTTGTTCGCTGTAATGCAATGGTTTTTTACAGTTCGGGCATTTATTCCATATCCCGTCCGGGGCTTCTTTTTTTTCCTCGGTTGTAGTTATTATCCCTTTTGATTCTCTTTTAAACCAGGTCATTTGTTAGTTGTGCCTCCAATTTCAGTGCAAAGAAACAAAAAATATTATAGAAGTGATTAAGCATTAAAGCTTGCAAACCACCTAAATGTTTTGCATAGTTAAAGCTATTGCAAAAATCTTAAAACAGAGCACTCCTAAAATTTAAATTTTGAAGAAATTAAAATGAGATGACCATTAAATGAAAATATGGTAAAACGGCGTCATGTGTATTAAAAATTAGATACTTGCATGACATAAATCAGGAAATTTTATAACTTCGAGGCCCCAATAAGTACTAAGGAATTTAACAAAACCAAGGAAAATTAAGCTAATGGATTTAAAAAATTATAAAGGCGTTTTGCACGGCGACCAGGTGCAGGAGCTGTTTGAGATCGCTAAAAAGCATCAGTTTGCGTTACCTGCTGTTAACGTAACCGGTACCAATACCATCAATGCTGTAATGGAAACTGCAAAAGCGGTTAATTCGCCGGTAATTATACAAGTATCTCATGGTGGTGCGCAATTCTATGCGGGCAAATCAATGGATAACTCACAGTTACAGGCTACTATTTTAGGCGCTGTTTCTGCTGCAAAGCATGTTCATCTTTTGGCAGAGCATTATGGCGTAGCTGTAATTATGCATACCGACCACTGTGCTAAGAAATTATTACCATGGATCGACGGCCTGCTTGATCACGGTGAGAAATTCTTTGCTGAAACAGGCAAACCATTGTTCTCATCACACATGCTGGATCTTTCTGAAGAGCCTATTCAGGAAAACATCGAAATTTCTGCTAAATATCTTGCCCGCATGGCTAAAATGGGTATGACACTGGAGATCGAGTTAGGTGTAACAGGTGGTGAAGAGGATGGTGTAGATAATAGTAATGTTGCCAGCCATCACTTATATTCTCAACCTGAAGATGTGGCTTACTCTTATGAGGAGCTTTCAAAAGTTAGCCCTCGTTTCACAGTGGCTGCTGCTTTTGGTAACGTGCATGGTGTATACAAACCAGGTAACGTTAAATTGCAACCGATCATCCTGCATAATTCACAGGAGTATATTAAGAAACATTACAACCTGGCTGCTGAAAAACCAATCAACTTCGTGTTCCACGGTGGTTCTGGTTCAAGCCAGGAAGAAATTCGCGAGGCCATCTCTTATGGCGCTATAAAAATGAATATTGATACCGATATGCAGTGGGCGTTCTGGGAAGGTATTAAAAATTACTACCAGGGAAAAGAAGGCTATCTTCAATCACAGATCGGTAATCCTGAAGGAGAAGATTCTCCAAACAAAAAATATTACGATCCGCGTGTATGGTTGCGCAAAGCTGAGGAAAACTTCGTTAAGCGTTTAACCGTTGCATTTGAAGATTTGAATTGTGTCGATGTGAACAGCAAGCTGTAATATCAGGTATAATTTTACAACGCAAACGCCCCGATAATTATTGGGGCGTTTGTTATTTTAACTAATTTCGAACCCAAATCTGAAAGCCCCATGTCAAAAGTAGAAGTAAAAAAAGTTGTTGATCCCGTCGAATTGGAAAAAGTATTTGCCATACGCCGCGAAGTATTTGTAGGCGAACAAAACTGCCCGCCCGAATTGGAATGGGAACACGAAGAGGAATCTACCCACTTTTTAGCTACAGTTGACGGAGAACCGGCTGGCGCAGCACGCTGGCGCAAAACGGATAAAGGCTACAAATTAGAGCGTTTTGCTGTTCTAAAAAAATTCAGAGGGCATGGAGTAGGGCAGGCTTTGGTACAAACTGTTTTGGACGATCTGCCCGGGGATGCTACTTATGTGTATATGCATGCCCAAATACAAGCAGTATCATTATACGAGCGGTTTGGTTTTGTGAAGACTGGTCCGCAGTTCGAAGAGGCTGGTATACAGCATTTTAAAATGGAGAGAGCTTGACATCGGAAATCTGAAATCGGAATGCATCAACCGAATACTCTTCCTGAGTAATCCATTGCTTCCCTCAACTTATCTAAATTAAGCCCAAGATCGACGTTCTGGCTTTGCAGGTAAGAAATCAAATTCTCAGTAGCAATATTCCCTGTAAGCTCATCTTTTGCCATCGGGCAGCCGCCATAACCCTTTAACGCAGTATCAAATCGTTTGCAGCCGCTTTTATAGGCTGCTTCTATTTTAGGTTTCCACGTATTCGGCGTAGAGTGCAGGTGAATGCCCCAGGTTGTTTCTTTAAAATTATCAGATAGGGAAGAATAGAGACTTTCTATCTGTTCAGGTGCGGCAATACCAATAGTATCTGCCAGAGAGATATACTCAACGCCCTCATCAATCAGTTTTTTTGCCCAGCGCAGTACAATGTCGTTATGCCATTCATCACCATAAGGGTTGCCAAAGCCCATCGACAGGTAAACCAATAATTTCTTTCCCTTGGTATCGCTGAGCGCTTTTATTCGCTTCACAATCTCAAAAGCCTCAGCTATGCTGGTGTTGGCGTTGCGCTGCTGGAACGTCTCTGATATAGAAAATGGAAAACCCAGGTAAGTGATCTCCTCATGCTGCGCAGCCTCTTCAGCGCCCCTGTAATTGGCTATGATGGCTAATAACTTAGAGCGGGAGTTGCTCAAATACAGTTTTTCCAATACCTGTGCAGTATCCTGCATCTGAGGTATAGCCTTTGGTGAAACAAAACTACCGAAATCGATTGTGTCAAAACCTACCTGTAACAGTAGATTGATGTATTCAGCTTTAACCTCTGTGGGAATAAAATTATGTATTCCCTGCATTGCATCCCTCGGGCATTCGGTGATTTGAATAGCTGAGGCCATGTCTTAAAATTTGGTGTTATAGATCATGGCCTTATGATCAATACTTTCCCTCAGTTCGGCTGTTAATGAACCGATATATCTTTCAAAAGCATCCAGTACTTTTTTGGAATCTTTCTTTATATATCGCGAATCGCCATTGGTTGCTCTTAAGTATACTTCATAAAGGCTCATTCTCAAGTTACCGGTTTCAGTGGGCCTGTAAAATGTCACGTTATGAATAGTATAGCGATAACGTTGTTTCTTCATATCTACGGTTATGGCAAACTGAACGGTAAAGGGATCGATATTATCTGAGTAATTGCCAATCGTAAACGGGTTGGTATTCAGATCCTGTGTAGTGGTGAATATCTCTTTCCCTTCCTGCTCATAGCCATAAGTTTGCTGGAAGTTCTTTGCAGCCATAAACTGTAATGTACGCAGATAGATCAAACTGACACCAATGCCTGTATCTACTTTTACTGTCTTCTGATAGTACGCGCTCGTGCCGTCAATTACCAACTTTACCGAATCTCCTTCAGGTACGGGTATTGAACTGTTTACCTGGTAACTTCGTGTTGTTCCGTCCTGTGCATATCCCGTCAGTGTAATAGATGCCAGGCCGATACATATTAATAATGCTTTCATAAAGGTGTATTTTGAGCTAATATAACAGGATATTTCCTTATTCTTCGTGTGTTACAAGCTCTGCCTCGTGCAAAGGATCTTCCTTAACGAACTTCCTGATGATCAATCTCGAGCCGCCATTATAGGTAAGATAGTTGCCTACCCAGCTAACAAATACAATGGCCTTGTTCCTGAAGCCTAAAAGCGAAATCAGGTGGACAAACATCCATACCACCCAGGCAAAAAATCCCTGGAATTTCAGTTTACCTAAATCGGCAACAGCTTTGTTGCGGCCAATCGTGGCCAATGAACCTTTGTCAAAATATTTAAATGGCTTGGTCGCTTCTCCTTTTATGATATGAAGAATATTCTCACCTGTAGCTTTACCCATTTGTATAGCTACCTGTGCTACGCCGGGATGCCCTTTAGGTGTATCATTGGTGATCATAGCCGAAACGTCGCCGATGGCAAATACGTTACTAAATCCTTCTACACGGCAGATGCTATCTGTTTTTATGCGGTTACCCCGTTGAATAATATCCTTATCGATCCCTTCAAAAACATTACCCATAACACCCGCCGACCAGATCACATTTTTTGAGCGTATGCTTTTGCCACCTTCAAAAGTGATCACGTCGCCGTCATAGTTCTCTACTTTAGCGTTCAACATTACTTCCACACCCATTTTGGTCAGGAAATTCTTTGCAGCTTCCGATGCTTCCTCAGACATAGCACCCAGCACTCTCGGCATAAAATCAGCCAAATAAACTTTCATTTCCTCCTTCTTTAATTCCGGATAATCTTTACAGAGGATATTATTTCTAAGTTCAGCCAAAGCCCCTGCCAATTCAACACCGGTAGGACCAGCGCCAACCAGTACAAAGTTCAGATAAGGCTCGCGTTCGTCAGGAGTAGCTTTTAAAACAGCTTCCTCAAGATGCTGCAAAATCATGTAACGCAGGTTCAGCGCCTCGGGCACCGATTTCATCGGCATGGCATGATACTCAATGTCCATATTGCCAAAAAAGTTTGTTGTCGACCCGGTAGCAATTACCAAATAGTCATATTTGATTTCGCCAATGGAGCTGTCAATGGTATTTCTCTCAGGATTGATTTTTGTCACTTCAGCTACCCTGAAGCGAAAATTTTTTTGATTGTCAAAATTCTTACGGAGTGAGAAGGCTATAGAGCCTGCCTCGAGGCTGCCTGTTGCCACCTGGTATAATAAAGGTTGGAAAGTGTGATAGTTATGTTTATCCAACATTAATACTTCTACAGGTTCATTGGCTAAAGCTTTTGCCACTTCAAGGCCGCCGAAGCCGCCGCCTGCTATCACTACCAAAGGAAACCGGGATGAGTTTGTTGTTTCCATAAATTATATATTTAGATAGGTACATACAATAGTAAACAAAAAAGGCTCCAAATGTTGTTTGGAGCCTTTAAAATAACGGTTATGTGACTTTATTTCAGGTCTTTCTTACCGAAATCAATGATGATCGGAGTAGCGATACAAATAGATGAATAAGTACCGAAACATACACCCACCAATAAAGCGAATGAGAAGCCCCGGATCACTTCGCCACCGAAGATAAATAATACTATCAACACGAATAATACTGTCAAAGCAGTTATAATGGTACGGCTTAAGGTCTTGTTGATCGCATGGTTGATCACTTCTTTAGGGTCATCAGCTTTTGAATGGTGCAGGCTCAGGAATTCGCGGATACGGTCGAAAACCACCACCGTGTCATTAATCGAATAACCGATTACTGTCAATATGGCTGCAATAAACGACTGGTCAATATCAAGGAATGGTATGAAGTTTCTGAACAAGGTAAAGAACGATAATACCATCAATGCATCGTGTGCAGTTGCAACCATCGCACCCAAACTGAACTGCCATTTGCGGAAACGCAACAGGATATAAGCCGATATCACTATAATCGCAAACGCAACCGTCCAGAATGCCGAGCGTTTAAGCCCTTCGGCAATAGTAGCTTTAACTTTCTGATATTGGGTTTTAGTCGGATCATCAGTAACCTTGGTTGCCGGGTTCGCATTTAAAGCATTGAACAGCGTTTGCCTTACTTTTGCATCAGCAGTTGTTGTATTGTCCTCGATCAGGTATTTGGTAGTAATACTTATCTTATTTCCACCGTAGGTTTTAACCTCGCTGGCGCCAAGTACTTTATCAATAGCGCTGTGCACCTGTTCGGTAGTCACATTTTTATTGTCAAACTCGAGGATATAATTACGTCCGCCGACAAAATCCACACCATAATTGAATCCCTGGGTAAACATAGATATAATACCTGCAGTGATAAATACACCAGAGAATATGTAGAATTTGAAACGGTTCTTTACAAATCCAAAGTTGGCGTTCTTGAAAGTGTGAGAGCTCCACGGGTTTGAGAATTTGATATCCCATCCTTTGGTGATCATCCATTCAAAAATAATTCTTGAGATCAGCAATGAACAGAACAATGATGTAACGATACCGATCATCAATACTACTGCGAAACCTTTGATAGGCCCGCTACCGAATGTGAACAGTATCAAACCGGTAAGGAATGTACTGATGTTAGAGTCAAGGATTGACCATAATGCATGTTTGAAGCCATCCGCCACAGCAAGTTTGATAGATTTCCCTAATAATAGCTCTTCACGGGCACGTTCATAAATCAGTACGTTGGCATCAACCGATATACCTAAGGTTAACACGATACCGGCAACACCAGGCATGGTTAACACGGAACCTAAGCTGATGAGTACACCCATCAGGAAGAATACGTTGATCAATACCGCAACAACTGCGATAGTACCTGCGCGGTTATAATAGGCGATCATGAAGATCAGCACCACTACAAAGCCCATTACCGATGATAATAAACCGGCATGTATAGCCTGCTGACCTAAAGTAGCGCCTACAGTTGATTCTGATACAATAATGGCAGGGGCAGGCAAACGACCAGCTTTTAATACGTTGGCTAAGTCCTTAGTATCTTCCTGGGTGAAGTTACCGCCTGAGATAGATGAGATGCCACCAGAAATTTTACCATTTACGGAAGGGGCAGAGTACACATTATCGTCCAGAACGATGGCGATGGCTTTACCTTGTTGATTAGGGCTTGAAGGAGCAGCTTCACCGGTTATCTCTTCCCATTTCTGAGCGCCCTGGGGGTTCATGTACATGGTTACTTCCCAACCGCCTTTAGTTTGGTCAATATCGCTTCTTGCATCGTTTACAACATCGCCGGTAAGCACAGGGCCATTATCAGCGCCTGCAAGCTTCATGGCATACAGTTCAAATGTTTTGGTGTTCTCGCGTGGTTTTACACCCCACAGGAATTTGATATTTTGAGGTAATTGCGCCTTTACTTCAGGACTATGCAGGTAAGCATTAACCTTAGCAGTATCTTTTTGTGCTGCTACTCCCACTACAGGGCCGGGAAGTGGCGCTAATTGCCCGCTTCGTTGGTCTCTGTAAAGAGCAGGTGTCAATACGGAAAATAAAGGATTCTGATTTGCAAACTGCGCTTTGCTATTTGCCAGCGAAGTATCTTTAGCGGCGCTTTTGTTTACTTTATTCAACAGCGATAAACCTGCTTTTGAAGTATCCTTTTTATCAGTTGTCGCAGTAGTGGATTTAGCAGTGGTATCCTTCTCTGTGCTTTTTACTTTTGCAGCAAGGATGCTGTTAACATTATTCAATATACCAGCAGCTTCAGAGTTATCAAAAGTTTTATAAAACTCCAGTTTTGCAGTCCCCTGTAACAGTTTACGAACACGGTCTGGCTCAGTAACACCAGGTAACTCGATCAATATCTGGTTACGGTCCTTTAAAAGCTGGATATTTGGCTGAACCACACCGAACGCGTCAATACGGGTATTTAATACTGTGTAAGTTTGTTGTACGGCAACATCAGCCTGATCTTTCAGGAAAGCTTCAACTTCATCGTTGGTTGAATTGAACTTTACATGGTCCTTATTGGCTTGCGTTGCGAACAGGGAAGCCAGTTTACCGTTAGGATTTAATTTTTCATACTCATTTACAAAAAGCGTGATGTAATCGCTTTGGCTCTTGCCAGCACCACTGTCATAGTCAGCTTTGTCCAAAGCCTGGGCCATCACAACGTCAGGGTTATTACCAGATAAGGTTTTCACCAGGTCGCGCAGCGATACCTGCATGGTTACACTCATACCGCCCTGTAAGTCGAGGCCCAATTGCAGCTCTTTTGCCGTACAGTATTGATAAGTGTGTTTGAATATTGGATACACAGGTTGTGTCTCCATAGAGTCCAGGTACGCCCTTTCTTTTTTGTAGTTGCCCTTGGCGTATGCTTTTGCATCATTCTCTACTTTATTTGCTACCCACGTAAACGATAGTTGGTATAAGCACACCGCCGCCATCAGGAACGCAAAAAATTTAATAACCCCTTTACCTTGCATTGTAAATTAGAATATGTAATAAATTAGTCTATAAGCTTTTTTAAACAAGACGGCAAATCTAATAAAATTTTATAACCATAAAATTTTATCTTCAAACAAATTATTGCATTAAGATGTTAAACGCGCTCGAGTTTGATGAATGAATAAGCATATTTATGTTTCTCGTCTGCCGGATGATCTTCCCGCGAAGCTTCTTTCCATTCCATATAATCAATTTCCGGGAAAAAAGTGTCAGCATCAAAAGAGTGGTGTATAATAGTTAGATAAATGCGGTCGGTTTTGTTCATAGCCAGTTTGTAGATCTCCGCGCCGCCTACAATAAACACTTCTTCTTCACCAGCGCAAAGTTCTAAAGCCTCTTCAACAGATTTTACCACTTCACATCCCGGAATAGTTATTTCCTGGCGGGTGATAATGATATTGCGGCGATTAGGCAGCGGTTTACCAACAGAGTCGTAAGTTTTACGGCCCATAATAACAGTATGCCCCGAAGTGATCTGCTTAAAATGTTTTAAGTCAGCTGGCATATGCCAGAGTAACTGGTTGTTTTTGCCGATGGCGTAATTTTCGGCGATGGCAACTACTATGGTAACTGTCATTAGTTCATTAGTTCAATGGTTCATTGGTGGCAAGACGTTGAAGTAATTCAGCGTCCTCTGTCAGAACCTTGATGAAATTATTAAAAAATTTGAGATCTTCCGAATTGTCTTTTATAGCTTTCTCCAGGCTCAATATATCAGGAAACAAATTTTTGAGTTTATCAGTATTCATCCCAGTGAAGTAATGAGCCCTGTGAACCAATTAAACAGCTACTACGCCTTTAATATGCGGCCATGGATCGTAATTCTCTAAAGTGAAATCTTCAAATTTAAACTGAAAGATGTCTTTCACATCGGGGTTGATCTTCATGGTTGGCAACGGCCTTGGTTCCCGGCTCAGCTGGAGATTGGCTTGTTCGATATGGTTGTTGTACAAGTGGGCATCGCCAAACGTATGAATGAAATCACCCGACTGCAGATCGCATACCTGGGCCATCATCATCGTAAGCAATGCGTAAGAAGCGATATTGAAAGGAACCCCCAAAAATATATCCGCACTACGCTGGTACAATTGGCACGACAACTTTCCCTCAGCCACATAAAACTGGAACAGGCTATGGCATGGCGGCAAAGCCATGTGTTCCACTTCGGCAACATTCCATGCCGAAACAATGATGCGTCGTGAATCGGGATTCTTTTTGATGGTATTCACCACCTGGGTGATCTGATCGATATGCCCGCCATCAGGTTTTGGCCACGAGCGCCATTGGTGACCGTATACCGGGCCAAGGTTGCCTTGTTCATCGGCCCATTCATCCCATATGCGCACACCGTTCTCTTTCAGGTAGGCGATATTTGTATCGCCCTTCAAAAACCAGATCAGCTCGTGTATGATCGATTTAAGGTGCAGTTTTTTGGTTGTAACCAGCGGAAAGCCTTCCTGCAGGTTAAAACGCATCTGGTAACCAAATACGCTAAGGGTACCGGTTCCGGTACGGTCATGCTTTTGGGTACCGGTCTCCAAAACATGCTTCATCAAATCGAGGTACTGTTTCATGTTAGTTGATTGGGTTGATTAAGTTGTCCCGATAACTTTCGGGAGGTTGATTGAGTTGAATTAACTTTCCAACATTTCAACCTTCCAACTTTACAACGATATTTCGAAACACAAATAAAAATAATCTAATTTTGGAATCCTACGGATGTGCAAAAATACATCCGATGTTAATCAATCTGAATGATCGTATTTCCAAGCGCCAAGATCAATATCGGCATCAATATAACCGGCCGCCGGCCCGATGGTTATCATAATATAGAAACTATTTTTTTTCCATTGCCTATTTACGATGCTTTAGAGGCATTACCAAGTGATGAGTTGACCTTTCACTCATCCGGACTGGAAATACCCGGCAGGATCGAGGATAACCTGTGTATTAAGGGCTATCATTTGATAAGCAAGGATCATGACCTGCCTCCCGTCAACATTCATCTGCTAAAACACATTCCGATAGGGGCAGGCTTGGGCGGTGGATCAGCTAATGCAGCGTTTTTTATTAAACTCATCAATAATTTATTCGATTTAAAAATCTCGACTGAGCAAATGCTGGATTATGCCCGGCAATTAGGAGCCGACTGTGCCTTCTTCATCGAAAATAAGCCCGTATTTGCATTCGAAAAAGGCGATAGGTTTGAAGATATACAACTCGACCTTTCAGGTTATCACATAGCCCTTGTAATGCCCCCTGCGCACGTCTCTACTGCCGAAGCCTACCGGGGAGTAAAACCTGCGCCTGTAAAAGAATCTTTGAAAGAGCTGATCAAACTTCCGGTTGAAGAATGGAAGCATCATATCAAAAATGATTTCGAGGAGTCGGTGTTTAAGAATCACCCGGTTATCAGAGGAGTGAAGGCAGCACTCTACGAAGCCGGCGCAATCTACGCCAGCATGAGCGGCAGCGGTGCATCAGTGTTCGGCATATTCAACAAAAAACCTGATCTGTCAGAATTGGAAAAGACAAACCAGGTTTTTTATTGATGTCAGAAGTTTGAGGTCAGATGTCGGAAGTCTGATCTCAGAACCTGTTATCAACTTTTAAATAATCCGACCTCCCATTTCTGACCTCTGACTTCCTACAAGCCTGCATCTTCTGCAACTCCTCTATCAAACGCCTCTACGCAGTCTCGTTCGCCCCAACCTTTGGCTACGGCGGTGAGCATACGGTTTAGCAACGCAGAGCCGATAGGCATTGGCGTGTTACTTTGCTGGGCAAGATTGAAAGCAAGGCTCACGTCTTTGTAGCCAAGCTTCGCTTTAAACCTTACCGGCTCGTAAGCTTTGTTGGCAATGAGCTTACCGTAGTTTTGATAGACGGGCGCGTTAAAAAGGGTTGAACCAAAGAAGTCGGCCACCTGGGCGCGATCCAGTCCCTGCTTTTCTGATAATGCCAACGCTTCGGCTATCATTTCCACAGAAGCGAAGATCATAAAGTTGCCTACTATCTTCACCACGTTGGCGCCTCCGATGCTGTCGCCAAAGTCAATTACGCCTTGTCCTAATGCATCGAGAATCGGCTGTACGGTTTCTTTTGCTTCCTTGTCCCCGGATACGCAAATCCAGAGGCGTTTAGCAGCAGCAGCTTCAGGTCTCCCAAACACGGGCGAAGCAAGGTATATATTGCCTGCTTTTTGATGCGCTGCAGCCATCTTTTCTGATGCGTCAGGAGAGATGGTGCTCATAGAAATATGAATGCCTCCGGGCCGTAAAGTTTGCAGTATTCCGTCCTTACCAATTACTGTTTCTGTAACCACTTCATCGTCCGAAAGCATGGTGATCACCACAGGTACATTTGCCGCTGCTTCAGCGGGTGTTTTACACCTGGTGACGGCTGATTGTTCCAGCTCGTTAGCCTTGTCCGCACTGCGGTTGTACACTTGCAAATGGTAGCCTGCTGCGATAAGATTTCTGGCCATCTCAAGACCCATATTTCCCAGTCCGATAAATCCAATTTTATTTTCCATAGTTTAACTTATATAATCTCTGTCTTCCTGACTTAGTGTATCAGGTTTGGTTTTTTGTTCTTCCGGCTCCTCGTCTCGTCCCGGAACATATTTTGGTTTTCCCGGGCGACCAACCAGCACGCCAACGATAAATGAAACAACAGCCACTGCCAACAACATGACCAGTTTAGAAACATAGAAGGTGGCAAACAAAAAACTAAAAGGAACCTCTTTTGTGTTTTGCATGATCACTACCGTAAGCAACACGGTGACGAAGATGATGAACATCGTTTTTATTCTCATGACGGCCTCAATTTTAATGGTTTTGAAATGGACGCGGTTTTTAGTGGGTCAGAAAATTCATGTCGAATTTTTGCTCCTTTTATAAATCTACAAAAAGGGTAGAGGTATCACAAATTGGTAAAGTCCAACTCTGCTTTTTTACAAAAAACCTAAAATCAAAAAATTAAAGAAAGACGCACTTTTTAAGACCGAAATATTCATCTCGATTTTTTAACCGAAAGTGGGAGAGGGGACGTCGGGTAGCTCTCAGTTGCTCGGAAATTTTGTTTAGGTCCCATCCGATTTGCATCTGAAAATTCTCTGAAAAATTGAAAGAAATTCTTCGTGCAAAAATCTGTTTCGCATACAAATGCAGGTAAGCGTCGATTTTTTTGAAACTCTCATTTTTTGATTCAGTACACACTTTAAGAAAATGCGAGTCAAATTGCCTGAGTGAAGTTTTTTGTTAATTAACTTTGAATAAATATTTGATTATAAAATTTATATGTATTTATATTTGCCCCTATTAATTTAAATGCTAAAAATATTAGTTTTTAGAAAATTTTCAAAATTATATTTGTTAAACTATAATTTTATATAAACAAATTAACTATATGATTTTAAAGTAAATATATATTTTATGTAAATTGAATGTTCAAAATTTACTCGTGATTTATACGTAAATTTTGGCCAGTAAATCGATGTTTTCCCAATCTGGATTAATTACACTAAGCCAAAATCTAATTTTGCGTCTGGTCGTTCGAAATGATTCTGATGAAGGTTTAGGTGGGTATTTTCCAGAGTCGTTTATAGGGCTTTAAAATGCGTTTTGAGAGGCATGTATTTTAAGTACTCTCCCGCTCTTGGCAATAAGAAATCAGTGTCAGATTTTAGGAATTAGCCCCAGGAATTTGAAAGAAAATTAATAAGAAATGCTTATCCGTTTCTTCTCCTGGCTACCTGCTTTTGAGCGACCGGAAACAGGAAAATTGTCGACAAAATAATGATAGCCCCCACCCAGAAACCCATGGTCATTTTGTTCATGTCACCAAAAAATAGAAAGGACATAACGATGCCATACACCGGTTCAAGGTTGGTGATAAGTGCCACCCGGAAGGCAGAAAGTTCGCGCATTACCGACACTCCGGCAACGTAGGCAAGCGATGTACAGATGGTACCCAGGAGCAAAAGATACCCTATATCAGCACGACCCAGGATCATGGATTTGTCGAATCCGCTGGTCACTGTAAGGAAGATGGAAATCCAAATAAAGGCTCCCGAAAGCTCATAAAATGCGATTACCGGGGCCTCATATTTTTGCACTTGCCGTGAGTTGATGATGGCAAAAAGACTTGCACAGACCGCACTTGTTAGCCCTGCTATGATACCCTTAGTGTATTGTGTTTCGAATTTAAAAATGATCAGGATGCCCAGAATGATCAAAATTCCTGAAATAATTTCGAGTTTCGATATCCGTTTTTTGTTGATCAGCGGTTCGAAAATTGCAGTGAATAAAGTGATGGATGAGAGGCATACCAGGCTCACGGAAACGGTAGATAATTTAATGGAAAGGAAGAACAAAATCCAGTGCCCACCCACCAGTGCACCGGTAAAAATTAGCTTGAAAAATGTGCTGCGATTTACTCTAAAAGTGGTCCTATTAAAGTTGAAATAAAGGAACAAAGTGACTGATGCAATAAGCACGCGATACCATACTAATTGCACTGCGGAGATGGAAATGAGCTTGCCTAAAATGCCTGTAAAACCCCAGATAAAAACCGTAAAATGAAGAATGATAAGGTTCTTATTTAGCTGCGCCGGTGCCACTTTTTCTGCCATTATTTAGGCGCTTTTACCAGCAAATAGTAGCCCAATGCGAAGAATAAAAGGTTAGGCATAAACACCGAAATCAGCGGCGGTGCGCCACCTTTTACCGAGAAAACCAGTGCAAATCGTTCGACAATAATGTAGGTAAAACACAAAATAATGCCTATCCCGAGCGGTAGTCCGACGCCTCCGCGCACCTTCCTGGACGACATAGAAACTCCGATTAAAGTGAGCACATAGGTAGATAAAGGGTAAACAAAACGGTGATATTTTTCAAATTCCATATCCAATAATTCACCTGTTCCACGCAATTTTGCCTTGACAATATTCTTGTTCAGAACGCTCATGGACATGGCGCTGTACTGATTATCCTTTATTTCAAAGTCCTCCGGGCGCATATCCAGCACTGTATCTTTTGATCCTCCATGCCAAACCATATTCTCTTTTAGGCCATTTATTTGCCTGTCGGAGTAAGCTTTTATTGTCCAAACACGTTTTACGGAATCGTAAACTACGTTGCTGGCGACAATTTTACGGGTCATCACATCGCCCTTAAACTTCTCCAAAATGAACTCATAGCCTGTTTTTGAGGCGGGGTCAAATGACCGCACGTATATAAAGGTGTTCTTGTCAAGCTGCATATGCACCTCATTTTTTGTAGGGTCGCTATCGCTGAAATGTGTGGCTTCAAAGTCGACTTTAAGGCGATTGGTGTAAGGAATAAGATAGACGTTCGCAAAAAATGAAACAATAAATAACAGAGATGCAGCAATAAAATAAGGTCTCAAAAAACGGTTAAAACTTGCTTTTGATGTCAATATCGGTACAATCTCCGTTTGGTTAGCCATCTTGGCCGTGAACAGGATTACCGCCAGAAAATTGATAAGCGGCGACAGATAATTCAGGTAGAACGGAATAAAGCCGGCATAGTATTGAAAGGCAATTTCATGAAAGGTCGTCGCCTTTTTTAAGAAATTATCCAGGTGTTCAGACACGTCAAAAACCACCATCACTACCGAAAAAATAGCCAGTGTAAATATGAATGTACCCAGGTACTTTCGGATGATGTACCGATCAATAACCTTCAGGTATTTTCTTAAAAAACGTCTCATTTATAATCGTTGGCCCAAGCGGTTTACCATTATGTTTTTCCAGTTATAAAACTCCCCCGAAACAATCTTTTCACGTGCCGTTTTCACTAACCACAGATAAAAATGCAGGTTATGCAATGTGGCTATCTGCGCCCCCAATATCTCGCCCGAGTGAATTAAATGCCGAAGATAAGCTTTTGTATAACTTCTATCTGCAAATAGGTCGCTATCAGCTTCAATCGGGCTAAAATCGTTCTTCCACTTCTCGTTTTTGATATTGATAATACCCTCTTTGGTAAAAAGCATACCGTTCCGGGCGTTGCGCGTAGGCATTACGCAATCAAACATATCAATACCTAACGCAATATTTTCCAATATATTAATAGGTGTGCCTACGCCCATTAAATAACGTGGTTTTTGCTGTGGTAATATATTGCAAACCAATTCGGTCATAGCATACATTTCCTCAGCCGGTTCACCAACGGATAAACCGCCTATGGCATTGCCCTCGCGCTCAAATGAGGCGATAACTTCAGCTGATTTAGTACGCAGATCCTTATAAACCGATCCCTGCACAATAGGAAATAGTGTTTGACTGTATCCATATTTTGGCTCAGTGCTATCAAACCTGTCACAACAACGTTTAAGCCAGCGGTGCGTCATTTCGATGGACTTTCGCGCATAGCCA
The DNA here is from genome assembly GCA_018266915.1 of Bacteroidota bacterium. Taxonomy (GTDB): domain Bacteria; phylum Bacteroidota; class Bacteroidia; order Sphingobacteriales; family Sphingobacteriaceae; genus Mucilaginibacter. The sequence continues at coordinate 143,968 of JAFDZM010000076.1, read as the reverse complement.
TACTCACACGGATAAGGCGTACATTCATCAAAAGCCATAATGATATCGGCGCCGATGGTGCGTTGCGTATCCATTACATTTTCAGGCGTAAACAGGTGCTTTGAACCATCAATATGTGAACGAAACGTAACACCCTCTTCCTTTATTTTACGCACTTCCGTAAGCGAATATACCTGGTAGCCGCCGCTGTCGGTCAATATGGGCTTGTCCCAGCCATTGAATTTATGCAGACCGCCTGCTTTTTCAAGCGTATCCAGCCCTGGCCTTAAGTATAAATGATAGGTATTGCCAAGGATGATCTGTGCCTTTATATCGTCCTTCAATTCGTGCTGATGAACGGCTTTTACGGTGCCTGCAGTGCCTACAGGCATAAAAATCGGTGTTTGTATAGTGCCGTGATCAGTGGTGATTTCGCCTGCGCGGGCCTTCGATAACGGGTCTTGTGCTGTTAAACTGAATTTCATTGCGAGGCTGCAAAATTAGTCATTTGCGGGCGATTTTTATATTAACGACGGTGGCTTTCAAGGTATTGTTATTGTTTCGGTAAGTGATTTTTCCACAATAGGGGCTTTCGGGCCAAAACTTATCCACCACTATTAGACAATCATGGTTTTTTTTACAATTTTACCCATTATATATTCACCCGATATTGGAAACCTATTTACCCGACGCGTTATTCATACTGCTAACCTTCTGTTTTATTGTTCAGCTGTTTTACCTTATTTATTATCATAACAGACTGAGATCATATAAACCTGCTCATGAATTGGTACGGTCCACACTTCCCGTTTCAGTGATCATCAGCGCCCGTAACGAGGCCGAAAAATTACCTGAAAACTTACCTTTAATATTGGCGCAAAATTACCCCGATTTTGAGGTGATCCTGGTAAATGACTGTTCATTGGATGATTCGGAGCTTGTTCTGAAGGAGCTAAGTGCAAAATATTCCCGTTTAAAAGTGGTTACCATAACCGAGAATGACCGACATAAAACAGGCAAAAAATTCGCCCTGACGATGGGTATCAAGGCAGCTAAAAATGAACATTTGCTGTTTACAGATGCCGATTGCAAACCTGCTTCTGACGAGTGGATCACTCGTATGGCGGCAAATTTTACAGATGGTATAGAGATCGTTCTGGGTTATTCTCCTTATTATAAAACTAAAGGATTTCTTAATTCACTTATACGGTTCGAGACTACAAAAACTGCTGTAAATTACCTTTCAGCAGCTCTGGCGGGCAATACGTACATGGGTATTGGCCGTAACCTGGCTTATACAAAAACACTGTTTTTCAGAAATAAGGGATTTGGATCTCACATGCATGTGATGTCGGGCGATGACGATCTCTTTGTCAATCAAAGCGCCACTGCCGATAATACAGCGATTGAGATTCATCCGGATGCTTTCACATTTAGTCCGGCCAAAAACACTTTTGCCACTTTCTTTGTTCAAAAGAGGAGGCACATGGGCGTAGGGAAGCTGTATAAGAATAATCATCGCCGTATGCTTAGTTTTGACGCGCTAACAGGCTTTTTCTTCTATATACTGCTTATATTATCCCTTACCCTGGATTATGATCCGCTGCCTGCTTTGGGATTATTTTTATTCAGGCTTATTGCGCAATTAATTGTATATTCAAAGGTGTTCGCCAAACTGGATGTGAAAAACTTATTGTGGAGTTTGCCATTTTTCGACCTTGTTTATTACGTTTATTTAAATATTTTTGGATTGATAGGTACTTTTATAAAAACTACACAGTGGAAGTAAACGCAAATTTTACCGAAAACGCAAAGAACGATTTTCACCTGGTTGTGAAAGCACGCGAGGGAAATCAAAAAGCTTATGCCGACCTGATGCACAGGTATAAGGATTCCATTTATTTTATGGCGCTTAAGATGGTGAATAACAAGGAGGACGCTATGGACCTCACCGTTGAAACCTTTGCCAAAGCGTTTGAAAAACTGGATAAATATCAGCCTGACTATGCGTTCAGCACCTGGCTGTTCCGTGTAGCAACCAACAACTGTATCGACTTCATCCGCAAAAAAAAGCTGAACACCATGTCCATCCACGGAATGGTGGACGATGATGGGGAAGAAAAAACGCTGCAAATAAAGGCTGATGTTTTGAACCCCGAAGAAACTTCTATAAAGAAGCAACAAACACAGGAATTAAAAGTACTGATCGAAAGTTTACCAGCCCGTTATCGCAACCTGATCACCCTGAGATATTTTGACGAATTATCATACGAAGAAATAGCACAGCAACTTGACCTGCCTTTAGGTACGGTTAAAGCGCAGTTGTTTAGGGCCAGGTACCTGCTGGGCAATATCATTAACCGCTTTAACAGGGATGACATCTGATATTATACTCAAATATTTCCCTGATCTAAGCCCTGCACAACAGCAACAATACCAGCAACTGCCCGAATTATACAATTTCTGGAACAACCAGATCAATGTCATATCCCGAAAAGATATCGATGCTTTATTAGAGCGGCACGTACTGCACTCACTTGGCATAGCCAAAGTAATGCCCTTTTTGCCCGGTGAAGCGATATTGGATGTGGGTACCGGAGGTGGCTTTCCAGGTTTGCCATTAGCTGTTATGTTTCCCGAAACACAATTTTACCTGGTCGATTCTATCGGGAAAAAGATAAAAGTAGTAAACGAAGTAGCCAAATCCATCGGCTTAAAAAACCTGAAAGCTGAACACATAAGAGCTGAACAAGTTCCCGGAAGGTTTGATTTTGTAGTTTCCCGTGCCGTCACCCAACTGAAAGATTTTTATCCCTGGGTAAAAGGGAAATTCAATAAGGAATCCAAAAATCAATTGCCAAACGGCATATTATATCTTAAAGGCGGCGACTTATCCCAAGAGATTAAAGAGTCAGGCCTGCAGGTAAGGCAATATCATCTCAAGGTTTATTTTACGGAAGAATTTTTCGAAACCAAGCAGGTGATTTATGTAAAAGGGCAATAATTTCTTATCACCCTTTGTCATTCCAATTAACTTTTACCATTCTTCGTTGTATCCTTCTTTTTCTTTTTGAAAATATTCAAAGGATTTGGCGGTGGTGGAGGCCCTGCAGGTTGTGCAGCTGGTCCAGACGGCGGCGTGTTCGTTGTTGTGCTGGTTTTATTATCACTTTTTTTATTAGAAGTTGTATCCTTTTTATGTTTTTTAAAAGGATTGATCTTCTTAAAAAGTTCATCTGGCGGCGGTGGGGGCGGCGGGCCACCCGGAGGAGGTGATGGCTGGCTTTGTGCGAATGCATGCGTTGAAACACAAAGAAATGCCAGGAATAACGGAACAATAAGCAGGTACTTCAGCCTGGCTGAAGTACCTTTTCTTTTTGTGATATTCTTCATCAAGCCTCCTGATTTTGAGATGATCTAAATTATTAAAAAATTATTCTGAAAAACCACATTTCATGATGGTTTTATATTAAATTTTTCTCAATAATAAATTGCTAAAAATTTGAGCAAGCTATATTTTTTTGTAATTTCAACGCCTGATACCTGAACTTTAAAATATGTCGTTACTTCACCGAATTGCTTTAACTTTTATCAAGAATATTGGTCCTGCGCTGGCCAAATCAATGTTTTTCCATTTTGGTGATGAAGAACAAATATTTAAAGCATCCAAAGCTAAGCTGACCCAGATACCAGGAATCGGCGAGAAAAGATACTTCGATATCAATTTCAAAGCCGCGCTTGAACGGGCAGAAGAGGAATTGCATTATATTGAAAAGAATAATATTAAGCCTATCTTTTATACTGATCCGGAATATCCCAAAAGATTAAAGAATTGCATCGACGGGCCGATATTACTATATGCAAAAGGTGATTTTAATTTGAACCCTCGCCATGTGGTAAGTATTGTAGGTACCCGGAGAGCAACCGAATACGGCAAACAGCTGTGCCGTCAATTGGTGGAAGAACTGCAGCAATACAATGTTTTGATTGTTAGCGGTCTGGCGCTTGGGATAGACACCTATGCACACAAAGAATGCTTAAAGCAGGGCATGCAAACAGTTGGCGTGCTGGGGCATGGGTTTGACCGCATGTACCCTGCACAAAACCGTTCATTAGCTGAAAAAATGCAGGAAAATGGTGGCGTATTAACAGAATATCCATCCGGAACTATACCTGACCGTGAGAATTTTCCGCAACGAAACCGTATAGTGGCAGGTATGGCTGATGCAGCGGTAGTAGTTGAAGCGGGTATTAAAGGTGGTGCCTTGATCACAGCCGAAATTGCGAACTCCTATAATCGTGATGTTTATGCTTTTCCTGGCAGGATAGATGATGAATTTTCAGAAGGATGTAACTTTCTGATTCGCAATAATAAAGCCGGATTATTAACCTGCGCGGCTGACCTGGCCTATTGTTTAGGTTGGGAAAAGATGGATGACGGCAGACCTGCAGTCGAGCAGTTATCCCTGCCAATGGATCTGTCGAATGATGAAAGGATCATTTTGGATATTATTCATCAGCATAAATCACCCCTCGCTATTGACGAATTGACATTGAAAGCTAACATACCGATGAGCCAGCTGGCAATGAACCTGTTAAATATGGAAATGCAAGGGTTTATTAGATCGTTGCCAGGGAAAACCTACTGTATCAATTGATTTGAAAATTTGAAGATGTGGCAATTTGAAAATGAACATAATACTTCAATTTTCAAATCTTCAAATAAAGCAATTTTCAAATTAATGATCTTCCTTTGGTGAGCTGAACCACTCCAGTTTACCCGAATCATAGGTCAATTCCTTCCACGAATCAAATTCAAACCTGATTAAAACAGCGGCCCCAGGCGATACTTCGCGTATCTCCCCGGTAAAATAATGTACTAATTGAGCGATGCCTGGGTTATGCCCAACCAGCCCTATAAAGTTATGATTGTCAGAAAATTCGCTGATCACATAAAGTAGTGATTGCTGACTGGCATCATAAATTCGTGAGTCTTCTGATGGTTTGTGCAAACTTAAATGCTCGGAAAGTATGTTGGCTGTTGCTAAAGTGCGTAGGGAAGGGCTGGTTATCAATATTTGCGGAACCGCCCCCGCACTTTCAATTCGCTCGGCCATGATGGTGGTATCCCGCATACCGGAATGCTTAAGGGGCCTTTCAAAATCTTTGTAGCTGTCGTCATGAACAGCTTTGGCATGGCGAACCAATAATAGCTTTTTCATACTGCCTTGGGTTTAAGCTTCGTTAGCGAAATTTATAACAGTTTGTTCGGGTATATTGTTCATGCATTTGAAATGTCCAAGCGGACATTTTTCAAGGCCGAACTTCGAACACGGGCGGCAAGGCAAATTAATCCCGATCACTTCCGCATCTTTTACCATATAAGGCTGTACACCAAGTAACTCAGGCACAGTCCCGCCCCAAATAGAGGCAATCGGCCTGTCGAATGCTTCGGCAATGTGCGTTAGCCCTGTATCAAACCCTAAAACCCGTTTCGCTTTCGAAACTAAATATACGGATTCATCCAGTGAAGTTATCCCGCAGGCATTGTAAATATTTGAACCAATGGCCTTTGCAATTGCACCACCATTTTCTTTTACGTCATTCCCACCAAGCAGTACAATCGGAGAATTGATCTTGCTGCATATGCTGATGATCTTCTCATTAGGCATTCGCTTGGTAAAATGTGTAGCACCTATAATAAAAGCTAAGAAGTTTGCCTGATGTGACGCAGGCAGTAATTTTGTGATATCGTGCTCTGTTTTTATATAATAATCGATCGGTTTGCCATCATTCTTAACGCTTAAAAACTTAACAGTTTTCATATAGCGTTCCACCAAATGAACCGGGGGAACAAGCTTTAAATTGAATTTGAGGCTCAGCCATTTACGAATGCGCTGCTTTTTGTAAGTGGATGATTTAATGCCTGTTCGCAGTTTGATGAGCGAAGTACGCAAGTTATTGTGCAAATCGATCAGGTAATCATATTTTTCTGCTTTTATCTCTTCGATAGTTTCAGCCAAAGTTGGCTTTAGTAAGAGCAGTTTATCGAGATGCGGATTGTTGTCGTAGATATACTTAAACGCTGGCTTTGTCAGAAAATGAACTTCTACATTAGGAAGTTGAGTCTTCAGGCATCGCACTACAGGTGTGGTATAAATAATATCACCCATCGAGCTGAAGCGGACAACCAGTATCTTCATATTACTTCGTGATCTGTTCCCTGATCTTTTTGATGATAGATGTAGAAGAATAACCCTCAACAAAATCAATGGTCTTAACCTCGCCGCCGTTTGCTATCACTTCTTTAGCGCCTACAATATTTTCAATAGAATAATCTGCGCCCTTTACCAAAATATCAGGTATCAGGGTCGTGATTACATTGATAGGCGTATCCTCTTCAAATACCACGATTGCATCTACAAAAAATAGGGCAGCCAGTAGTGCAGCACGGCTATTTTGGTCATTCACGGGTCGATCTTCACCTTTGATTCTTTTTACTGAACGGTCTGAGTTTAAACCAATAACCAATTTGTCACCAAGTTCCGCAGCCTTTGCCATGTAAGTAATATGCCCGATATGCAGCAGATCAAAAACACCATTGGTGAAAACAACCTTTTTGCCTTCGGTTTGCCATTTCATAATGGAAGCTTTAAGCGATTGTAAGTCGCTTATCTTGTTGAGCAGTATTTTCTCGAGGTTGTTTCTCATCAATTAGAATTCGTTATCAACGGCTTTACACAGAATATGACCGATCAGAATGTGCATTTCCTGTATACGGGCAGTAATATCAGATGGCACGACAACGTTAAGGTCGCATAGACCATTCATCTTACCGCCATTTCTGCCGGATAAACCTAAGGTTTTGCATTTAAGTTTTTGAGCTGATTCAAAGGCTTTTAATATGCCTTCACTGTTCCCACTGGTAGATATCCCGATGAACAGATCACCCGGCTGAGCTAGTGCTTCCAATTGACGCGAAAACACAAACTGATAGCCATAATCATTAGCTATAGAAGTTAAGGCTGAGGTATCAGTAGTAAGGGCGATACCCGGTAAAGCTCTGCGTTCTTTCACAAATCTTCCGCTCAATTCCGCTGCAATGTGCTGAGCGTCAGCAGCACTGCCGCCATTTCCGGCTATTAAAACCTTTTTGCCTTCTTTTAGCGTATTTACAATCACTTCGCAGGCTTTCTCTATATCCGCAGCAAGCGAATCAATTACTTTTTGAATCAATTGCTGATGATCGTTCAGTTCCTCAATAACCAGTTTATTCATTTTGTATATCGTTGGTCTTTAGTTTTGACCGTTTGTTATGTCTTCTAAAATTTCGTCAATTGTGGTAGTTGCACTACCCACGCGGCGTATTACTATTGCAGCAGCATGGTTTGCGAGTTCGCAAGATTCTTCAATCGTCAACCCCGAAGCCATAAAATAAGCGATAGTTGCCAATACCGTATCACCGGCACCTGTTACATCGAATACAGCAGTTGCCTTAACAGGTAATAGCTTGTAAGTCAACTCATCGAGGATTACCATACCTTCTTCAGACAGGGTAACAATCAGGTAATCAACGCTGGTTTGTTTAAAGATTACTTTTGAGGCTTTTTGCAAATCATCAATGTTCTTGATCCGCTCGGTTTTGGCGGCTTCAGCCAGTTCTTTGCGATTGGGCTTGATGATAAATGCACCCTTATATTTCTCATAATTCAATCCTTTTGGATCGATGATCACTTTCTTTTCCTTGCTTTTGGCAAGCTTAATCAGTCTTTGAGTCAGATCTTCCGAGAATAGGCCTTTGCCATAATCAGAAAACAGCACAATATCAGATTCGTTAATATAGTAGTCCAATTGATTTACCAACTCATCTTCTAACTCGCTCAAAACGGGATCGGTAATTTCCCTATCTACTCTAACTAATTGGTGGCTACCAGCCACAACGCGCGTTTTTACCGTAGTGGGGCGATTTGCATCTTTTAGAATAGCATCTGTAGCAATACCTTCGCTTTCTAGTATCTCAATAAGTCTTAAGCCGTAAGCATCTTCACCGATCAGCCCTCCAAGCGTTACTTTTGCACCTAAAGCAACCAGGTTTTGGGCTACGTTTGCTGCTCCACCCAATGTAGTGGACTCGTTTTTTACGTTGACTATCGGAACCGGTGCTTCGGGCGAGAGCCTGGTAGCATCGCCCCAGATATAATGATCTATCATCAGATCGCCGATGACGAGGATAGCAGGCGGATTTTGCTGTTGTTGTATGTGACGTACCTTATCTATGAGCATTTACCTGCTTTTTTGATTCGAACTCTTTTTTAATTTCTTCAAGGGAGAACGTATTTAAACACATTTCCTTATATAAACCACCTTTTCGTGCCGCCAAAACACCATAATGCATGTCAGAAAAACCTTCTACACGGTGTGCATCCGGGTTGACAGATAGTTTTACACCCTTATCCAATGCATATTGATGCCAGCGCCAATCCAAATCCAGACGCAGCGGATTGGCATTGATCTCAATCACCACATTGTTTGCTGCACAGGCGTCAATCACTTTTTTATAATCAAACTCGTAGCCCTTCCGGCTCAATAATAGCCTGCCGGTGGGATGTCCCAAAATGGTAGTATATGGATTTTCAATAGCTTTGATTAAACGTACAGTTGCTTTTTCCTTATCCATTTTCAGGTTGGAGTGAACTGAGGCTACGATAAAATCAAAGCGTTGCAGTATCTCATCCGGATAATCTAAAGAACCATCATTCAGAATATCCGATTCAATTCCCTTAAAGATATGAAAGCCAGTGATCTTCTTATTCAGATGATCGATTTCCTCGTGCTGTTGCAATACCCGTTCAATGCTTAAACCTTTGGCGTAAACGGCACTTTTACTATGATCGCAAATACCCAAATATTGCAGTTTTAACTTATCCCGGCAATACAAAGCCATGTCTTCCAGCGTATTTACGCCATCGCTCCAGGTACTGTGATTGTGCAGCGTGCCTTTCAAGTCCTGGTAAGTGACCAGCTGAGGTAAGGTATTATTTGCCGCTTTTTCAATAAAGGTATCGCCCTCACGTAACTCAGGTTGCAAATAAGCCAGACTAGCTTTTTTATAAATGGCTTCTTCGCTATCGGCTTGTTTAACATCATCAGAAATACGCGCCAAAACAGCCTGAACATGATCGTCAGTCCCCGTCTGTGAAAACAATTCGTAATGGAATGATAGATTATTTACGATCAAAATACTCACTAACAAGCCATTAGCAGTTTCACCGCTAATGGTATGCTCATTAATCGTTAAATTTTGCAGAATATCTGATTGAGTTAGTGTTTCTACATCCAGCCTCACATTATCCGAGCCTACCAGAAGAGTTAATTCATTAATGATCTCACAGCATCTTCGGAATTCTCCGGTATAACTTACACTTCCATTAGGAAGAATGCCCTGCAACTTTTGGAACAGCTCACCGGCAACCGCATCTACCTGAGCATACAGAAATTTGCCGTTACTTGCCATCCTGAATTCGATGACTTTGACAATTTCTTCCTGAGTCTTTAACCCAAAACCTTTGGCTTCGATCAGCCGGTTCTCGTTGCAGGCATAATATAATTCACCAACGGTTTCGATACCCAGTTCGTGCCAGATGATACCGATCTTTTTAGGGCCAATGCCTTTGATCCCTAACATTTCTACTATGCCTTCCGGCGTAGCTGCAAGTAAATCGGTTAGATCAGTTATGGCGCCTGTCTCAAGTAGCTCAACTATTTTAGTAGCTGTGCTTTTCCCAACACCGTCAATCTTCTCCATCTCGGCCAGACTTTTGCCAGCAATGCGATAGGGGAGCTTGTCTACCTTAAACGCAGCATTGGCCAACGACTTCACCTTAAACGGGTTCTCGTCGTGCAATTCCATCAGTTGCGACAGCAGGCGGAGCGTACGGGCAATGGGTTTGTTTTCCATAGGTGTTTTCGGACGGTAAAAATACAAAATAGTTCATTGCTCAATACCAATCGGAATTAAAACAAAAAAGAAAGCTATCTCTGTTACAGAAATAGCTTAATAATGAATGGCTATGACCTAAGATCTATCGGCTATAAACTAAATTTATTTGATCACAATATCATAAGGCATACGCATCTGCGGGGTGCGCATCATTTGGGTAAGGCCTTTTATTTGTTCGTAGTAGCGGTAATTATCGCCCAATTCTGATTTTACAAAATGGGCTTTCATTTGCGCACTGATATCGGTACCCAATTTATTGAATACGCCCTTCTTTTGTTCCGGATATTCCACCAATTTGAATTTCTTAATATTCGCCTTCTTGGATGCAGACCAGATGGCGTCGTTTATATTGCCCAGGCGGTCAACTAAACCAATTTTTACTGCCTGTTCGCCGGTCCACACACGTCCCTGGCCTATACTATTAATATAAGCCTGTGTTTTATGGCGGCCTTCGGCAACTGCCTTGGTAAAATCGTCATAGCCATGGTTCACATTATTTTGTAATATGGCCTTTTCTTCAGGTGAAAGAGGTTTGCTGATATCACCCAGATCGGAGTACTTTCCGGTTTTTACACCGTCAAAAGTGATCCCCAGCTTATCGTTAAACAGTTTTTGCAGGTTAGGGATTATCGCAAAAATACCTATTGAACCGGTCAATGTATTTGGCTCCGCAATGATCGAATCTGCAGCACATGATATATAATAACCGCCCGACGCCGCCAAATCGCCCATCGATACAATGATCGGTTTAACCTTTTTGGTAAGCATCACCTCACGCCAGATCACATCGGATGCCAGTGAACTGCCACCCGGAGAATTTACCCGGAAAACAACCGCTTTTACATTGTCATCCAGCCTTACTTTGCGCAATGCTGCCGATACTTTTGCTGAACCAATAGTGTTATCGTCGCCATCACCGCCATTGATCTCGCCTGATGCATAAACAATAGCTATCTGGTTTTTGATGGTTTTCTTTGAATCATCATCATCTTTTGATGTAGTATTATTACCTGCAGCATAGTCGCCCATTTCAACTTTATGGAGATCGGATTTTGAACCTATGCCTGTGCGTTCCCTCAACTCATCCAGTACTTCATCTTTATATTTTAAGCCGTCAACCAGTTTATATTTTAGTGCATCTTCGGGGAGTTGTATCTTCAGGTTATTGGCTATATAATAAAGCGAATCCTTACTGATCTTACGACTCTTGCTGATATTGGTCAGAAAATAATTATATAATGATCCCAGGTAAGAGTTTACTTGTTCACGGTTGGCATCGCTCATTTTGGTCAGCACATAAGGCTCAACAGCGCTTTTATAGGTACCAACTTTAATTACCTGTGCTTCAATGCCTAACTTATCCAACGCTCCTTTAAAGAAAGTGATCTCCGAATTAAAACCGCTAAATTCAAATATTCCTTTAGGGTTTATGTATACCTTATCGGCTACTGACGCCAGGTAATAAAAACCTTGTGTATAAACTTCAGAATAAGCGATAATAAACTTGCCCGAACTTTTAAAATTGATCAGCGCATTACGTATTTCTTCTGTGGTGGCCTGGCCTGAAAGCATATAACTTTCATCAAGGAAAATGCCTTTGATATTAGGGTCTGTTTTTGCTCTTTTTATATTGGCCAGAATATCGTTAAGGCCTAAGTTTTTGTCCTCGTCAATGCCTAAAAAGTCAAGGCCTGAGAGCGGGTTATAGGGGGTACGTTCGGGGATTTCGCGGGTAATTGCAATATGCAGATAGGAGTCTGAATCAACTTCTACATGTTTATCACCACTTGCGGCTGCCATTATTATTCCTACGATAACAACCAGAAATATCACACTGCACAAAATAATCCCCACCACCGTGGCGAAAACAAATTTGAAGAATTGTTTCATTAAATATTATAAATCTTTTATCTATGCAAACTTAGCAATTCAATATGTATAATATTAAGAGCTTTGTCTATAATATTTGTTACAACAATGATTGATGTTTTTTTGTTATTAGGAAGTAACCTGGGGGATAGGAAAGCGTATTTGCAGAAAGCCATTGATCTGATTGAGACTGAATTAGGTATTGTAGTCCAAAAATCATCAGTATTTGAAACCGAAGCCTGGGGTAAAACCGATGAACCAAATTATCTGAATCAGGTAGTGCAGGTTAACACAGCACTATCTGCGCAACAAGTGCTTGAAAAAATATTACAGATCGAAATCAGAATGGGACGTGTGAGAGAGGAGAAATGGGGATCGCGGATTATCGATATCGATATTTTGTTTTATGGGCAGGATATTATTAATGAACCGGGACTTATAGTTCCGCATCCTGAATTACATAACCGTAAATTTACCCTTGAGCCACTAAATGAGTTGGCGCCCAATATGCAGCATCCGGTTCTTAAAAAAAGTATTTTTCAGCTTAAAAACGAACTTAAAGATAACTTGATCGTAAAAAAGTTATAATTTTGATTTAACATACTCAATATACTCAACTGAATTTATAATAATATACAGCCTAAACATGCCGGATAACTCAGCACAAGACCTTGATTTAACATTTTTATACGAAATTGCTGATGGCAGCGACGAGTTCGTTGTGGAATCTATTGACATGTTATTGCAGCAAGCACCTGAAATGCTGAACAGCATCGATCAGGCCTTGCAATCAACTGACTGGCCTACGGCTGCTGCATCTGCTCACAAACTAAAACCATCAATGGGCTTTTTCGGTATGCTAATTTCTCAGGGCTTATTGCAGGAAGTAGAATTACTTTGCAAAGCAGGCGGGCAGGAGCCGGAGCAGATAAAGGCAAAATACACCCAGGCAAAAGATCTGATCGAAAACAATCTCTCAGAGCTTTCACGCATCAAAGCCGAAAAAGAAGCCGGAAATTAAACTTTCTGGATTTTAAAGCTGTAGCTTTCCATAATCAGGTTAGCTAACAGGTTTTTGCAGGCTTGTTCTACTTTTGAGTTGGCAATTTCTTCATTTTCAGCTTCAATTTCGAGCGAAATATGTTTTCCGATGCGTACGTTGTGGATTTCGGTTAATCCAAGATTTTTCATACTACCGGTCACAGCTTTTCCTTGAGGGTCAAGAATTTCCTTTTTGGGCATTACGTCGATTTCAGCCTGAAACTTTGTCATTAGAGAACTTATATTGAATGATAGATAGGGTGATATATATAATTATGATCACCGGAACCGCCGCAAATTTAAAAAATAGTATCAATATTGCCGAAAACAGCAGTAATAAATAACGATAAATGTTTTTGTCCAGATCGGTGTTTTTGAATTTGAGCGACATCAATGGCAGCTCAGCTACTAACAACGAACACATTATGAGAACAAAAACTGCTAATACATATACATTTAATATATAATCGGCAAAATTTGTATGATGCTCTAAAATAAAAGGTAAAGATGCTATTAATATAGCATTGGCTGGCGTAGGTAAACCAATGAAACTCTCTGCCTGGCGGGTGTCGTTGTTGAACTTAGCCAATCTTAACGCCGAAAAAACCGAAATCAAAAAAGCACTGAAATTTAGCCATGGACTCACATTAGGAATCTGCGGAGTTTTTAAGAACAGCTCATATAAAATAGCTGAAGGTAAAAAACCGAAGCTGACCATATCAGCAAGCGAATCAAGGTCTTTGCCAATATGAGAAAATGATTGTAATACCCGGGATGCAAAGCCATCAAAGAAGTCAAAAATTGCTGCTAAGAAAAGTGCGTAAGATGCGAATATCAGGTTTTCCTGGAAGGCAAATACGATCCCCACGCAACCGCTGAACAAGTTAGCACAGGTAATGGCATTGGGAACATGTTTACTTACGCGTGTATTCATTTCTCGGGGCGAAGATAGATTTAGCTTATAGTTGATGGTTCATAGTTCATTGTTTTTTGCTATTAACTATGATCTATGAACCATTAGCTACCAAAAATATTAAGAATTCATCGAGATCAGGAATTCTTCGTTGGTTTTTGTGCCTTTTATCTGTGCCTGCAAAAACTCCATCGCTTCCTGCGAGTTCATATCTGCCAAATGGTTGCGCAATATCCAAACACGTTGTAAAGTATCGCGTTCCAGCAACAGGTCGTCGCGGCGGGTACTTGAAGCAGTGATATCAATAGCAGGGAATATACGTTTGTTGGATAGTTTACGGTCAAGCTGCAGCTCCATATTACCGGTACCTTTAAACTCTTCGAAGATCACTTCGTCCATTTTAGAGCCTGTTTCGGTAAGTGCTGTAGCAATGATAGTTAATGAACCGCCATCTTCAATATTACGTGCAGCACCGAAGAAACGCTTAGGTTTGTGTAAGGCATTAGCATCAACACCACCTGATAATATTTTACCTGAGGCAGGTGCTACAGTATTGTATGCACGGGCTAAACGTGTAATTGAGTCGAGCAGGATCACAACATCGTGACCGCATTCAACCATACGTTTTGCTTTTTCCAATACGATATTGGCAATTTTTACGTGGCGCTCAGCCGGCTCATCAAAGGTTGACGAAACCACCTCAGCACGCACGCTGCGGGCCATATCGGTTACTTCTTCCGGGCGTTCGTCTATCAGCAGGATAATCAGGTAAACTTCAGGGTGGTTTTTGGCAATCGCGTTAGCCACATCCTTCAGCAACATGGTTTTACCTGTTTTAGGCTGAGCAACGATCAAACCGCGCTGGCCTTTACCAATAGGGGAAAACAGGTCCATAATACGGGTTGAATAATTGCCCGAATCAGTGAACAATTCCAGTCTTTCAGAAGGGAAAAGCGGCGTTAAGTGATCAAAAGGAACACGGTCGCGCACTTCGGCAGGGATACGGCCATTGATGGCTTCAACCCTCACCAGCGGGAAATATTTTTCGCCTTCTTTTGGCGGACGGATGCTACCGCGAACGGTATCACCTGTTTTTAATCCAAATAATTTTATCTGTGACTGTGATACATAAATATCATCAGGAGAAGTCAGGTAGTTATAATCAGAGGATCTTAAGAAACCATATCCATCAGGCATAATTTCCAGGACGCCTTCGTTCACAATTACATTATCAAAATCAAGGTTGATAGCAGGTTCCTGGTTTCTTTGTTGATTTTGATTGTTGTTAATACGGCGCTCAAATTTTTGCGGTCTAACCTCTGTGGCCTCATCAGATTTAATTACAGGCGTTTCCTGATCCTCAGTTAACGGAGTTGATGCCATTACAGGCACGTCCTCGTTATCTTCTTCCGCAACTGACTCTTCTTCAGGTACATCAAACAGGTTAGTGTCATCCAAAGGGACTTCAACGCGTGGGCCGGTTTTTGATTTGGTGGTACGGGTTCTTTTGCGGTTTCTTTCAACAGGCTCCTCATTGACTCCTGATGATTTTATTTCGCTATAATTATCGTTCATAGCAGCCTGCTGTGCGCGGGCCGCGTCTATTAGTTGTTGTTGTTCTACGATCCTGCTAATCAGTTGGGGTTTTCGCAGTTCTTCTGCTTCAGCAATACCTAAACTCTTTGCCATTTCGCGCAACTCTGAAACGAGTTTGTCGTTCAATTCTGTGGTATCAGACATGGATATAAATAATAGTTCAAATGGAATATTTTACTTGAGAGAAATTGTCTTGCAGCTTTGCTTATGCAATATCTAAAAATTTATAGCTTGTGGATTTTTAAATTGTTTCTTTAGCGCAAGAAAAATTCAAAAGGATAACACTGCAATTTTACTCATTAATATTAACAAAACAAAAAATTTGGAAAAATATGTTTGTGTATCAACACTTAGCTTATTTTTTAGTTTTTTTGCAGCAGAAAAATAATACGCGCTAATGCTTTCCCGCCAGCAACTTATTCAACAGATCAAACAAAAAAAATCTTTCCTATGTGTAGGGCTTGATACAGATATCGATAAGATACCTGCCTTTTTAAAGGAGTACCAGGACCCGATATTTGAGTTTAACAAGCGCATTATCGATGCCACTAAAGATTTGTGCATTGCCTACAAACCCAATGCTGCTTTCTATGAACGTCATGGTATAAAAGGTTTGCAAAGCTTGATCGCTACCTCGGAATATTTACCCAAGGAATGTCTTAGCATTATCGATGCCAAGCGCGGAGATATAGGCAATACATCAGGTATGTATGCCCGTGCCTTTTTTGATAAGGAAGCTACCGGGATGAATTTTGATGCGATAACGGTAGCGCCTTATATGGGCAGCGATAGTGTGACGCCTTTTCTTGCTTTTGAAGGGAAATGGGTGATCCTGCTGGCGCTGACCTCATCCGTCGGCAGTAAGGATTTTCAATATCTGGATATAAATGGCGAAACACTTTACGAAACGGTCATTCAAAAAGCCAATATCTGGGCAGGTGCTGACCGCCTGATGTATGTAGTAGGGGCGACCAAAAGCACCGAATTTACCAACATCCGCAAATATGCGCCGGACAATTTCCTGCTCGTACCGGGCATAGGTGCACAGGGTGGCAGCTTGGAAGATGTTTGTCAATATGGTATGACCAAAGATTGCGGCTTGATCGTAAACAGTTCAAGAGCAATCATCTACGCTTCAAATGGTAAGGATTTTGCAGAAGCAGCTCGTGCAGAAGCGTTGAAGGTTCAGCAGCAAATGGAAACCGAATTGGAAAAAGCTGGGATTATCTGATTTACGATTTGCAAATCGGGGCATGATAAATCGTAAGTCGTACATCTAAAATCGCAAATCAAGCAAACACCATCGTCCTTTCAGGATACCTTAAGGCATAATTGGATACCATATTCCTTATATAATCATTTCCTGGGTATTGAGTGAGGTGATTTTTGAGCTGGTCCAAGCTATCCACGTCAAAATAATGGGAGATATAGCCCATACCATAAAACTGCCCTTTTTCAATCAGAATACAACTGTGCTCATCCAGGCTGCGGCCTTCATCACGAATAGCGAACGTAGGCAGGTTGTCCTTTAACTGATCGATAGCCCATTGCACCTTTTCGTTATAAGTATCCGGACTCTCAATACCTTCACAGGCACAGAGGTGTTTCATTGCGCCGGTGCAGGATTCGCTGTTGGTTTGTATAAAGCACAATTTGGGGCAAAGCTCAAAATTATCGATCAATCTTAACAATATATTGCGACCATCCAATAAAGAATTACAGGTATAAAGTGGTGCTGTCAACTTACGGCGTTTATCAACAGCAAGGCGCATATAACCACGCTGATCCTCAAAAGCGTAAATGCCATAAGCGTGTTCATAACGCTTTAATGAGCGATTATACTGTGGCCACAGGCGTTTGATCTCAATGGCTTCCAGCACAAAGGCAATCAGTTCTGTACCGCAACTTTGGTAGGATATATGATGGATATTACGCAAAAACTCCTGTCGCTGTAAACCGGGATTATTGCCTGAAAAATGGCTGCAAACCCGTTGCTTGATATTGCGCGCTTTACCTACATAGATCACCTTTCCTTTTTCATTATGAAAGTAATAAACGCCAGGCGTATAGGGGAGTTGATCGATATCTTCTTTTGGTAGATTGGCCGGCAATACCTGTTCTCTTGATCTGTGTTTAAGCGCCTGGCCGATATGATTGCCATTGTCATTCTGAAGCAGGAGGGAAAATAAGGTAGCTGTAGCCTCCGCATCTCCTAAAGCCCGGTGACGATCATTATTTTCAATTCCCAGGTGCCGGCACAGTTTTCCCAAACTATAAGATGGCATGCCCGGCAAAATCTTACGGCCAAGTCTTACAGTACATAGTTTATTACTTTGCAAATCGTACCCGGCAGCTAATAAATGGTAACGGATAAATGAAAAGTCAAAATTGACATTATGCGCAACAAATATCTTCCCGTGAAGTAAATGATAAATATCGGCAGCCACATCTTCAAATGGCGGTGCATCCTGCACCATCTCGTTGGTGATGCCGGTTAAAGCGCGAATATATACGGGAATATCCTGTCCGGGATTGACAAGCGTACTGTAGCGCTGGGTAACTTTCTTCCCATCATGCAGACAAATAGCAACTTCTGTAATGCCGTTTGAACTGGCATGCCCTCCCGTTGTTTCTATATCCACAATCGCGTACATGGGGTAAAGTTAGTTGAAAAGTTGTAAAGTTGGAAGGTTGTAATGTTGTCACATGCACATAAAAGAGAAACCCGAAAATTGCTTCCCGGGTTTCTTTCTATTTTTTTAAAAGTCGAAGTGGATTAACTTTTCAACTTTACAACCTTCCAACTTTACAACAAAGAATTATTTCTTTTTAGACTGTATCTGCTGTTGCTGGCGCATTGCTTCTTCCATGCGGGCCTGGAAACCTGATTTCTTTTTCTTTTCTTCAGGCTTCTTTTTATTTTCCTGTATCTGGGCGTGGATCTTTTTATCGTCAACCATCAACCTGATCAAATATTGCTGACCGAATGTAAACATGTTGGCCAGGAAATAATAATAGTTCAAACCTGCAGGATAGTTGTTCAGCGTAATCAGGAAGATAATCGGGGTAACGTAGCCGATATATTTCATTTGCCCTGTTGCGCCTGATATCTGGTTATTGAAATAGGTATAAACCAGGGTCGAGATGGTCATCAGCAAACACATCAAGCTGATGTGGTCAACACCGAATACAGGCGAGAAACTGATCACCGAATCGTAGGTAGAAAGGTCGTGCATCCACAAGAAGTGTTCACCACGAAGCTCAAACAAACTTGGGAAAAAGCGGAAGAATGCAATCACAATAGGCATTTGTAATACGAGCGGCAAACATCCGCCTAAAGGATTAACACCTGCTTTTTTATACAACTTCATGTATTCCTGCTGCAAAAGGGTTGGGTTATCGTCACCAACTTTTGCTTTTATCTCATCCATTTCAGGTTTTAAGATCCTCATCTTAGCCATTGAAAGGTATGATTTATAGGTAAGCGGCGACAGTACCAGCTTAAGCAGAACGGTAAGCGCTAAAATGATCAGGCCGTAGTTCCAATTAAATTGTTTCAGGAAGTTGAATACCGGCAATACGGCAAAACGATTGATGTATTTTAAAGGCCCCCAACCAAGGCTGATTACTTTATCCAAATCATGGCCTTCTGCTTTCAGCGTACTGAAACGGTTTGGTCCAAAGTAAAACTCCAATGGTAAACTGCCATCTGTTGCACGGGCGAAAGACAGATCAGCCTTCATTTGCTTTACGTCAGTATTATTTGTTACGTCAGTAGAAACATTTAGGCTTGACTTATCTATACCTTGTTTGGCGATGAGGATGCTTGAGAAAAAGTGCTGCTTAAAGGCAACCCATTGCAGTTTTTTATCGGCAATTGTTTTCTGATCGTCTTTACCTTCACTTAGCCAATCCACATCATTATCCATATTCAGATAATAAACAGACGAGTACTGGCGCTCCTGCTTCATATCTTTTTCCTGTTTAGGCAAACTTGCCTGCCAATCAAGATTAAAGGTATTGCTGTTGGCCATCACGTTGTCCAGACCAGTGCTTTTAATAGTCAACCCCAATTTAAAGCCGGTTCCTTTTAATGAATAGATATAGTCAATGTATTGAGTAGCACTGTAGCTCAAACGCATGGTTAATGTGCTCGAGTCTTTTTCAGCTACGGTCAGGTTTTGTGCACTTGGCGTAAAGTAGAGCTCATCGGTATTGATCGGTTTGTCCTGCGCACGGAAAGTTAACCCAAAGTGGTTGTTCTCGCCATCGAATAAAATCAATGGTTTTTTATCGAAGGTCTTATAGTTTTTAAGCTCAACTGAATAAACGCGGCCGCCTTTATTGCTAAGTTTAACACGCAGTTCCTGGTTTTCAAGAGTGACGAATTGTTCGCTGCCTACAGTTGCAACGCCGAACGGTATTTTCTTTAAGGCTGAATCAGCTAAAGTGACGGTTTTTTTTGAAGTATCCGGTTTTGAAGCTTTAGTAGCCGCTGTGGCTGCTTTTGCTCTTTTGATAGAGTCCTGTAATAGCTGTTCCTTTTTTATGTCAGCATCTGAGGGTTTCAAAAGAAAATAAGACCCCAGCATGATCAGAACGATCAGTACAAACCCTGTTATTGTATTCTTATCCATTTTATTGTTATCGTACTATATTACTTCTTGCGGGCATATGCCAGCGAAGCGGCGACAAAGTTAACAAAAAGTGGGTGAGGATTAGCAACTGTTGATTTTAATTCCGGGTGAAATTGTCCGCCCACAAAAAATGGATGATTTTTCAACTCAATGATCTCTACCAAGCCATTATCCGGGTTGATACCTGATGGAATCATTCCAGCTTCTTCGTATTGTTTCAGGTACTTGTTATTGAACTCGAAACGATGGCGGTGACGCTCGGTAATATGCGTTTTTCCGTAAATAGTGGCTGCTTTTGTGCCTTTTTTGATATCGCAAGGGTAAGCACCCAAACGCATAGTACCACCTTTGTTTTTGATCTTCTTCTGCTCTTCCATCATGGCAATCACGGGGTGAGGGGTGTGCTCGTTCATCTCAGTACTGTTGGCATTTTTCAGCCCTAAAACATTACGACCGAATTCAACAACAGCACATTGCATGCCCAAACAGATGCCAAAGAACGGAATATTGTTCTCGCGAACGTACCTGATCGCTTCTATTTTGCCTTCAAATCCACGCTCGCCAAAGCCCGGTGCAACCAGCACACCATGCAAGCCTTTCAGACGTTCAACTGCATTTTCAGGAGTTAACTGCTCTGATGGAATATACTCGACACGAACTTTACATTCATTTTTGGCGCCGGCATGTATAAAAGATTCAGTAATCGATTTATAAGCATCCGGAAGTTCCACATATTTACCTACCAACGCTACACGCACTTCCGAAGTAGGGTTTTTTAAACGCCCCAGGAAGTCTTTCCAGTTTTCCAGTTCGGGCTCGTTTTTATGCGAAAGTTTAAGTTTGGTCAATACCGTCTTGTCCAGCTGTTCTTTCAGCATCAATAGTGGAACATCATAAATAGTAGAAGCATCAATCGACTCGATAACCGCATTGATATTTACGTTACAGAACAGCGCGATCTTCTTGCGGATTTCCATATTAATATGGTGCTCGGTACGGCAAACCAGGATATCTGGCTGAATACCATATTCCAATAGCATTTTAACCGAGTGCTGTGTAGGTTTTGTCTTCAATTCACCCGCTGCAGCAAGAAATGGGATCAAAGTAAGATGGATAACCAATGAGTTGCCCGAGCCAATTTCCCATCTGAACTGACGTACAGCTTCAATGTAAGGTAATGATTCGATGTCACCAACAGTTCCACCCAATTCGGTGATCACGATATCATAATCACCGCTTTCGCCTAATAAACGGATGTTTCTTTTAATCTCATCAGTAATGTGAGGCACTACCTGCACCGTCTTACCCAAAAATGCACCTTCACGTTCCTTATTGATCACATTCTGATAGATACGACCGGTGGTAATATTGTTGGCCTGCGAGGTTGGGGTATTCAGGAAACGCTCGTAGTGGCCAAGGTCAAGATCGGTTTCTGCACCGTCTTCAGTAACATAGCATTCACCATGCTCATAGGGGTTAAGTGTTCCGGGATCGATGTTGATGTAAGGGTCGAACTTTTGTATCGTAACGCGGTATCCGCGCGATTGAAGAAGTTTGGCCAGAGAGGCAGAAATAATGCCTTTCCCTAACGACGAAGTAACGCCGCCCGTCACAAAAATGTATTTAGTCATGATGATATTGTGTATTTGGCGCCTGTTTTTACACCTGCACCTTTTGTTTGTGTACGGGATACAAAAGTAGCAAAATTTTCAGACTTTGCTTACTGAAATCACAAATGTTGAAAAGGAATAAGGATGTGGAGAATGTTAACTTGGTGTAAAGTTGGAAAGTTGTAAGGTTGGAAAGTCAGGTGATTGTCTGAACCTGAATTAATCGAATTTTAAAATTCTCAGAATTACAATTCTTTAAATTATTTAATTCTGAGAACTCTGGTTCAGACTGAATCGATTTATTTAGAACTTTTATGGTTCTCAAAATATTCATCGTTATACGTCTTTATGTAATACTGAATTAGTTTGAAGCCATAATTAACGTCTTTAATGGCATTTTTGAAACGTTGTAGTAATTCTGGGTTATCTGCAAGTGCATTAAATAAATTCTGCTGACGTTCTTTGCGTGAAGTATTCGCCTCGTAACTATTATCACCAATGTGAACTGAATTTCTGTACATTTTAATCAATTTTAAAGAATCTCCATTTTTCTCCTCATACCAATAGGTGTCACTTCCTGAGTTGAGTTCATACAAATTTATTTGTCCTCGTTCAAGCAATTGCAGAAATGTGCGTCCTCCTGGACCAGGTGTATGTTTGGATAAAAATAGCACAGAATCTTTCGATGAATAGTAGCCATTAATGCTATCAGCATTTAGTTTTTTTGAACCCTTGGCGCCTTCAATTTGATATTTAAACCAATCTACGTTGTTACTACTATGAAGCTCACATTTAATTGTATCATTTTTTAGAGTTATGATATAGTCGTTGAAACTCTCATCTTGCGCGAATGACGTAATGCTAAAAAACAGCAAACAGATTGCTATTAGGGAAGTTAGTTTTATTTTCATTACAATAAGGTTGGTAAAATATTTTCTTACTCAAATATAAGCTTTTTTAAATCCTCTGGTGTATCAATAGCAATAGTTTCAATTTCTGTTTCAGCCACTTTTATTTTGTAACCATTTTCAACCCAGCGCAGTTGCTCCAGGCTTTCAGCTTTTTCAAGAGAAGATACTGGAAGTTTTGTGATCTGTTTCAAAATATCAGCCCGATAACCATAAATGCCGATATGCTTAAAATAAGTAAAATGCTGCAGCCAATTTTGAGGCTCCTGCCCACGGATATGAGGCAGTGGTGAACGTGAAAAGTAAATAGCCTCAGAATTTTTATTGATGATAACCTTCGGCGAACTGGTATTATGCAGCTCTTGCTCGTTTGATACTTTTTTTACCAATGTCGCAAGTTGCGTGTTGTCATCATTAAAGCAATTGATCAGTTTGCTGATCTGCTCCGGGTCGATATAAGGCTCATCCCCCTGGATATTAATGATCACGTCGTATTCAGGATATTTTTCTGCTACCTCGGCACAGCGGTCGGTGCCGCTTTGGTGGGTTGATGAGGTCATCACTGCTTTGCCGCCAAAACCGTGTACGTGCTCAAAAATTCGGTCGTCATCTGTAGCTACGATCACTTCAGATAACTGTACACACTTTTTAGCTTGCTCGTAAACCCTTTGGATCATACTCTTCCCGGCAATATCTACCAGCGGCTTTCCGGGAAAGCGGGTTGAGGCGTAACGGGCGGGGATGATACCGAGGATTTGCATGTTCTTTAGGTTGTACGTTTGACGTTATACGTGTTACGTTAGTCAGGTTATAAAAGTACAAATAAACGTATAACGTACCACGTAAAACGTATAACCAAACAAATCAGAACAGTCCATTTATCTCCCGCTCAATCCTTTCCACAATGGTCGCCATATCGTCGGTGTTGTTGGCAAAGTCGAGTTTGTCTTTGTCCAGTATCAGCAGTTTACCCAGTTTATAACCGTTGATCCATTTCTGGTATTTCTCATTCAGTTTGGAAAGGTAATCCAAACGGATACCGATCTCGTACTCACGGCCACGGCGTTGAATATTGTTAACCAAAGTAGGTACCGATGCTTTCAGATAAACCAGTAGGTCGGGAGGTTTGATGAATGCAGTAATATTATCAAAAATTGCACGGTAGTTCTCATAGTCGCGGGTGGTCATCAGGCCCATATCATGCAGGTTTTCTGCAAAGATGTAGGCATCTTCATAAATGGTACGGTCCTGTATGATATTTTTATTGCCTTGCTGAATATCCAGTATCTGCCTGAAGCGGCTGTTCAGGAAATAGATCTGCAGATTAAAACTCCAGCGTTTCATGTCGCTGTAAAAATCTTCCAGGTAAGGGTTATTGTCTGCAGCCTCGTAAAGAGGTTCAAAACCATAATTTTTGGCCAATAATTCAGTAAGGGTGGTCTTTCCGGCGCCGATGTTTCCTACGATAGCTATGTGCATGCGATGGTCTTAATTCATGGTTTACGGTTGATGGTTCATAGCTCTTCACGAGGAAGTATAGAAACCACAATTAACTACATCCGACTAATATACATTATGAAGTATGAACTCACAATTTTTTGTTAATAGTTCATGGTTAATAGTTCATAGCCAAGACAGTTCGCAAAACACTATGAACTATGATCTATCAGCTATACGCTATCAAAAACTACGAAAGCCGATAATTTCCCTCACCTCGCGGATAGTTTTTTGAGCGCTTTCGCGGGCCTTGATAGCTCCATGACGGGCAACCTGGCGCAAATAACCTATGTCCTGGCTTATATCGTTTATTTTTTCACGAATAGGTGCAGTTGCAAGGATCATATCTTCAGCCAGTTGCTTTTTCAAATCGCCGTAACGTATCTGGCAGGTATTATAAAGATTATCGAAATGCTCGTAGGTATCAGGAGTAGAAACCACTTTTAGCAGATCGAACAGGTTCTGGATTTCAACCGGCTTTTCCTGGTTCTCTGCAGTTGGTCCGCTGTCGGTTACCGCTCTCATTACCTTTTTGCGGATGATTTCGGGTGTGTCAGATAAATAAACCGCATTGCCCTCACCTTCTGATTTGCCCATTTTGCCCTTGCCATCAAGTCCGGGTATTTTTACCAGGTTCTCACTAAAATTAAAGGCATATGGTTCAGGAAAATAATCGCGATTATACAGGCGGTTGAAGCGGTTGGCAAATGTACGGGACATTTCCAGGTGTTGTTCCTGGTCCTTACCGACAGGTACTTTGGTAGCACGATGGAGAATGATATCAGCAGCCATCAAAACAGGGTAGGTTAGCAAACCGGCATTTACGTTATCCGGTTGAGCGCGTATTTTATCTTTAAACGAGGTGCTACGTTCCAATTCACCTACGTAGGCATTCATATTCAGGTATAGATACAACTCAGTGGTTTCAGGCACATCTGACTGAACATATAAAGTCGATTTTTCAGGATCAAGGCCTGCTGCCAGGTACTCTACTAATACCTGTTTCACATTGCTGTGAAGGTCAGACGGAGTAGGGTGGGTAGTTAATGAGTGCCAATCGGCAATAAAGAAAAAACAATTATACTCACTTTGCATTTTTACGAAGTTTTGGATGGCTCCGTAATAGTTTCCCAAATGCAGTTTCCCGGTAGAACGTATACCACTAACAACAGTTTCCATGGGGGCGAAAGTAAGGAATTTTTATATTTTTGGTACCGATGAAATTGATATTGAAGAAAGCACACTGTTACCTGTACATGGGTAGCGTGGCGCTCTTCTACTTTTTGCTTTACCCCTTTCTCTGGTATTTTTCGCGCAAACCATCCACTTATAAGCAAATGCACAAGTTCAGGCGGCTGTGGGGATTTCTCAGTTCTGCCTTTGCGGGGATATTTTACGCCTTTACTTATGAAGTACCACTTGATCGCGAAAGCCCCTATATAATATGCCCCAACCATACCTCTAATCTGGATATCACAGCCATGAGCTTGCTGGTAAAAAATGATTGCTCATTTATGGGAAAAGAGGAATTAACAGAAGGCCTGGTAACCGGCTTGTTTTTCAGAACAATAGACATTCCTGTTAATCGTGAAAGCAAAATGTCCTCATTTCGGGCTTTTAAAAAAGCGACTGAAAAGCTTCAAAGTGGTATCACCATGATCGTCTTCCCGGAAGGGAAAATACCGGACGATTATCCGCCGCAACTGCATGATTTCAAAAACGGGCCATTCCGTCTGGCTATAGAAGCGGGTGTTCCAATAGTCCCGGTCACTTCATTAAATAATTGGAGATTACTTTGGGATACAGGCACGAGGCATGGCAGCAAGCCAGGTGTATGCCATGTTTATGTACATAAACCCATCGAGACAAAGCATTTAACCGTTGATGATGCTGATAATTTGCGGGATGAGGTATACCGGATAATGAAAAAAAAGTTTGAGCCGGTTCATTCTTAGTGCTCTTTGTGCAAATCTTTGTGACCTTTGTGGTTAAATCCCCACTGCAGAGGGCACTAAGAATAATCACAAAGTTCACAGAGATTATTTTGCCTTTAAATTAAGGGTTTTCTATTTTTGAGATCGATGATCCTGGCCCTTAAAAAATTCCATCGTTTACTTTACAGGTTGAGTATTTCGTTTATATTTTACCTGCTTTATCCTTTTATCTGTTACGCTTCCAAAAAGCCATCAAGGTATCCTATGATGAACCGGTTGCGAAAGATGTGTGCTGCATTCAGTTCGACGACTACAGGGATATTTTATAAAATACAATATGAACAACCGATAGATTGGTCGCGCACCTATATAGTTTGTCCCAATCATATCTCAAACCTGGATATCATGTCAGTCAGCAAGGCGCTCAAAAATACTTTTTGTTTTATGGGTAAGCACGAATTGCTTTACAACCCTTTATTGGGTATTTTTTTCAGGTCGATCGATATACCAGTAAATCGCGAAAGCAAAATGTCATCTTACAAGGCATTTAAGCAAACCGGCGAACGCCTGGCGCAGGGGATGAGTGTGGTGATATTTCCGGAAGGCACGATCTCTAAAGATTATCCGCCGCAATTACAGGAGTTTAAAAATGGCCCGTTCCGGCTGGCAATTGATTTGAAAATCCCTATTTTGCCTATTAGTTCGCTGGATACCTGGAAGGTAATGTGGGATTCAGGCGGCGTGTATGGCAGCAGACCGGGGATTTGTCATATATTTGTGCACAAACCCATCGAAACGGCCAACATGACGGTTGAAGATGCTGATCTGCTGAAAGATGAGGTTTACAACGTAGTAAAAAAGAAACTGGACGAGAATGAACATCGATAAGGAAACCGTAGAGAAAGTGGCCCATTTGGCAAGGCTGGAACTGGCTGAAGACGAAAAGGAAAAGATGATTGCCGATATGAACAAGATCCTCGGTTTTATGGATAAACTAAACGAGATCGATACATCAGGAATTGAGCCGCTGGTGTATATGACCAATGAGATCAATACAGTGCGCGAGGATGTAATAAAACAAGAGGTTACACACGAAGAAGCATTATTGAATGCACCTAAGCACGATAAGGATTATTTCTTAGTAGCGAAGGTGATTGAGAAATAGTCCTTGCCGACTAAAAGAACAAACGCCTGTAACAAATCATAGGTTCTTATAGTCAAACCACGAAAAAGCGAATGGAGCCATTAATTATTATTAAAGATATCGGGCGTAAATATGTGATCGGTGCAGAAACTATACATGCACTTAAATCGGTATCCTTAACAATAAATAAAGGCGAATTCGTAGCCCTGATGGGACCTTCCGGCTCGGGCAAATCAACCCTGATGAACATTCTTGGTTGCCTGGATACACCTACCAAAGGGGATTACATCCTTAACGGCATCAACGTAAGTCAGATGAGCGATAATGATTTGGCTGAAGTTCGCAATACCGAAATCGGCTTCGTTTTCCAGACATTTAACCTGTTGCCGCGTAATACCGCTCTTGATAATGTGGCACTTCCGCTTATTTATGCTGGTATTAATAAAGAGGGCAGACAAGAACGTGCCAGGAAAGCGTTGGAAAATGTAGGGCTTGGTCATAGGGTAACTCACAAACCAAATGAGCTTTCAGGTGGACAGCGCCAGCGTGTGGCTGTAGCAAGGGCGCTTATAAATGATCCGTCTATTATCCTCGCCGACGAACCTACAGGTAACCTGGATACTAAAACTTCTATTGAAATAATGGGCCTTATTGAAGACATTCACGCAAAAGGCAACACCATCATCTTAGTAACCCACGAAGAAGATATTGCAAAACATGCTCACCGTATTGTGCGTATGCGGGACGGCCTGATCGAAAATGATTATCCTAATCCCGATATTCAAAGGGTAGACAGAAGCCTTGCAGTTGAATAAATCTGCATTTTCTTAGTCGGGTACAATTAATCGGAATTTGCCGTAACGGTTTATTTTTATAATCCGTATACATTGCTATATTTGAGGCAAATACATAAAAACAACCTATTAAATAAATCTTGTCACAATTCTATGCAAAGCAAATTTGCTTTCCTGTTTTATATTATTTCCTTAGTATTTTTCTTAGGTTGTCTTTCCCAATCCGTATGCGCGCAAACTAATGGTATTTATGTTTACAAAGACCTTGAGACTTATAAAGCTTTCCTCGAAAAAACCAAAAATGCAACAGACGAGCGGTTGGAAAGAAAAATAAGAAAGGATTACGATAAGATTATTGAAGAAAAAAACGCTGATCTGATCAAAAGATTAAACCAAAAAGGCTTCCTTTTCGATACGGTTACTTACCCATATTTGAGCCGCATTTTTTATCAAATACTGGAGAAAAATTCCCTGGATAAAAATCAATTTCATTTTTTCATAGATCGCTCATCTGATGTAAACGCATACAGCTATGAAGATGGTACCATAGTATGTAATCTTGGGCTGGTCACCACTATGGAAAACGAGAGTCAACTGGCCATGTCTTTGTGTCACGAGTTGGGGCACTATTTACTTAAGCACGTTAATAATTCCATTATAAGACAACTGGAAAAGTATAATTCGCCTGAGTTTTTAGCTCAAGTAAAAGAAATAAAAAAACAGAACTATGATACCAAGGACAAACTTGAAGCCCTGTTGATGACAGATGCATTTGACAGAAGATATCATAGTCGTGATCAGGAAAGAGCAGCGGACTCTTTAGGAATAGTTTTGTACAGAAATACTGGATATGATGGCAAAAACATTTCACATATGTTCGATTTGCTGGATGCTGCGGATGAGAGTACTGCGGTATGTACAATTCAAAATTTTTTCAAACAGGAGTCGATCAATATAAATGAAGATATGCTTAAACCGCCAAAACGCATGAGTTTTGGATCTGCGGCCAAAAAGGAAATCGTCGATTCTTTAAAAACGCACCCTGATTGCTCACAACGAAGGATGGCAATGCAATTCTGCTTTAGTAAAAACCCAAAGCATGGAGCAGATTTCGTGATAGGAAATGAGCAACAATTGTCGGCAATAAAGAAAATCGCCCTTTTTGATAAAGCTGCTTACTCAAAAGATAATAATAATCTCGGTTTTTATTTTTATCAACTGATCCAGAATAATTCGCTTTTCCCTTCAGACAAGCATGTTAAATCTGAAATATTTGATACCATGGTTTCGATTTGTTCACATCAGAAATCTCATACGCTGTACGCAATAGTGAATAATCAATATATATCAAAAAATGATAATGACGAATACAATAAGCTCCTGAAACTATTAGACAATCTGAGCCTGAAAGAAATGACTCAAATAGCCACCAGCTATTACCAAAATAATAAATCACTCATCACAGCTTCGTCAGAAGCTATAAACAATTTAAACAAGCTAAAAAATTAATTATGAAACAAAAATTACTACTTATTCTCTTTGTTTTCGCCGCTATTAGAGGATTTGCGCAGGAGGCGACAAAGGTGTTTAGCGACGTAAAGGACGTAACACTGCGTAACGTAGGCGTCATTAAACAAAACAATGTGATCAAGGGGTATTTCAATTTTTATCAATTCGATAAAGCTGATAAAAAGAACCTGATCTACAAGCTTAACCTGGTGGATGAAAATCTGAATGATCTCGGAACAAAAGAAATTATCGGTCCGAAAGCATGGGAGTTGGTAAGCACCGGCTTCGATGGCAAAAACTTCTGCTTTAAATTTTGGGACGAAAAAGCCAAAACAATCGAGTTAAAGGTATACGACCAGGATGCCAACGAAGTAGCCTCCAGTGAATTGAAAATTAACTACAAACCCGGAAGCCATGATTATAAAATGTATTCGGATATGACACCACCGGAGCTGTATATGCTGGCAAACAATGGCTTTGTAGATTATACCTTCAACGAACCGAATAATGCTTTTATAATCAGTTATGTAGATGGAACAAGCAAAACATCCTGGCAAAAAACTTATGAGCCTGAAGGAAAATCAAAAGTTATGCTGCCCACGTTTTTGAATGGGAACAGTGATGTGATTTTGACTGCAGTATCCAGAGTTGAAAAGGGTTGGAATAATGGGAAATCGGAACTATCTGTTTTAGCTACCAGTACAAAGGATGGTAGCCAGTTGTTTGACATGTCGACCGAAATAGGAGATAATCACATAGTGCCTATAAATGCGGTTTTTGAAGATGGTAAAATAACGATCATTGGTTTAAATTATAAATCAAAGAAAGTATATACAACAGCCCCGGACGGAATGGCATTTTTGGAAGTTGACAAAAGCGGCAAATTATTAAAGAGTAATTTTAAGACGTTTGAAGAGTCACTGAGCAAGTATATGCCGATGGAGGATCATAGGCTTAAGGATGGCTATTATTTATATATCCATGATATCGTCCGGACAAATCATAATACCAATATCGTAGTAGCCGAGAAATTTAAAAAAGTAGCAGACGGAATGGGCATTGCTTTAGCGGTATTATCGCAGGGCAATGGAGGTGGTGTTGCCAAATTAAAAATAGAAAACATGGTTGTGATTGAGTATGATATGGATGGCAATGTTATACAAGCTAAAGAAGTACCGAAGGTATCAGGAAATAGTGGTGGCTTCCCTCAATACGTAGGGTTGTTACAACCTTACCTTTTAGCATTTATGGCTAATGGTTGGGGATGGATGGACTATATGTATACATCGAAAAGTGATGACAATTCAGAAATCACCTTCAGTTTTGTTGATTATGACAGGCTTGATGCTGATGCCAAGAAAACAAGAAACTTTGGGCAGATCAGGTATAAGAATAATCAATTCACAGTTGATAAGTTCCCTATTAAAAATGACAAAGCAACTTTCTCACACTTGTTCCCTGCTAAAACAAACCATGTGTTGCAGGTAAACTACTATAAGAAAGAGAAAAAATTATCAATGGACATGATTAAATTGAATAATTAAACGATCAATAAAAGCATAGAAATGCTCCCGGTAATCATAATGCCGGGAGCATTTTTATTTATACTTCAGCAGTTAGAAGCCAGCCTTACAACAAATTCAGCTAATTTAAGTGTGGTTTCGGGCATAATAGGTTTATGATGACCGATGATCAGCGTATGGTTGACAATTTCAATAACTACATCCTCATGCCGCATATCCATCACAACATTCCTGAAATCGCGGTTCATAGCTGATTCTGCTTTGTAACGATCATTCACCAGCACATAAAACGTGTCGCTAAAAGCTTTATCATCATGAAAATCCAATTCCACGGGGTGTACAAGCTCAATCAATTTATCAGCTAACGTTTCAGGGCGAATGAATGCCCGACCGCAATCCTTTTTCAGATAGGCCAATGCCCAGCTTTGGTATTCATAATAATCGTACAAGTGCGGTAAATTTGTGCCGCTTCTTTTTACTTTATGTATCTCGACAAAAAGTACATAGCAATCAGTCCGGGCATTTTTAATAACATAGGAACCTTTTACATTAACATCCTTACAATCTTTGAAGGCTTCAAAATCTTCCATGTGAAAATTGATGTCGCCGGTAGGCTCGATACGGAATTTGGATTTTAACAACTTATAGGTGTCATCAAAAGTATCGATGGTTTCGCTGCCGAGGCCTACGGTATCAAAGGGATAGTCCATGTACAATAATAAAGAAAATTGTCTGAACCTTGATTCATAGGATTAAAGGATTACCTGATTAATAAAAAAAACAATCATTTACTAATTCAGTCATTCACTAATTATTTATACGCTGCCATTGCACCACACGAGCACACACAATTCGGGTCGCTTATACCGAGCTTTTTTAGGAAATACTGGTAAAAACCAATACGATCATTCATGCTGAACATATTTTCGCCCTGGCCGCATTCTACGGCACCGTTAATGATGTTGATGGTCATACCAAAGCCTGGTTTGCGATTTTTTGCTTTATCCTCGGCTTTGGGTTGCCATTTACCGATCATTACATCATGAGCCGATGGTTTATAGGTTTGCGGCGTCATCCAAAAATAAATGGCCACTTTGAAGGCAGTAACCGGATCAGTTTCCACCATGTCGGGGTTATTTAGGAGGATGCTTTTGTTGCCGAAGATACAATCCGAAGCATAACCATAATTTCCATTATAGCTTAATTGTAATGGTCCGCGGCCGTAGTACTTTTTACCGGGAACAGCAGGGTAGTTATCATTGTCAGCCACGTAAGATAATGAGGTATTGCTTTCGTGAATAAACATCAGACCGTCATCGTATTTGCCATTTTGCCCGTGGCGGGTTTCGTGGGCGATATTAGCAAAAAATGCAGCCAATTCTTTTTTGTCCGTCTGCAGATCTTTTTCGCTGCAGAAATTGCCATAATCAACAATATAAGTGCTGTCCGGTTTCTTTTTGGCCCATTCTTCGTTCCAATCCTCATCCTGGCGGACTACAACTGATTTTCCGGCATGCTTATCCGTGCGGGTGATCTGGTAAACGGAAACAGCACGTTTAACCACTTTTATGCGGATATTGCTCATCTGCTGAATGGCTTTTATAAATGCCTGGTAGCTGTAAAATTTATCGTGTTGCGGAAAGAAATCGTTAAACTGCTTCTCGCTCAAAAAACTGCTTACGGGTATATTGTTCGGGATGATGGGCTTATTATTCGCTCCGCCACATTTAAAACTCAGTAGTAAGAACGGTAAAAGGATAAAGCAGATCTTATTTAGAACAGGAATGGATTTCATAGGATGTAAATTATTCCCAAAGGAATTTAATGGTAAATTATAGACCAAATGTAATAACATTAACAGTAGGTAAGAGTTTTAGCCCCTCTAAATCTTCCCCCAAAAAAGGGGAGACTTTAAAAAGAAATGAATTTTAGTTCTAAATCCGCTATCAAAACAATAAATTCGGGAGCGAATGAAAATTTATACCAAAACGGGCGATAAGGGCTATACTTCACTGATAGGAGGGACAAGGGTGCCTAAACACCATCTTCGTATCGAAAGTTACGGTACGGTGGACGAACTAAATTCCTATATTGGACTGATACGCGATCAGGATATTGATACGCATGATAAACACATATTAAAAGAGATTCAGGACAGGCTGTTTACCATCGGCTCATCGCTGGCATCAGATCCTGAAAGATCGAAAATGATCATTCCTGATTTGCATGCGGCGGATATTGAATTGCTGGAAAAAGAAATGGATGCGATGAATGAGAAATTGCCTGAACTGCGTCATTTTATTTTGCCCGGGGGTAATAATGCTATTTCCTTTTGCCATATTGCACGCTGTGTGTGTCGCCGGGCTGAACGGTTGGTCGTAAACCTTTCGGCAGAAAGCACCGTAGAAGAAAAGGTAAATATTTACCTGAACAGGTTAAGCGATTATCTGTTTGTATTGGCCAGGAAGATTGGAAACGAGCAAAATATCCCTGAAAATCAATGGATACCCCGTGTTTAAAAAATTGAAAAAAATATTTGATAATCGATTTAAAAATATTATACTTTTGCGAAAATTGATTTTACCTTAAATAATAAATAATATATGTATTGGACACTTGAATTAGCATCACACCTGGAGGATGCACCATGGCCCGCAACAAAAGATGAATTAATCGATTATGCTATCCGCTCGGGAGCACCCGTTGAGGTTATAGAGAACCTTCAGGCCCTTGAGGATGATGGTGAGCCATATGAAAACATTGAGGAAATATGGCCCGACTATCCAACAAAAGATGATTTCTTTTTTAACGAAGACGAGTATTAGCCCAGCTTACCAGATATTTATCAGAAACCCTGTACCAATAAACAGGGTTTTTGTTTTTAGAACCTTTTATAATGTTTTGGGTTATAGAGTAATACATCATCTATTAATTTAAAACATTCACAACATGAGAGGTTTACTTTACATTATTGCCGTCATCCTGATCATCGGATGGGCAATCGGTTTTTTCGCCTATTCAGCAGGCGGAGTAATTCACATCTTATTGGTAATAGCTATTATAGCATTGCTTTTAGGCGTGATCAGGCGAGCCTGAAAAGAAATTTCAAACGCGAATTGCCATTCCCTACAGGGAGTGGCTTTTTTGTTTCAGAAGAAATTCAGCAATAGCGATGTCCTCGGGGTAGGTGATCTTGATGTTCTGATAACTGCCGCCGATCAGATTAATGTTGACGCCGGTTTGCTCAACCACACTGGCGTCATCGGTAAAATAAGATTGATAAATCTGCAAATAGGCTTCCTTTAATTGCGCCACCTGGAAAGTTTGCGGTGTTTGTATCAGGTAGATTTCGTCGCGCTTTAGATTTATTGAGCGATTGTCTTTAATCTGTCTTACCGAATCACGGCTTTTTATAGCTACGATTGCATTCCCGTATAAAGCCGCGCATTCAAATGATTCGTCAATAATTTCGCAGGTGATCAACGGGCGAACAGCATCGTGCACGGCTACTATAGCATCGTCATCTTCAATCATAGCCAGGCCAGCCTTTACAGAATGGAAACGGGTTTCACCACCATCCACCAACTCGTGTGGTATTTCAAACTGATGGGTTTGGCAAAGCCTTTCCCAGTAATCGTGTGAATCAGATGGGAGAACAACAATGATCTGAGGTTTTGTCTGGCAGTGATAAAATGCATTAATCGTATGCATCAGTACCGGAAGTCCATTGAGTAACAGAAACTGCTTCGGCACAGCAGATTTCATCCTGCTGCCCGAGCCACCGGCTACTATGATAACATAGTTAGATGTGAGATTTGAGACGTGAGATGTGAGATCAGAAGCGCTCATGGGGCTAAATATTAAAAATATATGAGACTTAAGATAATCTCAAATCTCATATCTAATGTCTCAAATCTAATTAAATAATCAGCATAGCATCGCCATAGCTATAAAAGCGGTATTTCTCTTTTACGGCTACTTCGTAAGCGTGCATTACATTTTCGTATCCGCCAAAGGCGCAGATCATCATCAGTAAAGTCGACTCCGGCGTATGGAAGTTGGTAACCATTGAGTTAGCAATGCTGAAATCATATGGCGGGAAAATGAACTTACTGGTCCAGTCGTTGGCAGCTTTTAAAGTTTTGCTTGCCGAAACAGATGATTCGATCGTACGCATTGACGTAGTACCTACCGCGCATATACGACTTTTTCTTTCGATACCACGGTTTACAATATCAGCCTGTTTCTGCTCGATAATAAACTGCTCAGAGTCCATCTTGTGTTTGGTCAAATCTTCCACCTCAACCGGGCGGAAAGTGCCTAAACCTACGTGTAAGGTCACTTCGGCAAACTCAACCCCTTTTAATTCAAGGCGTTTCATCAGTTCGCGGCTAAAGTGCAACCCTGCAGTAGGGGCGGCAACAGCGCCTTCGTGCTTTGCAAATATGGTCTGATAACGTTCTTTATCTTCGGCAGTAGCTTTACGTTTGATATATTTTGGAAGCGGGGTTTCGCCCAGGATTTCCACATTACGTCGGAATTCTTCGTCGGTACCGTCAAACAGGAAACGGATAGTACGGCCACGAGAAGTGGTGTTATCTACAACTTCCGCAATCAGCAAATCGTCATCACCAAAGTATAATTTGTTACCTACGCGGATCTTACGGGCCGGGTCAACCAGTACATCCCACAGGCGAAGTTCTTTATTCAGCTCTCTTAAAAGGAAAACCTCGATGGTTGCACCGGTTTTTTCCTTGTTGCCATACATACGGGCAGGGAATACTTTGGTATTGTTAAGGATCATTACATCCTTATCGTCGAAGTAGTCTAATATGTCTTTGAATACTTTATGCTCAATTTTTCCCGAGTCTTTATGCAATACCATTAATCGTGATTCGTCGCGTGTGGCGGCTGGTGTATGGGCAACTAGTGATTCGGGTAAGTTGAATTTAAATTGAGATAATTTCATATTAAAACAGATAAATTTTTAGGGCGCAAAGATACGAATAATTTTTGTTAAATTGGATGATTTTTTTATAGGTGCTTTTAAGCTAATTGGTAAACACAAGATATTAAAAATAGTGTGACTTAAATGTAACTAAATTGATATGCGGTAGTCTTAATCAGGTATATTGCAATATAAATCGGTGTAATCATCTCATATGCTGTTTTTTAAACTGTTTCGCGAGAGTTTCATTTTTGCTTTTGATGCTTTAAGGCACAATAAGCTTCGCACCATGTTGTCCCTACTTGGTGTAACTATCGGGATTTTTACAATCATAGCGGTACTATCGGCGGTGGCTACTTTGCGAAATAATCTGCAGAGCAGTGTAAATAAGCTTGGCAGCAACAGTATTTATATTCAGAAGTGGCCATGGATAGGTGGCGAGGACTTCCCGTGGTGGAAATACTTGCAACGCCCTGTTCCACGGTTGCATGATTTTGATGAAGTGCAAAGACGCAGTCAAACCGCTGATGCGGTGTCGTACGAGATCAGCATTGATAACCGCGTAGTAAAATACCAGAGCAATACTGTTGAAGGCGCCCAAATCGATGCGGTTTCGCACGATCACAATAAAACCTGGAACTTTGATTTTAAAGAAGGCCGTTATTTTACGGATATGGAATCGCGGAATGGCGCACCGGTAACCATCATCGGGTTTGATATTGCTGAAAACCTTTTCCCGGGCGGAAATGCGATTGGAAAACAGATCAAAGTAATGGGTCGGTATGTTACTATTATCGGTGTTTTTGCAAAGGAGGGGCAGGATATTTTAGGTATATCAGATGATAAAGAAATACTGTTACCATTAAATTTTGCAAAGAACATCGTCGATATTCAGAACGAGAAATACAACCCGCAGATAGTAGTAAAAGGTAAGGCTAATTTTACTGACAGTGATGTTGAAGCCGAGCTGGAAGGTATGATGCGATCGATAAGAAGACTAAGACCAAACCAGGAAGACAACTTTTCTCTCAATAAAACCACCTTACTTACTAATCAGTTGGATATTGTATTCAGGATATTCAATATTGTTGGCTTGATTGTCGGAGGTTTTTCGGTACTGGTTGGTGGATTTGGTATAGCCAACATCATGTTCGTGTCTGTTAAAGAGCGCACTAATATCATCGGCATTCAAAAATCGCTTGGTGCTAAAAATTACTTTATTCTTCTTCAATTCCTCATTGAGTCCATTGTACTTTGCCTTGTTGGTGGTATAATAGGGTTGCTGGTAGTTTTTGCAGGCACGTTCCTTCTAAAAGCTGCGGCAGATGTCCAGGTAGTACTTGATATAAACAACATCATAATCGGAATAAGCACATCCGTTGCCATTGGTATCATTTCGGGGATAATACCGGCCTATTCTGCTTCGAGACTCGACCCTGTTGAAGCTATCCGCTCAAACTGATTTGTTGATTTTGTGAATGGCGGGTTAAGTTAATGTTAATTCGATCTGCTGCGCACATAATTTTTACAAATAGTCCACTTTGCCATCCTTTATAATACATGGATTTAATTACATTTGCTACTTCAAAATAAACGTCTATGTCGGAAACAGCGAAATTAATATTAGGTGATAAAACATATGAGTTCCCGGTAATTGAAGGTACAGAAAGTGAGAAAGCGATTGATATTTCAAAGCTTAGAGACCAAACAGGATATGTAACGCTGGATATCGGCTATAAGAATACAGGAGCAACCACAAGCTCTATTACATTTTTGGATGGAGAGCAGGGTATCTTAAAATACCGCGGTTATCCGATTGAACAACTTGCTGAGAAATCAAGCTTTATTGAAGTAGCTTATTTGCTGATCTATGGCGAATTGCCTACTCAGGCACAATTAACGGACTTCCAATACCAGATCAGTCGCCATACGCTGGTGCACGAGGACATGAAGAAGTTTTTTGATGGTTTCCCGTCAAAATCGCATCCCATGGGCCAGCTTTCTTCACTAGTATGTTCGCTGTCTGCTTTTTATCCTGAATCATTAAAATCAAACCAGACGACTGAGGAGCTAAACCTGAGCATTATCAAAATGCTGGGCAAAATGGCTACTATCGTTTCATGGATCTATAAAAAATCGCTTGGTCACCCATATATCTATCCTAAGAATAAATATGACTATGTGACCAACTTCCTGCACATGACTTTCGGTCAGCGTACAGAGGAGATAGTGATCGATCCGGTTGTGGTAAGTGCAATGAATACGCTGCTGATCCTGCATGCAGATCATGAGCAGAACTGCTCTACGTCAACTGTACGTATTGTGGGTTCGTCCGAATCAAATATTTATGCATCCGTTTCTGCTGGTATTTCTGCACTTTGGGGACCGTTGCACGGTGGCGCTAACCAGGCTGTGATTGAGATGCTGGAAAAAATTAAGGAAGATGGTGGAGATACTGATAAGTGGATAAAGAAAGCAAAAGATAAAAACGATCCGTTCCGCCTGATGGGCTTCGGTCACCGTGTTTATAAAAACTTCGACCCGCGTGCTAAGATCATTAAAAAAGCTTGCGATGATATCCTTGACAAATTAGGTATCGATGATGAAGTGCTGGAAATTGCTAAGAAGCTTGAAGAGCACGCATTAAAAGATCCATACTTCGTTGAACGTAAACTGTATCCGAATGTCGATTTCTATTCAGGCATTATCTACCGCGCATTAGGCTTCCCAACTGATATGTTCACTGTGCTGTTTGCCCTGGGCCGTTTACCGGGATGGATAGCTCAGTGGAAAGAGATGAAAGAGCACAAAGAGCCTATCGGTCGCCCACGTCAGATATTTGTTGGTGCAACCACCAGGGATTACACAGATATTCAAAACAGAGGTTAACCGCTGTTAACATTATATAAAAGCTCGTCCGCTGGTTAGCGGACGGGCTTTTTTTATCGCCGAAATTATGAGATCGAAAATATTAGTTTGTGTACCCCTGCTTTGTTGTCACCTGATGTCATTTGGGCAAATCAAAGTGACATTCCTTATTAATAAAATACCAGCGGTAAAGGAAACAGATACGCACTTATTTATTGCGGGTGATTTTAATAACTGGGATCCAAGTCACTCTGCTTTTGAATTGCAGAAGCAGCATGATGGTACCTGGCAGCTTTCAAAATCATTGTCTAAAGGTATTTATAATTTCAAGATCACACGGGGCAGCTGGCAAAAAGTAGAGTGTACGGCAGACGGAAAATCAATTGATAACAGGAGTTTTAAGCTTTCGGGTGACACGACAATTATGATCAATGTATCAGGCTGGCAGGACAATTTCAAACCCGGAGAAAAAAAGCACACAGCAAGCGTCAATGTACATATTCTAACAGAAAACTTTGATATGCCGCAATTAGGGCGACAAAGAAGGATTTGGATTTATCTGCCAGTGGATTATGAATCATCCAACAAAAAGTACCCGGTTATTTATATGCACGACGGCCAGAACTTGTTTGATGCCTTTACCTCTGGCTATGGCGAATGGGGTGTTGATGAGATCATGAATAAGTTGCCTGCAAGAGGGCAGTGTATTATTGTCGGCGTCGATCATGGTGGCGAACACAGGATGACTGAGTACAATCCGTACGATTCAAAATTTGGCAAGGCTGAAGGCGATAAATACGTTGATTTCCTGGTTAAAACATTAAAGCCTTATATCGATCAGCATTATCGCTCTAAAGCTGATGCAAAGCACACGACTATTGCAGGTAGCTCGATGGGTGGGTTGATCTCCTTTTATGCAGTTTTAAAATACCCGGAAGTTTTTGGCAATGGGGGCATATTTTCACCCTCATTCTGGATAGCACCGGACATGTTCAATTATGCGCAGCAGCATTTAAATATTAAATCACGTTTTTACTTTGTTTGTGGCGACTCTGAAGGCGATGGTATGGTAGAACCAATGGAAAAAATGGTAAAGCTGGTCCGTGCAAAAGGTATAAGCGAACAAAGCTCACCTGAAACAATTGTAAAAGGCGCTAAGCATAATGAGAAACAATGGAATGGGGATTTTACAGGGTTTTATCAGTGGTTGATTAGCCAGTCCGGAAGTCGGTAAGTCCGCATAAGTCCGAAAGCAACAAAGTATCTTTCGGACTTTCAGTCTTTCTGACTTCCCGACTCAATTAATCTCCATCTTGCGAAGTATACAACCAGGTTTCCGTATTACCTACAGGCAGATTCACCATCTCACCACGATTTTGCTGCCACCAGAAACGCAGGCGTGGCTTTTCGCGGTTGCCAATTTCATTCATCGAATTAGCGTCATACAGGCGACCGTTAACCATTACATATTTAATCTTTTCGCTGTTGCGGATATCCACCAGTGGATTAGCATTCAATACGATCAGGTCGGCCAGTTTGCCCTGCTCTAATGAGCCTATATCTCTGTCCATACCCAGGTATGATGCACCATTTATAGTAGCACAGCGGATAGCTTGCAATGGAGTCATGCCACCTTGGGTCAGCATCCAAAGCTCCCAATGTGCACCGAGGCCTTGCAACTGTCCATGTGCGCCCAAATTTACTTTGGTGCCGCCATCAGCGATCTGTTTTACATATTTTGAAACTTCGATATGTCCGTAATCACCATATTCAGCAGTCAGCCTGCGGCGCGAACGTGCATCTACAATGGATTGCGGGGTGAAGTTTAAAAGATGCTCATTTTTCCACACATCTGTGCGGTCATACCAATAGTTTTCACCAAATAATCCACCATAACAAACGATCAGCGTGGGTGTATAACCGGTTTTGCTTGCGTTCCATAAGCTTTTTACATCCTTATAGACTGGTACAACGGGGATATTATGCTCTATACCGGTATGCCCGTCCAATATCATATTCATATCGGTAAAGAAGGTTGAACCGCCTTCAGGCACTACCTGCATTTGTAATTCGCGTGCCGCCGCGATGATTTGCTGCCGTTGTTCACGTCGCGGCTGGTTATAGCTTTTTACTGAAAATGCGCCTACTGCTTTTAATCTTCGCAGATTTGATAAGGCATCTTCGAGGCTATTGATCACTACTTTAAAATCGCCGTCTGCACCGTATAAAATGGAGCCGGTTGAATATATCCTCGGTCCAACCATATTCCCTGCCTTCACCATTTCAGACTGACTGAAGACCATCTCTGTATTGGTAGATGGGTCATGGCAAGTAGTTACGCCAAAGGCCAGGTTGGCAAAGTAATTCCAATCCTGCTGCGGCGAAATTCCATCCGGACTCGGATGCAAGTGTGCATGTACATCGATAATTCCCGGCATAATAGTTTTGCCGTTGGCATCGAACACCTTGGCGTCGGTCGGAACTTGTATGTCAGAAGCTTTGCCGATAGCCGCAATCCTGTTTTTTTCGATGATAATGGTACCGTTATCGATTACTTCATCGCCCTTCATGGTAATGATACGGGCATTGGTGAATGCTATTTTGCCATCAGGAATGTCTGATTTGATTTTCAGGTTAAGATCGATCCCCACGGTATCGGCAACTTTGGTTTTGTCATCACCGCCTTCCACAAACGGGAACGCACTATGAATGTCGCGCACAAAGTATTTGGGTCCCAGTGTCCACATTAGTTTCTGGCTATCCTTGCTCCAATGCAGGTAGGTGCCCGCATCACGTGTTAACTTATCGAGCGGAAGAGCTTTATTGCTTGCAGATAAATCCTGCGGACTACCAGTGTAGACCATCGGGGTGATATAACAATTAAACAGCTCCGTAAACGCCATCCACTTGCCATCCGGGCTCGGAGTGAATTGTGTGGTGTATTTCGATGTATATAATGTTTTTTGATTGGCGCCGGTGGTATCCATCACCATAAAGGTCTTTTTGTCACCTTCGCTGCTTTGGTAATAGATTTTTGAATCATCAGCAGAATACTGCGGCCAAATACCATTATTGATGATCATTTTAGGTTTCCCGCCTGTTGCCGGCATCACGTATATACCAGGGTTCTTTCCAAAAGCATATCCAAGCACATCATTTCCCTCGCCTTTTCGGAAAACAATCCTATCGCCTTTATTAGAGAATTTTGGCGAATAATACAGGCCTTTATCGGGAGTAAGCCGGGTTACAAAATGCGTTGTAAGATCGACCTTGTTTATAGAACCCTTAAGTTCATCATTCCAGTCGACATAGATCAGTGTTTTTCCGTCGGGACTAAATTGCGGTTCGTATTCAAAATCGGCGGTGCTGTCAATCCGCATAGGCACCCCATCTGGTAATGTTTTGATATAAATATACCCCGCTGCATTGAACGCCACCTGTTTGCCATCAGGCGAGGTGGTCAATTGACGGATCATTTTAGCCTGAAATTCATCCTGGAAAACCCTTTGAGGGAAGTGGAGGGCATCGGTAATAGTTTGCTGCGAGGTAACCTCAAATGGTATCTGCACTGCATTCAATGTTGTAATATCCAGGTTCCAGATCTTACCTTTAGCATAGAAAATGATATTCTTGCTATCAGGTGTCCATCCAAAATTCGGGTAAACACCGAATATGGTCCAGGTTTCCTGTTGGTCTTTTGAAAGGTCATCGTACACCGACCATTCTTCGCCTGTTGCCAGGTTATGCAGGTATAAAACACTCTTCAATCTTACGCGCTTTACGAACGCCATTAACTTACCGTCAGGAGATATCTGCGGGCGGCATGCGCCACCAGCGCCACCAGTTACCGTTTCAATTTCACCGGTTTCACGGTTTAGCCTTTTAATAGCATAGATACCCTGATATGGGTCTTTATTATATTGAAAATATGGCCCCGGCGTAACGTCCTCACTCCAATAAACATACTTTCCGTCGGGCGATACGATAGGCTCCCCAGCGTCCTGTTGATCGTTTTTGCGTTTGGTTAACTGGATACCCTCGCCCCCTGTTTTGTGGTATAGCCACATCTCGCCGGCACCTAATGAACGTGTGCCTGTAAAGTGCTTACGGGCAACCAAATACTGACCGTCAGGCGTCCAGGAAGCATTGTTTAGCAACCGGAAAGTTTCTTTAGTGATGGGATGTTTATTGGTACCGTCACTGTTCATGATCCAGATGTTATCGCCGCCATCTTTATCGCTGGTATAGGATATTTGTTTACCATCGGGGCTGTAACGCGGTTGTATGTCCCATGATTTACCGGAAGTAAGTATAGTAGCTTTACCTCCCTTTATTGGGATAGTATAAATATCACCCAGCAAGTCAAAAACAATATTCTCGCCATCCGGACTCACATCCAGGTTCATCCAGGTGCCTTCGTCGGTGTTGATACTGACTTTTTTTACCGGTCCGGGAGGCGCCTCCACGTTCCATTTTTGGGCATAAAGTATATTGACTGATAAGGAGAGTACTATAGATAGAACCAGATATTTCATAAGGTATCAATATGTTAACGCCGCGAATTTAGAAATATTAATTTATATCGAATTTCGAAAGTTGGATTTCGGATTTATCTTCGCATCACTTATCTTCAATTTTGCTGATGATCTGATTGAAAATAACAAATCCGAAATCGTAAATCCGACATCCGAAATTAAAAATGACCATCCAGCAGATACTCAAACATTATTGGAACCACGATAGCTTCCGGCCATTGCAGGAGGAGATCATCCAGTCTGTTTTATTGGGACAGGATACGCTGGCCTTGCTGCCGACAGGAGGGGGTAAATCAATCTGTTTCCAGGTACCAGCTTTAACCAAGGATGGGTTATGCATTGTAGTTTCACCACTCATTGCTTTGATGAAAGACCAGGTTGAAAACCTGAAAGCAAAAGGCATTGAAGCCGTTGCGATTGTCTCAGGAATGAGCAAACGGGAGGTGGATATTGCTTTGGATAATTGCGTTTACGGTGGTGTAAAGTTTCTGTACTTATCGCCTGAACGCCTGCTTTCTGAATTGGTTCGCGAACGGATAGCCTATATGAATGTGAACCTGATCGCTGTCGATGAGGCACATTGTATATCGCAATGGGGTTATGATTTCAGGCCGCCTTACCTGCATATTGCTGATCTGCGAGAATTGCATCCTGATGTTCCTATATTGGCACTTACAGCAACCGCTACAGCTGAGGTTTGTGATGATATCCAGGAAAAGCTTCGATTTAAGCGGCCTAATGTTTACCGGAAAAGTTTCGAACGAAAGAATATCAGCTATGTAGTGCAGCACGAAGAAAATAAGCTTCGAAAGCTATTGGATGTTGCAAAAGGAGTAAAGGGTAGCGGAATTGTATATGTCCGCAGCCGAAAGGAAACTGCAGAGATCGCTAAGTTTTATGATGAGAATGGTTTCAGAGCAGATTTTTATCATGCGGG
Source organism: Bacteroidota bacterium (assembly GCA_018266915.1). Lineage (GTDB taxonomy): Bacteria > Bacteroidota > Bacteroidia > Sphingobacteriales > Sphingobacteriaceae > Mucilaginibacter. Next base: position 99,726 of record JAFDZM010000076.1, on the reverse strand, counting down.
ATTGACAATGGAGCAGCGATCAAAAAAGCAGGAGGAATGGAAAAGCAATAAAACGAGGATCATTGTGGCTACTAACGCTTTTGGAATGGGTATTGATAAACCGGATGTCCGTTTTGTGATCCATAAAGATATGCCTGAAAGCCTGGAAGCTTATTACCAGGAAGCCGGCAGGGCAGGGCGGGATGAGCAAAAAGCTTACGCAGTGTTGCTATACAATTATGCCGACCGCCTAAAAAATGAAAAGAAGCTGCTGACTAACTTCCCATCGGTAGAGGAGATTAAATTGGTTTATCATCATTTGGGCAGCTATTTTCAATTAGCCTACGGGACAGGTGAAGGGGTAAGTTTTGATATCGATCTGAGTGATTTTTGCGCCCGATATAAACTGGAGCCTAACAAAACACTGAATGCATTGAAATTTTTGGAGCAGGATGAATACCTGTCATTTAATGAGAGCGTTTTCTTACCCTCGCGTTTTCGCTTTGAGGTACATAATGAAGAGTTATATAACTTCCAGATTCAAAATGCATCGTGGGACCCTTTTATCAAAACCTTATTGCGTTCGTATGGTGGTTCATTTGAAAACTATGTTAGGCTGAGGGAATTTGATATCGCCCGGCGAAGCAATCTGAGCGTGCAGCAAGTAATCGAAGGGCTCAAACAATTAGAGGAAATCGGTATCCTCAGCTATATGCAGCAAACGGATATGCCACAGGTAACCTACCTGAAACCCCGGTTGCAGAACAATGAATTGGTGATCAATAAACGTTATATCGACGAACGTAAATCCATCTATCTGAAAAAATTAGAAGCAGTATTCGCCTATGCCGAACATAAAAAATGCAGAAGCCAGATGTTGCTTGCTTATTTTGATGAAACAGATGCCGATAAATGCGGTATCTGCGATGTTTGCCTGGAAGAAAAACGCCTGAGAAACTTATCTGAAACTGCTGATAATATTACTGACGAAATAGTTCACCTCCTGAGTGTCGATGCATTCACTATCGATGATCTTATAACCTCCATAAAAAGCGGTACCGAAAAAGACCGCATCGAAACCATCCGCAACCTGCTGGATGCCGGGAAGATCAAGACGGATGGGGAACGGTATTATTTGTAATTGTCTGAACCTTGATTCGCTTGATTTAAGGATTATCATCAATCTCTTGCAAATTACGCCTGATCACAGGTAACCGGTCACCGATCTCTGGAAACTCACCGACCAAAATCCCTGCTTTACCGGGAAAACCCTGCTGTACAACTAATAGAGGCCTTTTTGCTGTAACGGATCTTTTCTGTGATCGTCTTATGGGTGTATTTAGAAACAAACAAATTGACAATCAAAATATTAAATATCATGAAAACAAGAATTTTTTCCTTAGTAGCTATTGCAGCAGTAGTTTTAGGAGTAAGCAACACCACCTTGGCAGCAACAAAAGATTCAGCTGCAAACAACAGCGAAGTAAGCACTGTATTGAAGGTAAACAAGATCAACAAGATCGAAGTTCGCGGAAATGTGGAAGTGTACGTAACCGATGGCGCAGACGACCAAGTTAAAGTTTACAACCGCTACTATTCAGAAAGCGCTTTGATCCAAAACAACAACGGTACATTGCGTATCTCATCTTTCGCTGATCAGAAACTGGTAGTTTGGGTTAAAGCTGAACAGTTGACTTCAATTGCCGCTTATGACAACGCTGAAGTAAAATCATTCGGTAAAATATCTCCGCTTGAAATGGAAGTAACTTTACACGATAACGCTTATGCTAAATTAGATGTAGAAGGTTACAGCATGAACATCACTGTAAACAACCGCGCAAAAGCTGACCTTTCAGGTAACGTTGGCCAATGTAACTTAAAATACGATCACTCTGCCTACGTAAACAGCACCAACTTTGCTGCAGCACACATCACCAGGACAGTTGATGGAAACGTAAAAAATGAAGATCTGGTAACCTTATAATCACCACTTGCAAAAGTTCAATATATACTCCCAAGCCGTCCGCTAGCCAGCGACGGCTTTTTTGTTTGATATGACCAATGTATAAACATATCTATCCGTACAGCGTTCATACACGCCGTGAACGCTCGTGAACGCTGGTAATTAATTGGTTGCTTGCGTTTTCTGTAAATGGTGCCAAAACACTGTCACCACATTATCCGGTCAGGTTTGGTAAATTTGTTTATATCCGTATGAGGAGTTTTTAAAAGATAACTCGCGATGCCCTTAATTTGGTAAAGGATATTGATTTTTGAAAATACCGTTAAAACACGGTATAATAGCAATGCCGAAATGGCTTATCTTATTTAATAACTACAGTGTCTGTAAACATAGCAACCGGATTTTCATGGCCTCTTGTTGCAGTTATAGTTAACGTAGCGCTGCCCGGTTTTAAGGTACTAAACCGCCAGGTGTCCTTCCCAAAATCTCCAATATTGGCACTGTTTACAGGTGGGATGCGGATATGATCTGTCAATTTCAGTATTGTTGAGTCATATTGTGGAGGGTTGAAGGTGTAGCCGCCATCACCTGGGTTTCCAAGCGTTAATTCCAATGTTTGCCCGTTTATAAGAGTAACGGTTTTACCACTGTCCAATCCATTAATTTTTACAGATAAGTCAGGGTTATTTTGCCCTTTCTTGCACGATGTTAATGTGCCTGTAAATACAGCAATAGTTGCTAAGGTTAGTAAAGTTTTACTTTTCATATTTTCGGTTGCAGGTAATAATAGCCATTACGTGCGTTAGCCGCAATATGAAACAGTAGATTAATAAAAAAAGAGGCTGTAAAATAAACGTTCACAACCCCTTAAACAAATCGCAACTAATCTCTGATCAACTTATCACTAACTACTGACTGTCCCACCAAACGCGGCTGGTTATTTTGTCACCGCCGGATAAACGTGCAACAGCAGTATTATAGTTTGTTCCGTTAGAAATCTTCTGATTCTGCGGATAATTCAACCTTCTCGGTATAGTTCCGGCTGTTACGTTGCCCGGATAATTCACAGGTTTTAATACCGGCAAATCACCAGACCGCCGCCAGTTAGCATAAGCTTCATATTCATCCATCAGCGTGCAAAGCCAGTATTGGGTATTGATTTGTGCGAGGCCATTCGCATCGTTGTAAGGATTAGCATCAAGGTATGTCTGGGCATCATCGGGGCTAATAGTAGCCGCATCACCGTATGCTGATAATTGAGTTATGGCTGCCAGTACACCATTTTCGTAATGCGTTTGTGCCGATCCGCCGATTCCCCAGCGTTTGGCTGCATCAGCTAATAAAAACTCAGTTTCGGCGTAAGTTAAGATCAGATCTGGCGCAGCAGTGTTCAATATATTGTCGTTTATGGTGGAATAGCCATAAATACCGAGTGCTTTATTATAAAGCGAATCGGGAAGCAAGGTAATATTTACAGCAGCGTTATTACCGCCGACAATATACCCCGAAGGCATACCAAGCTGATTTTGCCTTGAAGTATCAGTAGTTACATTACCTGATGTATCTTTTAAATATATCCATGCCACCACAGGTAATCTGGGATCGTTATGAGTTTTCATATTATCAATGAACGTTTTAGATAGCCTGAAGTCGGTACTGTCATTCCCGAAAATCTCGGTAGCATCCCTGTTTGCTGCAACAGCTATCCCGCTTTGGTGCTGAACAATGGCATTATCGTCATTGCTTTGCATCGTTTTGCCAACCACCTGGGTAACATATTTCTGCGCCGTCGTCGGGTCGACTTTGGTTAAGCGCATAGCCATACGCAGCAGCAATGAGTTACCAAACTTCTTCCATTGACCAATTTGGTCGTCAGCTTGTGAGTATAAAATATCACCGGTTGGCTTATCAGCGCTTTCATCAAGGCTATCTATCGCCTGTGATACTTCTTTCAGCAGGTCTGTATAAATATCCTGTTGCTTATCATAAACCGGTGTGTAAATGCGGTTATAGTACCCTAAGCCGGCTTGTTTATAAGGGATGTCGCCGTAAAGGTCTGTTATTTGCTCAAATACCATTGCCTTCATGATACGCGACATCTGGTGCAAATTCCGGTATTGCGGTTTATTGGCCGAAAGCAGGTATAGTTCAACCGCAGGCTGAACATCGGATGTATACGAATCCTGGAACATTTCGCCCATGGCGCCAATACTATTCAGGTATTTATCACCATAGTAAAACCCGGGATTGGTAGATGCTGAATGTTGTATAAAGCATCCAACACCACCCCATTTTGTTGCCCAGGCGCTGCCACCAAAGTTGGTTGAGCCTGTATACGACAATTGAACTGTAGTTAACAAAAGATTAGGATCGTATTTATCAGCGGTAATCTGGTTAGGATTGGTGTTTGCATTTGTAAGGTCTTTTTTACAGGATGCAGCAGCAAGAACTATAAATGCAATTATTATAAAATATGTCGATTTGAATTTCATGTCCGTAATTTTTAATGTTTGCACTTGTTGCTTATAGTTTTATGTTTAGGTTAAATCCAAGTGTCCTGGAATAAGGCACTGCCGGCGCTTCAAGTCCTGCCGAATAGATTGAAGCTGAGTAACTCGACTCGGGATCGATATTCGGTGTATGTTTCATTATAGTAAACACATTGTGACATACAAAGCTCAAGCTCAAACCATGTATCTTATTATTAAACATTTTGGCCGGAAAATCATAACCTACTATAAGCTGCCTGAATTTGATAAAACTGTCACTGTAAACAAATTGCCCCTGGTCGGCAAAGGCCCAGTCATTGTAGTAGCCTGAAGCATATTGCTGATCGGTTCCGTATAGCTTATCCCTGCCCGGTACCGTCAGTTTGGAAAGGCCCTGCTGGTACGCTATAATGTTGGTATTAGAGAATATCTTTCCACCAAATTTACCATCTATCAGGAACGATAATCTGAAGCCACTGTATCTGAATGTGTTGTTGATACCAGCAGCCCATGGGTTTTCGCCCGAACCGTAATCTTTTGGAGTAGCCTGGGATGGGTCTGGTGCACCTAAAGCCGGATCAATAATAATGTTTCCCTGGGCGTCACGCGCAGGAGTATAGGCTATGATCTGCAATGGTTCTTTACCTACTATTTGTTGTGTGTAGGATAATGATCCCCAATCCTGTGCTTCGGACCCCAGGGTTATTTGCTGCTGATCGCCTAATGATAGTACTTTACCTTTTGAGTAGGTGGCATTCAGGTTAACATCCCATGAGAATTTGCTGCTTTTCAAAGGTGTTCCTCCGATTTCAAGCTCGACGCCATTGTATCTGAGTGTACCCACGTTAAGCAGGGCCGAAGTATATCCCGATGTATAGTCAATAGTTACCGGTACAATGTCGCCAATAACTTTTTTCTGATAAACAGCCAGGTCAAATTTCAACCTGTTATGGAAGAAGTCCATTTCCGTACCCGCCTCAAATTCTTTACGCGAAGACGGTCTTAACGCGCTATTCGGAACAGTGCCATTCCCCGCAGATCCTATTGGGTATGTACCACCATTAGGGGTAATTAATGTGCCCTGTATGCCATAAGTTTGCAGGGTTTGATAAGGGGCGTCAGCCGCGCCACCTACATCGGCATAGCTCAATCGCAATTTACCAAGATCCATTGCAGGGATATGGAGCAGTTCGGAGAAAACGAATGATCCGCTAAATGACGGATAAAGATAATTTATTTTCCCCGGTGATAGGGTTGAGTACCAGTCGTTACGACCGGTTACAGTTAAGTAAAGGAAGTTTTTATAACTTATATCACCGCTGCCATATATAGATTGATACTCTTCATTGTTCAGTACATGGCTCTCCTGCGGGGTTTCAAGATTGGTTATGGTATATAAAAAAGGAATCGCAAAATTGTATCCTCCGGCATTCAGGTATTCCTGGGTGGATTTTCTATAGTTCCCACCTAATAATACATTAAAGGATAGATCTTTGGTGATCTTGAACTTTTTCCCGGCAGTTAAATCAATGTTCAATTCAGTTTGCTTGGTGTTTTGCTCAAACATATCACCGCCTATACCCTGGTCCACTAAATAGCCTGTTCCAGCCGGTTCAATATTTGTATTGCGGTCATTTGTATAATCATCAGCAACTTGTAAGCCTACAAAATAGCCACTGTCAAAAGTATATTTAAGATTGGCCGAACCTATGAACCGGTTACGATGAATAGCGCCCTGTAACTCGTAAGCGGCAAAATAAGGATTGGTAGTGTAGGGATCAGAAAAAGGGTTCAATTCGAGTCCGCTATCGCCCGCTACTGTGCCATTGCCATTAGGGCCCGCTAGTGTTTTAATATTGATGTTGGCTGGTACAAACATTGGCCCCCAGTTTAAGTTACCAACCGCATCGGAAACGTTAGGCGCATTCTTGGTATACTCTGATACGTATTGTGATGAAAGGTCAAGCGTTAAGTTTTTCCCCAGTTTCAGGTTAGTATATTGGTTGAAAGTGAGCCGTTGCAAACCTGCGTTTGGCACATAGCTGTTATCATGTAGGTAGCTGAACGAAAAACGTGTTGCACCACCATCTTCAAAACCTTTGCTAAAAGAAAAGGTATTGGTGAAATTACCGCCTGCACCATAAAACCGGTTAAGATTCCCTTTAGCAACGGCTGAGTATGGGCGTTTAACACCGTCAAACTGATAGGTGTCCGAACCATCCAGTTTAGCACCCCAACTCGATTCCATCGATCCCAAAGCATCTGCCGCGCTGACTGGCTTTGCACCATTATATCCCTGCCCGTATACTGTCTGAAAATCGGTCTCATCAATTACATCTTCTTTTACGTAATTTGAGTTTATTTCCACACCCAGGCCTTCCCCGGCTTTGCCTTTTTTAGTGGTGATCAGCACAACACCATTCGCGCCACGGTAACCATATAGTGCGGTTGCAGCAGCACCTTTTAATATGGATATGGTCTCAATATCATCCGGGTTAATATCGCCAATACCATCACCTCCATCTTTACCGCCATAACCTCCCTGCACGTCAGTTGTAGCGTAGTTATTGTTGATTAACGGAATGCCGTTTAATACATACAGAGGCTGGTTATTACCTGTCATATTAGTGATGCCGCGTATAACAACATTAGATGCGCCATTTGGACCGGTAGCAACTCCGCTTACACTCACGCCCGCTACGCGGCCCTCAAGACTGTTTACAAAGGTGTTTTCGCGGGCTTCGGTAAGTGAAGCGCCTTTTACCTCGCTTACAGAATAGCCAACCGCACGTTTCTCTTTGGATTGATTTAATGCAGTAATCACTACATCTTTCAGCTCCTTAGTAGTTGGAGCCAATTGAATATTGATAGTAGTCTGACTATTCACAGCTACCTCTTGCAGATCATAGCCTACATACCTGAATACCAAGGTTGCAGAGGCTGGAGCTGATATAAAATAATTCCCATTAACATCGGTGGCGGCTACTGTTTTGGCGCCTTTTACCATAATGGTTACTCCCGGAATACTTTCCTTAGTAGTAGCATCAGTTACCTTACCTTTTATTGCTGTTTGCGCAAATGCGGCGCAGGCTGTTAATAGGATAATCGCAGTCTTTATGAGAAAGACTTTAGCAGGAAGATGAAATTTGTGGTAGTAAAGGTTTTGTTTCATAGTTTGAGATTAAGGTGGAAGATGGTTGGTTAAAGAACGTACCGGAGCTTTACACACCGGGTATAGCCGTATCCAGAGTTCCTTTTAAGGGGAAAGAAACTCTTGAGTTATTATCAGAAAGCTTTAATTAATCGGGGACAAATAGCTGTATTAGCTAATATAAAGGGAATTACAGAACCTAAATTTATACAATCGAGACAAAAGTTTATACAAAATGCTTTTTCTAATGCAGTTTGTTATAACATAAACAACCAGAATTTCTTCTTTCGTCCTCCGCCAACTGCCATCCCGCAAGAATTTTCACCGACAGTTTTCAGCCGTTCACCGGGAAAATATGGCTATACATCTAATAGTCAGGTTTTGGCTGTAACGTTTCTTTTTCGGGTTCGTCTTATGGGTGTATTTAGAAACAAACAAATTGACAATCAAAACATTAAATATCATGAAAGCTAAAATTTTATCCTTCGTAGCTATCGCAGCAATAGTATTAGGAGTAAGCAACACAACCATCGCAGCAGTAAAAGACAGCGCTGCTGCAAACAATAACAACGAAGTTAGCACCGTGTTAACTAACGTTAGTAAGATCAACAAAATTGAAGTTCGCGGAAACGTTGAGGTATTCGTATCAGACGGTTCAGCCGATCAGGTAAAAGTATACAACCGCTACTATTCAGAAAGCGCTTTGGTACAAAGCCAGAACGGTGTATTGCGCATCTCATCTTTCGCTGATCAGAAACTGGTAGTTTGGGTTACCGCAGCTCAGTTAACTGCAATCTCAGCTTATGATAACGCTGAAGTGAAATCATTCGGTAAATTATCACCAATAGAGATGAGCGTTACTTTGCATGACAATGCTTATGCTAAACTTGACCTGGATGGTTACAGCGCAGACATCACTTTAAACAACCGCGCTAAAGCCGACTTAAATGGAAACGTAAAAGAATGTAACTTAAAATACGATCATTCAGCTACTGTAAACAGCACCAACTTTGCTGCTGAGCACATTACAAAAACTGTTGATGGATTGAACAGCGCCAACGAAGATATCGCAGTACTCTAATCCACTTTTTTAAAGTTCACCATATAATTCAAAGAGCCGTTCTTGTAAATCGAACGGCTTTTTTTAATTTTGATGTAACCGAATCTGAATCTGATAAGTCCAATCCTTAAAAAACAATACTATGAAAAAGCTATATTCAATCGTAATATTATGTGTTGCAGTCTTGTCGTTATCCGTTCTGTCATCGTGCAGATTCGGTTGTGTAAAAGGTTCAGGACATCAAATAACTGAAAATCATAAAGTAGATGATTTTACCAAACTTGACATTTCAGGTGGCTTTAAGATCAACCTGAAACAGGATAGTAGTCTGACTGTGTCTGTTATTGCAGATGATAACTTGATGAAATACATCCACGTTAACTCAGAAGGTAGTAAACTGCGCATTTACTCAAAGAAAAATATATGTGGCAGCGGTGAGCTCGTACTCAATATAGGGGTGAAAAACCTGGAGGTAATAAAAACTTCCGGAGGTATTAACTTAGTTACCGACGGGAAGCTGACTACAAAGGATCTTCACCTTGAACTGAGCGGCGCCAGCAGATTAGATATGGACCTGGATGCGGCTAATTTATTTACAGAAGGCAGCGGATCGACTGATATGACACTAAGGGGCCAGGCTACTTCACATAAAATTGAATTTGCAGGTAGCGGCAAAGTAAAAGCGGGCGATTTTGTGGTAGGCAGCTATGATATCGAAACCACCGGTGCAAGCGACTGTGTTATTAACGTATTGAAAGAGTTGAATGTAAATACTACCGGTGCTGCTGATATCAAATATCGCGGTAACCCAACCAGCGTAAATACCAGCAAGACTGGTGCTGCAAGCGTTACAAAGATTGACTAATTATTTTGTATGTTAGACTTATGGAGCCTCATTTATGTGGGGCTTCTTTGTTTGTTCAATTTTAGGTGGCTCCCAATGGAGCCTAAAATACTTTCTATGTCTTTGCTATAAACAGGAAGCTCCTCTGGAGCATTTTTATGATTCGTGATGTAGACCCCATTGGGGTCGCCTGTTTATAGCACTAGTAAATTTAGTTATTGGGCTCCATAGGAGCCTCCTTTGTGCGACAAATTTTAACATGTTCGTCTTGATTTAGAGGCATCTTTTTGACTTATTTTTATAAAATAATTCATACCTTTGCACTCCCAAATCAAAGGGCATGCTATTTGATAATGGCATGACTGACACAGGATTCTAGTAAAAAAAGAAATAATAAGATGAACATCTCACAGGAAAAAATCGACAGCCTGAATGCGGTTGTAACCATCAATATCAAACCTGAAGATTACCAGGCCAGAGTTGACAAAGCAATAAAAGATCATGCGAAAAAAGCAAAAATCCCAGGGTTCCGCCCGGGTATGGTGCCGCCGGCGCATATCAAAAAAATGTATGGTAAAAGCATTTTGGTTGACGAAGTAAATAACCTGCTTTCTGATACTCTGAACAACTATATCAACGAACAACAACTGGAAGTATTGGGTCAGCCGCTGCCAAAAATGGATGACACCAAACAATACAACTGGGATTTTGCTGACGATTTTGAATTTAACTACGAAGTTGGTTTAGCGCCTGCATTCGAGGTTGACTTTTCATCAAAAGATAAAGTGACCCAATACGTGATCAAAGCTGATAAAGAAACTTTGGAAGCACGCATCAAAAATATCCGCAAAAGCTATGGCAAAATGACAAACCCTGACGTATCGGCAGATGGCGATGTGCTTTATGCCGAATTGGTGCAGCTTTCTCCGGATGGTTCTGTTTTTGATGGTGGTGTTAGCAATACTACATCAGTTCGTTTAGACCAGGTACAGGACGAGAAAGTTAAGAAGTCGCTGATCGGTTTGAAAAAAGGTGATGAAGTAACACTGGATATACAGAAAGCTTATAACAATGATGCAACCCGTATTGCTGCTATCTTAAAGGTAGACGATGAAACAGCAGCGGAGTTGAAATCAAATTTCCGCCTGACTGTTAAAAATGTTAACCGTTTAGAGGAAAGCGATCTGAACCAGGAGTTCTTTGATAAATTATTTGGTGAAGGTACTGTAACTACCGAAGAAGAATTCAGAGCAAAAATTACAGAGGAAGTTGAATCGATGTTCGCACAGGATGCTGAGCGTAAATTGCAAAACGACCTGTATAAACTTGCTATTGAGAAAGCAACTTTCCAATTACCTGATGAATTTCTTAAACGCTGGTTAAAAGCTACTAACGAAAAACTGTCTGAAGAAGAATTGACCGGCGGTTATGATGATTTCGCAAAAAACCTGAAATGGACTTTGCTTGAAAACAAGATCATTAAGGATAACAAGATCGAGATCAAATACGAAGAAGTGTTCGCATTAGCTAAACGACGTTTAGATGCTCAGTTCAGAATGTACAGCCCGCAGGCTTTAAGCGAAGAGCAGTTAGGTCAATATACCGTTCAATATTTGCAGAACAGGGATGAGGCCAACAAGATTTTTGAAGAAGTGAAAGCAGTAAAAGCATTAGACTATTTGAAAAGTGTAGTTACCCTAGATAAGAAAGAAGTTGACGCAAAAGACTTTAGCTCTGTAGAATAAACTTTAAAAACATATCGTACTAAAACCAAAGCAGCTCTTAATGGGTTGCTTTTGTTTTTTATAGGTATGTTATTTTACTTTTACCAAACTTTATATCAATATTTATATTCAACTAAAAACTATATTTAACGCAAATAAAAACAAGGAAACAAAATCATGAGTAGCAATATCGATAAGAATGAATTCAGAAAATACGCTGTAAAACACCATCGCATTAATAGCTTGCATGTAGATAAATTTATAGCTAGTGTCGACAGAAACGCAATGCCAACAGGTATGACCACCGTCCCTTCTGGTATGACGCCTTATATTATAGAGGAACGTCAATTAAACGTGGCCCAAATGGACGTATTCTCGCGTTTGATGATGGACCGTATCATTTTCCTGGGTGATGCTATTTATGACAGCATTGCCAACATTATACAGGCTCAATTGCTGTTTTTGCAATCTGCAGACAGCAAGCGTGACATCCAGATATACATCAACTCGCCAGGTGGTTCGGTATATGCAGGTTTAGGCATTTATGATACCATGCAGTTTATTTCTAATGACGTAGCTACAATTTGTACAGGTATGGCTGCTTCAATGGCTGCTGTATTGTTATGTGCAGGTACACAAGGTAAAAGAGCTGCTTTACCGCACTCCAGGGTGATGATCCACCAGCCATCAGGTGGCGCACAAGGCCAGCAATCTGATATCGAGATAAGCTACCACGAGATCACTAAATTGAAAAAGGAATTATACCAGATTATAGCTGATCACAGCGGTGCGCCATTCCAAAAAGTTTGGGACGCATCAGACCGTGACCACTGGATGATTGCTGAAGAAGCAGTTGAGTTTGGTATGGTTGATGAGATACTACGTGGTACAAAGGGCAAAAAATAAGAAACAACTGCCTGATTACAACGTATTAAATAATAAATGAATAACCAAAACCGTTGCATTAATTCCATTAAATTGCTAAATTTGGTTAGCTAGACTAATAATGAATAAGAACAGCAAAGAGATTAGATGTTCGTTTTGTGGTGCCGGCAAGCAGGATTCGCTCATGCTTATAGCCGGGCTGGATGCACACATTTGCGATAAATGTGTGAACCAGGCCAATGAAATATTGGCTGAAGAGTTGAAAGTGCGCAAGGTTAAAACATCGCCGTCTTTGCCTGCATTATTGAAGCCTTCTGAGATTAAAGTACACCTTGATCAATATGTGATCGGACAGGATGATGCCAAAAAGATTCTTTCAGTAGCCGTTTACAATCACTATAAGCGATTGAATCAACGCGTAGAGAAGGATGAGGTAGAAATCGAGAAATCGAACATCATTATGGTGGGCGAGACAGGTACCGGTAAAACCTTACTGGCTAAAACGCTGGCTAAAATACTCAATGTTCCTTTCTGTATATGCGATGCAACTGTGCTAACGGAAGCAGGCTACGTAGGAGAGGACGTGGAAAGTATCCTGACCCGTTTGCTGCAAGCTGCTGATTACGATGTGACCGCAGCCGAAAAAGGTATCGTTTATATCGATGAGGTAGATAAGATCGCCCGCAAGAGTGATAATGCTTCGATTACTCGCGACGTATCCGGCGAAGGTGTGCAACAGGCATTGTTAAAGATTCTGGAAGGCACTATGGTGAACGTACCACCACAAGGCGGCCGTAAGCACCCGGATCAGAAAATGATCACCGTGAACACTAATAATATATTGTTCATTTGTGGCGGCGCTTTTGATGGTATCGAAAAGAAAATTGCCAACAGGCTGCGTACGCAGACTGTTGGTTATAAACTGGCTCATCACGAAGGTGAGATCGATCTAAAAAATCTTTATAAGTACATTACTCCGGCTGATTTGAAATCTTTCGGATTAATACCAGAGTTGATTGGTCGTTTACCGGTGCTTACTTATCTGAATCCTTTAGATAGAGATGCCCTGCATAATATACTTACCGAGCCTAAAAACTCATTGCTTAAACAGTATAAAAAACTGTTTGAGTATGAAGGTGTAAAACTGGAGTTTGATGAAGAAGTGCTTGATTTTATTGTCGACAAGGCGATGGAGTTTAAATTGGGCGCCCGTGGTCTGCGTTCTATTTGTGAAGCAATCATGATCGACGCCATGTTTGAATTTCCGTCAAAGAAGGATGTCAAACGTCTGAACGTAACGCTGGATTACGCTCACGAAAAATTCGAGAAATCTGATCTCAAAAAATTAAAAGTAGCTTAACAGCACGATAAGTTTAAAAGCTTATATTTGCAATATCAAAACACGAACCCTGGTGAAACGCCGGGGTTTGTTGTATAATAACAATTAGCCTATCATGTCATTGCGAGGCGCAAGGCGGACCGTGTGAGCCGCGCAACGAAGCAATCTCATACTATACAGAGCGGATATGCACAGTTCGCGATTGCTTCTTCACCGCTCTGCCCGTTCATCGCAATGACATAGAGATATTCGGTGCGAAGTCCATTACATACCTAACTAATACACTATGAATGAAGAAAAAGAGATAAACAAAGACGAGCTCGATCCCAAAGAAGTAAGCAAGATACAGACACCTATAAAATCAGGACTTAAGACCAAAGAAGCTATTGTAGTAAATTGGTTGCCAAGGTATACCGGTCGCCCATTGAGTGATTTTGGCGAATATATTATCCTGACCAATTTTTCTAAATACCTGCAGCTGTTTTCCGAGTGGAATGAAAATGCGCCCGTTGTTGGATTAGATAAGCCGATGCAAAGTGTTTCAGCCGGTGGAATTACGATAATCAATTTTGGTATGGGTAGCTCTGTTGCAGCGACAGTGATGGATCTGCTTACCGCTATCAAACCCAAAGCTGTAATATTCCTGGGTAAATGCGGTGGGTTGAAGAAAAAGAACAATGTAGGTGATTTGATTCTGCCAATTGCAGCTATCAGGGGCGAAGGAACATCGAATGATTATTTGCCACCAGAAGTGCCTGCATTGCCTGCATTCGCCCTACAAAAGGCGATTTCCACCACCATACGCGACTTCGGTCGCGATTACTGGACCGGAACCTGTTATACCACCAACCGCCGCGTTTGGGAGCATGATAAGGAGTTTAAAAAATATTTGAAGACCTTACGCGCTATGGCGGTGGATATGGAAACTGCGACGATTTTTACAACAGGTTTCGCCAATAAAATCCCGACCGGAGCTTTGCTGCTGGTATCTGATCAGCCAATGATACCGGAAGGGGTGAAGACTGCTGAAAGTGATTCGTCGGTTACCGAGCAATATGTAGAAACGCACCTGCATATTGGTATCGAGTCCTTGAAGCAGTTGATTAACAATGGGCTAACTGTTAAGCATTTGAAATTTTAAGTTGTTAGGATAGGTTGAGTTTACATAGATCAAAAACTTAATCAACCATTTAACCCAATCAACTTAATCAACTAACTTTGAATTATGTGGTATAATAATATACTCGAGACTATCGGCAATACGCCCATGGTCAGGTTAAATACAATTACTAAAGGCATTCCGGCGACTGTGCTGGCCAAAATAGAGACTACCAATCCTGGCAATTCGATCAAAGACCGTATGGCCTTGAAAATGATCGAAGACGCCGAAAAGAGCGGCGTGTTGAAACCAGGTGGAACTATTATCGAAGGTACATCGGGTAATACAGGGATGGGCCTGGCTATAGCAGCGGTGATAAAAGGCTATAAATGTATTTTTACCAGTACAGATAAGCAATCGAAAGAGAAGTTTGATGCATTACGTGCTTTTGGTGCTGAAGTAATTGTGTGTCCAACCAATGTTGACCCGGAAGACCCGCGTTCATATTATTCTGTTTCATCACGTTTAGAGCGTGAAGTGCCTAATTCATGGAAGCCTAATCAGTACGATAACCTGTCAAATTCGCAAGCACATTATGAGCAGACAGCCCCGGAAATATGGGAACAAACCGAAGGAAAGATCACTCATTTAGTAGCCGGCGTAGGAACTGGCGGAACCATATCTGGTATAGCCAAATATCTAAAGGAAAAGAATCCGAATATCAAAGTAATAGGTATTGATACTTATGGCTCGGTGTTCAAAAAATACAAAGAAACAGGCATTTTTGATAAAGATGAGATCTACCCATATATCACTGAAGGTATTGGTGAAGACTTTCTGCCACAGAATGTCGACTTCAGCCTGATCGATCATTTTGAAAAAGTTACCGATAAAGATGCCGCCCTGATGACCCGTGAAGTAGCTTTAAAAGAAGGCATTTTTGCCGGAAACTCAACAGGATCAGCTGTAGCTGGCGTGTTGCAGGTAAAGCATATGTTTAAAGAGGGGGATGTGGTGGTGATTATATTCCCTGATCATGGCTCACGCTACATGGCCAAAATGTACAACGAAGACTGGCTGCGCGAACGCGGATTTTTGAAAGATGAGAAACTGACTGCGAAAGATATCATCAAAAAGAAAGACAGACAGGAAATCATTACTATTGACTGCGAAAAAAGCATCCTGGAAGCCATCAACGTAATCAAATCGCTCAACATTTCTCAAATACCTGTTACCCAAAAAGGTATGGTAATTGGTAAGATCACCGAAAGCGATATACTGGATGCATTGCTCGAAAATCCTGCACTAAAATCTTACCCGGTCCAAACTATTACTACAGCATCGTTCCCTTTTGTTGATTTGAACACCTCGATCGATAAAATATCAGCGATGATCAATAAAGATAATATCGCTGTTTTGGTAGAGGATCAGGGTAATATTGAGATCATCACGCAGTATGATATTATTAATGCAATATCGGCTTAATTTGAGGTGAAAGCTGAAAGGAAAAAGGTGAAAGGGGGCTTGTGGCAATCAGGATATCTTTTTTTCTTGCCAAATTAGCGTAACGGATCAATGCAACTCACTGATTTAACCTTACCAAAATCACTTAGATTTCTAGTGTAAATCGATAGCTTTTTCTCCAACGCAGTTGCAGCAATAAGACTGTCGCCGAGCTTTAAATTATATACTTTTCGAATGTCAATTGCTGTATCGAAGATTTCTTGTGATGGAAAAATTATCGGAACAAGGTTGAAAATATCTTTAAAGTAAGTTTCTTCATCATTAGTTAATTTGTGATAAACCAAAACTTCTAATCTTGAAATCTCTGAGACATAAACTAACTCGCTCGTCAAAAGTTCCCTTAAATATTCATATTGCGACAAATATGAATATACAATGATGTTGCTATCTAGTAGAAACATGCCTATTCCGAGAATGGAAGCTTATTGTCGTTTCTTTCATTCCTCTGCCATTCGCTGGCATCGCCAAATGATGATGAATTTTGTGCGTTGAAATTAAGAATGCGATTCTTCAAGGCATCTTTTTCATTGTCATTTATATCTTTACCGCGTTGCTCGACGGTTACATTAAGTTTCTTAGCCAAAGCAATGATCTTTGCTATGCTATTTTCATTGTTGGTCTTAAGAATGAGTTCCATGATATACAAAAATACAAATATTAATATTTAATTATACAAGGCAATTTGCGCATCCGCAAATTTGCACATCTGCACATCCGAAGATCACCATTTCTTGAATATCACAAACACTGCCAATACGATCAGACAAAAACCTAATAAGTGATTCCAGGCCAGTTTTTCTGTTTTAAAGAAAAGAAGGGTGAATATCATAAAAACAGTAAGAGTAACAGCCTCTTGTATAGTTTTGAGCTGAACCAGGCTAAATGGTCCGCCAGTTTCCTGCGACCCCGCGCGATTGGCCGGTACCTGGAACACATATTCAAAAAAAGCCAACCCCCAGCTGATGAGAATGATGGCAACCAGCCCCAGGTTTTTACCCCAGGAGTATTCCTTGAATTTCAGGTGCCCATACCAGGCAAAGGTCATGAAGGTATTAGAAATGAAGAGTAATATGATAGTTTTTAGTCCGCGCATGTATCAGTTTAATTAATCAAATACTTTGAAGATGTCGTTTTTGTTTGAAAGTAATAAGAATTTGCGCATCTGCACATTTATTCCAATCTTTTCTGTGCCAGTTCTTTCATGTAAACCTGGTTTACTTCCGGTTTGGGGTTAACGAGCAAATATATTCCGGTTCCTTTTTCACGTGCATATGGAAACTCTATCTCGCCGATTTTAATACAACTGTCTATAAACGATTTAAACTTCTGAACATTTTTCCCGCCGTCATCATCCACATAAATAATATAACGTGCATTCAGGCTGTCAGGAGTCCAAAGCGTAAAGCTGCTGTTGAGGCTGGCAACATCGGGTAAATGATATTGTTTACCAATATGGTGTATGGCTCCTGCCTCACCATAATTATCGGCGTATATCTGGGTATGTTTCTGCTGTTCGGGTGTAAGACTGTTGTATGCCTTGGCCACCTTTTCGGTCAACTCATCCCATCCGAGCATATCGGCATAATCCTGGCTTAGCCAATGCTCCTTTTGGTCTTCCCACTTTGGCGCGATATGCAGGAATTTGAATGTTGCCATCGTTTGATCCAGTGAGAATATCGGCAATGCTAAAGGAAGCAATAAGAGATTGGGTAATGTAAAAAACAAGATAATTACTGTGCGCAATACATAGCCCTTGGATTTCATCCACCGTTCATACCCAAAGCCGCCTGCAGCAAAAAGCATCGGGAACGCACCAAAAAGATAATATTCCTTGCCCTTCATGGCTAATAAAAACGTGAATATCAGTACAAATGCAAATGCCATAAACTGGAACTTCCTGAGGCGCGCCGAAAATAGCAAAAAGCCAAATCCAATTAACCAGATAAACAGAGCTATCCCGTTTACCAATAATTCCTGTTTAATAAAATCTCCCGGTTTGATATAATCCAATTGTTGTGAACGGAGTGTTTTCATATGGGTGACAACAGGCAAATGGTGTCTGAATTGCCACACCAGGTTGGGTAAGAAAATTAATAGCGCTATAAGAGCGGCGAACAGAATATGCTTGTTCCATAGTAATTTGCGTTGCTTTGTTGCCAATAGACCCAGTATCAAAGCAATGGCAAAAAATCCCATCGTATATTTGGTAAGCAGGCCGATGCCGATCACTACACCTAACAGGTAAACATAAACCGGTAAGGACGTATTCATATACCTGATGAGCAGATAAACGGCCAGCACCCACCATAATTGATCGAACACTACCGGCTGAAACAGGTAACCGCTTGCTTCAAATGCCGGGGAAAATATCAATGCCAGGCAAGCCAGGGTGATAGCGAACTTTTTACCGCCTAATTCGATCACGATTTGTCCGGTGAACCAAATGATGAGCCCGCTGAAGAGGGTACTGAATATACGGGCGGCAAAAACGGAGTTGCCAAGTACAGTTGTGGTAATCTTTGCAAGCACTGCAATAAACGGTGGCACTTCCTTAAACCCCCAATCCAGGTGATCACCTAAGGTCAAGTGCAATAGTTCATCCCGTTGAAAGCCAAAATTTGATATGGCTAATAGGTTTAAGCCTATTTTAAGGGCAACAAAAATCAGTAGGAAATACGAGTATTTCGACCTGTTATTCTTATAGCTATGCAAAAGTAAATGGTTTTTATAAAGATAAATTTTTTAGCTTAAAGGTAAAAAGGAATTTTAGTCCGCAAATCCGCATAAGACAGAAAGTCCGAAAGAATAGTTATAACTTTCGGACTTTCATGGACTTTCTGTCCTTCGGACTCTGAAATCAGATTCTCTTAATATCAGCACCTAACGCTCTCAAACGATCATCGATGTGTTGATAACCGCGTTCTATCTGCTCAATATTGTAAATGGTTGATTTGCCTTGTGCTGATAAGGCTGCGATCAGCAGGGAAACACCGGCACGGATGTCAGGCGACGTCATGGAAATACCTCTCAATTTTACCTGGTTATCCAGACCGATTACTGTTGCGCGGTGCGGGTCGCAAAGAATAATCTGCGCGCCCATATCCAACAGCTTATCTACGAAGAATAAACGGCTTTCGAACATCTTTTGATGGACCAGAACAGAGCCTTTGGCTTGAATGGCGACTACCAGGACAATGCTCAACAGGTCAGGCGTAAAGCCCGGCCACGGTGCATCAGCAATAGTCATGATGGAACCGTCTATAAAAGTCTCTATTTCATAATGGCTTTGAGCCGGGATGTAAATGTCGTCACCGCGGCGCTCCAGTTTAATACCTAAACGTTTGAATGTATCGGGGATAATGCCCAGTTCATCATAATGCACATCCTTTATTGTGATCTCAGAGCCAGTCATCGCAGCCAAGCCGATGAACGAGCCGATCTCGATCATATCCGGTAGCATACGGTGCTCGGTGCCGCGCAATTCAGTCACACCTTCAATCGTGAGTAAATTGGAACCGATTCCGTTGATTTTTGCACCCATGCGAACCAGCATTTTGCATAATTGCTGCAAATAAGGCTCACAGGCAGCATTATAAATGGTAGTAATCCCTTTAGATAGTACTGCAGCCATTACCACGTTAGCGGTACCAGTTACCGAAGCTTCATCCAATAAGATGTAAGTGCCTTTCAGATCGGATGCATCTACATTGAAAAACCCGGTATCAGGATTGTAGTTAAACTTTGCACCTAACTTCTCGAAACCTAAAAAGTGCGTATCTAATCTACGTCGACCAATTTTATCACCACCTGGTTTAGGAATAGACGCTTTGCCAAAACGGGCCAGCAGCGGACCTACGATCATGATCGAACCACGCAAGCCACCACCTTTAGTTTTAAAGGCCTCCGACTCAAAAAAGTTGAGATCAATATTTTTTGCCTCGAAGGTATAAGTATCTGGTCCAAGGCGGTTAACGATAACGCCCATGTCACCCAATAGCTCGATCAGTTTGTTTACATCCTTTATATCCGGGATATTGCTGATCGTGATCTTTTCGCCAGTCAGAAGTACCGCCGATAAAATCTGAAGCGCCTCGTTTTTGGCTCCCTGAGGTATAATTTCGCCTTTTAACGGCTTGCCGCCAATTATTTCAAATGCGTTATTCATAGTTAGTTTATAGTTGGTGGTTCATAGTTCATAGCCACACTATTCACAAACAGCAATTTGCTGTTGTTGCTTTACAAAGATTATAAAAAATAATACTTCATCAACTATGAACTATCAACAATGGACCATCGGCAAATTAGTATTTCCGGCCACCTCCGCCGTTGTTACGGTTGCGATTATTCTGATTGTTATTATTGCGTTGGTTGTTGTTTCGGCCTTTGTTCTGATTGTTGTTATTGTTAGAACGACCTCTGCTGGTGTTTTGGTTGCTGCTGGTACGGTATTCAACCTTGGCCAGGTTTACATTCTCTTCCAGTTTCAGTTCGCCGCCTGACATTGAACGCAGATCGGCAAGGATGATCTCATCAGCAACTGAATCTTTGTTCCATTGCACATAAGCCATCTTCATAAAATTGGCAATGGCTTGCACCATGTGCTGCCTGCGCTCAGGTTCTTCAATAGATTTGGCTTTCTCGATCATCAGCTCAATGGTTTTACCATAGTGTTTAGACCGGATACGTTGATGCGGGTATTTTAGCGGCTCCGGCTTAAAATGAATCGCGTCGGGAGCCGGCTTAGGGTACGGAGAATCAACATCGATCTTAAAGTCAGAGATAATGTGCAGGTGGTCCCAAAGCTTGTGTTTAAAGTCGGCAACATCCCGCAGGTGCGGGTTCAGAAAACCCATCAGGTCGATCACTACCTGTGCATAGCGGTTACGTTCTTCTTTAGTTGGTAGTGCAACAATGTACTTCACCATGTTCTGTACATTGCGGCCATACTCGGATAATATTAGTTTACTCCTGGTGGAGTTATAGTCAAATTGCGGCGTTTCTTGATTAGCCATATAAAATGAGTTTAATAAAAATTAAGAAATTAAAATAAAATTAGCGCAGATCCCTTGAAGATGAACAGCCCGGGCGGCTAAAGTTGAAATTTTATGGAAGTAGAACAAAGATAACGCAATTAGGATAAAGTACAAATTATTGCGAATGTTTCAGTTGGAAATTAGGGTATGACTAAAAATAAAGCGAAATTTAAAAGGCAAAGTAAGTAACCCATAATTCAATATCTCATATGGACGTGCAAGAACAAATCAAAAACTATATTGCCAGCCAATCCGAACCAAAACGTGGTGACATGCAAACTTTGCATATGCACATACTTCAAACATTACCAGGATGTAAATTATGGTTCGATGATGGTAAAAACAGTGAGGGTAAAACTGTTAGCAACCCCAACATAGGTTATGGATATTACACTATAAAATATGCCGATGGAAAAACAAAGGAGTTTTTTCAAATTGGCTTGAGTGCAAACACAACCGGGATCTCTGTTTATATCCTTGGTATAAAGGATAAGACCTATTTAGCTCAAACTTATGGGAAAGACCTGGGCAAGGCGAGCGTGACGGGATATTGCATTAAGTTCAAAAATCTAAAAGATATAAACATTAATGTACTTGAAGCAGCAATACGTGATGGGGTTGAGCTTACAAGAGAGAATTAAACTTCAAAATTATTTATGGGTTGGTCGTCTGTCATTGGTCATTAGTCATTAATATTGCAATACAGCTTATTCTACAATATTGAAAGAGATCAAAATTACCCATACCGATATTTACAGGTTTAGCATACCAATGGTGCCTTTTACCATAGCCACCGGTACCATGACCCACGCCCAGAATGTGTTTATCCGCGTGCATACCGACGCCGGCTTTTATGGCGTAGGAGAATGCTCGGCTTTCCCGATGATTGTTGGTGAAACGCAGGATACCTGCCTTATAATGGCGAAGGAATTTGCCCGGTTATGGAAAGGTAAAGATGCTTTGGATACTTCGGCGCGTTTGCAACAGTTGCATGATTTTACTGCAGGAAACAGTACTATAAAAAGTGCATTTGATATCGCTCTTTATGATATCGCTGCAAAAAATGTGGGGTTATCATTATATCAATTTTTAGGCGGAACTAAACGAAAAATTGAAAGCGATATCACCATCGGTATAGCAGAGCCCGCGGAAATGGCGCAAAAAGCTACTGAGTTTAAACAATCAGGCGCTACGATATTGAAAGTTAAGCTTGGGAAAGATGCTAAGAGTGATGTAGAGCGAATTAGGCAAATTCGTGAAGCAGTGGGTAGTAAAATGAGGATCAGAGTGGATGCCAACCAGGGCTGGGGTTTTGACGATGCGGTTTTTGCTTTGCAAAGTATCAGTAAATATGATATCGAGTTTTGTGAACAGCCGATGCGTACATGGTATGATGATCGTTTGCCTGAACTGAAAAGGCTGTCTCCTGTAAAAATTATGGCTGACGAAAGCGTTTATAATCACCATGATGCCCGGAAGCAGATCGAAAGTAATTCCTGCAGTTATATCAATATCAAGTTCTCCAAATCCGGAGGTATTAACGAAGCTAAAAAAATACATGATTTGGCTGCTGAAAAAGGCATTCCATGTATGATGGGAGGAATGCTGGAGAGCCGTATTGCGTTAAGCGCCAAGCTGCACTTTGTATATGCCAGTCCGAATATTAGGTTCTATGATATGGATACCTGTATGTTAGGCCATTTGGTTGATCCGTGCGTTGGCGGTGTAAAATACGATGGCTATTTTCTGGATATTGAAGATGCGCCTGGCATCGGAGCGGATGCGGATGATGCTTTCCTTGCATCTTGTGAGCATTTTATTGTTTAGTTATCAGTTAGCCGGTGACCAGTTATCAGGCGTAATTCACTGATAACTGGTCACTGGTTAACTAGTCGCTAACTGCCACTCAATTCCGCAAAATACTTGTGAAACAGGGGGATAGTTTCGATACCCTTATAGTAATTATAAATATCGTATTTCTCGTTTGGCGAATGCAGTGCATCACTATCCAAACCAAAGCCCATCAGAACGGTCTTGATACCCAATTCTGCTTCAAATAATGCTACAATAGGGATACTGCCTCCACCACGGGTTGGTATCGGCTCTTTACCGAATGATTCAGTTATAGCTTTTTGAGCTGCTTTGTAAGCAATGCTGTCAGTAGGAGTAACCACAGGTTCGCCTCCATGATGAGGTGTCACTTTTACTTTTACAGAAGGTGGAGCGATCCTTTTGAAATGATCTGTAAATAATTGAGTGATTTTCTCAGATGTCTGATTAGGAACCAGGCGCATCGATATTTTGGCGCTTGCTTTTGACGGCAATACGGTTTTAGCTCCTTCGCCGATATAACCACCCCAGATGCCATTTACCTCAAGGGTAGGCCGGGTTCCGGTGCGTTCAAAGGTCGAATAGCCTTTTTCTCCCCATAGCTCGTCTACACCCAAATCTTCTTTGTATTCTTCTTCGTCATAAGGTGCGGAGTTTAATGCTTTGCGCTCTTCCGGTGTCAGGTCAATCACATCATCATAAAAGCCTGGGATGGCGATATGATTATTTTCATCATGAAGAGAAGCGATCATTTTTGCCAGGATAGTAGCCGGATTGGCTACAGCGCCACCGTATACTCCCGAATGCAAGTCACGGTTAGGACCGGTAACTTCAACTTCGAGATAAGATAAGCCTCTTAAACCCGTCTCCAGTGACGGATGCTCCATGCTGATCATCGATGTATCCGATATAAGCACAACGTCGGCTTTCAATCTATCTTTATTGGCTTTAACAAATATGCCCAGGTTAGATGAACCTACTTCTTCCTCGCCTTCAATCATAAACTTGATGTTACAAGGCAGACCGTCATTCCGCATCATCAGCTCAAACGCTTTTACATGCATGTAAAACTGGCCCTTATCATCACAAGCACCGCGTGCATATATTTTGCCATCGCGAACAGTAGGTTCAAAGGGCGGGGTTTTCCATAGCTCCAGTGGATCCGCAGGCTGAACATCATAATGACCATAAACCAATACAGTTGGCTTTGATAGATCAACAAGCTTTTCACCATATACTATCGGGTAGCCGGCCGTTTGGCATACTTCAACATTGTCTGCACCGGCATCACGCAGTTTTTGGGCTACATGGTCTGCTGTTTTGAGTACTTCAGGTTTGTATTTAGGGTCGGCACTAACTGACGGCAAGCGCAATAATTCAAACAGTTCGTCTAAAAAACGCTGTTTATTCTGCTCCACATATTGCTTGATATTTTGCATAGCGATGAATTTGCAGCAAATATACTTTTTATGCTGATAGAGCAATTAGTTAAGCAAAAAATTACGCAAAAGAATAACCTACGGGTTTAAAACCAGTTAAGAGAGAGAAGAGAAAAAAGGCTGTTTTTCACAAAGGCAGGAGATATTATTATGTATTTAATATGCAAAATAATATCAATCGGATAAAAAAGATCAATGGAAAGGCTTAAAGCCCTTTTTTAAGGGCTTTAAGCCAGGCATTATCTTTATCCGGGTTAACGGCGTATAAGTACCGATACCTAGTACTTTATACATTCCCCGCGATCAGTTTTTCGCTGATCGCCATGCCTGACCAATCTAATTAGTCAGCAGTACCTAATGAAGTTCTGTCAGCAACGTGCTGCTTCATTTTTCTTGCATCGGCAGTACCTAAAGAGGTTCTGTCGTCAGCAGTACCTAATGAAGTCCTGTCATCGGCAGTACCCAATGAAGTTCTGTCATCAGCAGTACCTAATGAAGTTCTGTCAGCAACAGCACCGCTTTTAGTAGTATCCGTGTTCGAAGTGAACGAGGATAAAGTAGCGATACTCGCGACAAGAAGAGCACCAAGGATTACTTTTTTCATGTGAATGTTAATTAATAATGGTTATAGAATTTGGTGGTTAATAAATGCATTTTAAAAATTCTCTTAGATGCAAAAAGCCTTATTCTCCGACAAATCCGGAAGAGTAAGGCGTCTTTCATCTAGGTATGTGCTCCTTTAGATTTGCTTAAAAAAACATTTCTGTTTTCTTAATTAGATAATCCATATAAGTAACTAAAAACCTGTTTTTTATCACTTTTTTGCATTTTTTATATTTTTTGAACCTTTTTAATGAAAGATTGATAAAATTTATCAAAAAATAGCTCAAAAATTGTATAAAAAATTAAGTTATAAAAAGCTAATTATTAGCTATTTACACTTGTTAACTAAAGTTGCTTTACAAATATAAAGATGTTTTTTAGAATTAAAAATTTTAGTAAAAAAATATTTAACGCATCTTTTTAATCACTTTCCCGTATTAGGGTCATAGCACAGCTTCTAAGCCTGTTCTGCATTAATGAAAAAAGCTTATTTATTACTTATAATATTTCTGTTTCTGTCTTTGGCCGGGGCGCATGCCGATGTGGCTATCGATAGTAAGCAGGATACTGCACAGGTGAACCTGCTAAACCGGCAGGGATTTAAGATCCGGTTTACCGATCATGAGCAAACGATTGCGAAAGGACAACAGGCGCTCGAACTTGCGCAAAAACTGAACTACATTTACGGCATTGCGGAAGCTTACAGGGTGATGGGGGTAGGCGAGGCTTACGCACATAACAGCACCCAGGCTATTGCTGATTATCTGAATGCGCTTTCCTATTTCAAACGGGCAAAAGATCTGTCGGGCCAGGGAAAAGTTTATAACAATATTGGTAACCTTTACCTGGAACTTGACTATGATCAGTCTTTATTTTACCTGCAAAAGGCCCTGGCAATAGCTCAGCAATTAGGCGATAATAAAGCCATGGCCGGAGTATACCTTAATATGGGTAACGTTTATCAGCAGAAAAAGAATTTCAATGCATCACTTGACTACTATAATAAGAGCCGCGACCTTTATTTGAAGATCAATGACCCGTCAAATCCTATTATTATTCTGCAAAATATTGCGATTATCTATTATAAGCTAAAGCAATATGATAAGGCCGAACAGATGCTGCTTGTAGCAAATAAGCAAGCAAAAAGCAAAGACTATAATACCCTGATCGCTAAAATTGATCTTACACTTTCATCATTATATACCGAAAAGAAGATGTATGATGAGGCGCAAAGGTTTACTGATGAAGGTATTGGTTATGCTCAGCAAACCAAAGATGCTGATATGGAAGCCCAATTTACATACAACTCTTATCAGCTGGCGTTTCATAGAAAAAACTACCAGCAGGCAATGTCTTACCTGCATACTATATATGTAAGAGACAGTACTCTTCAAGCCGATATGCTTTCATCGGATTTGGCGCTGATGAAAAGGCAGCATGACCAGCAGGAAAAGCAAAGAGAGAATGAGCTGATTATTGAGCGGCAAAAAAATGACAGGGTAAAATTCTGGTGGGCTGTATCCGCTTCAGGTTTGCTGCTGATCGTAATAGCATTGTTATTTGGCAACGTGCGGCGCAAAGCGAAAACTAATGTGAGGTTGACTGAGCTGAACAGTGAGGTTTCAAGACAAAAAGATAATCTCGACCGAATCAATCATCACCTGGAAGAAATAATCGATGAGCGTACGCGCGACCTGCAAATCAAAAACAAAAAGCTTTCGGAATACTCCTCATACTTATCGCACCAGATACGCGGTCCGATTGCTACCCTGAAAGGTTTAATGAACCTGGAAAAAGAAGGGCTTGTTGACCAGCAGGAATGTATCAACATGATGAATAAATGTGTATCAGATATCGACGAAAAGATTATCGATATGACAGATATCCTGCATGATCCTAAAAGAACCAGTTTTTAAGTCGGAAGTCGGAAGTCGGAAGAATTTAACTCATTAAGTTACCAACAATAAAACAATCCAACAATAAATCAATCAGCAATTTGTTGTCGACTAATGACTAATGACTAATGACTAATGACTCCGGGATCACGGCCAATTAGCATGTATCTGTGCTTCAAATAATCCAAGATATACGCAATACCAGGATATCATTTGCAGGATGAGCAGGTTACGGTGCCTGTTAGTGTAACCCTCCGTTTCAAAGGCCAGAGTTTCATCTCCGGCCGTGACAAAGTACCTTACTTCGCCCTGCTTGGGACTAAACTTCGACTTTAAAAGATCGAATACTTTGATCTTTAATTTGGTTTCAGGATCGTGGATGGTTTCCTTTTTAGAGGCCCCATTTTTCGGTATTGAAATCAGATAATTGAGCATCACAAATTCGATTTAATATCTGTGAATGCTACAATTGTTACTCCAAAAAATACGATTTGTACAGTTTATTCGATAAAACCAGGCTTAATTTATTTATGAGAAATCTTTATCTTTTTATAATTAATATTATTTCTCTGTGTTTAATAAATACAAATAAGCCCTTCTCAATTATTGTATAATAAATGATAAAAAGAGCTTAAAATGTAGTTTTTAGCACACAATTTGATTAACTGGCCATCGAACCTTTGTTACGAAGCTCTTCATACAGCTCAATTACTTTGCGTTGCAGCGCAGCAATTTCGTTTTCGCGGTCACTTAATTTCTTTTGGATAAGGTTTAAGTGTGTGGGGGCCACTTCAGCTTGTTCGTTGTCTACAGTTAATAGTTGAACTACGCTAACTTCATAGATGTTTGCGATTTGTTCAAGGCGTGATAAGTTAACGTCGGTTACACCAGTTTCAATTTTTGAAAATGCAGGGATAGAGATACCTAAACGGTTAGCTATATCTTCCTGACTCCAGCCATGCTGGTGACGCAAAATTCTGATGCTTTTTCCGATTGACTTGTTTGCGGTTCTTTTGTTTGGATCGCTCATAATTCAATATGTAAAATTGTTTAAGGGTGCTAAACACAATCCAAACTGTGTGCCATAAGCTAATATGCCCTTAATTAAGTGTTATTGCATTATAAGCAATTTTGTTGCGGGTAGTAATGGGGAAATCTTTCTACAAAGAGGAAATATTTGTCATGGAATTTTAACCAATTCTCAATGATTTAATGTAATTGGAAATACTGATCGGGAGAGATTAGTTATTAGAAAACACAATAAACGATTAGTTAATAATTTATAATATACGCAATTTCGCGAATTTAAGCAAGAGTTGTTTTTGTCCTATTTCTTTGAAAAAGATGGTGGCCTTAATGTCGGGTTTATTGCCTTCAAGGTTAATAACTTTTCCAAAACCAAAGCGTTCATGCTCTACTTCCATACCCACCTGCAAATTACTGGTATCTGATGGTGCAAACCCCGGTGATGGTACATGAGCCTTAGCAAGGATTGACGTGGTTTTAACCGGCGGTGCAGTCGCAGGTTTCGGTTTCGAAAATGCATCTCCGCCACTGCGCTTGTTCCATGAGTTACGTTCATCGTCGAAAAACGGATTACTGGCTGACGGAGCGGGTTTTGCAGTAAAATCAAGCTCAAGGTAACGGGCATCGATCTCATCCAGGAAACGGCTTGGTTCGCAACTGATCAGCGTGCCGAATTTAAAGCGCGAAGTAGCATAGCTGATATGAAGCCTGCGCTCAGCACGGGTAACGGCTACGTAAAACAACCGGCGCTCTTCCTCCAGGTCGCTGCGCGAATTAAGGGACATTTGCGAAGGGAAAAGGTTTTCTTCCAAACCGACCACAAATACCTGTGGAAATTCGAGACCTTTGGCAGAGTGTATGGTCATTAAAGATACGGTGTCAGCATCCTTGTTATCGTTTTTGTCGTCGCTGGTTAAAAGAGCGACATCCTGCATAAATACTTCCAGGCCTTTTTCCTCGATATCTTCACGCTCCGAGAACTCTTTAATACCGTTCAGCAACTCCTGGATGTTTTCGTAACGGTTTAGTCCTTCAACGGATTTATCCTCATACAGGTCTTTTAAGATACCTGAATGTTGCGCGATATGTAATGCCGCATCGTAGGCCGATTGAGTCCGTGTAATTACCTGGAAGCTCTGAATCATGGTAGCAAAGGTTGCCACAGCTGCGGAACTACGGCCATCCAAATATTTTGACGGGTTGATCACGGCTTCCCATACGGTTACCATGTTTTGATCGGCGGCCAAAATTATCTTATCGACAGTTGTATCACCGATACCACGACGAGGGTAGTTGATAACACGTTTCAGTGCTTCCTCATCAGCAGGGTTAATAGTCAGCCTGAAATAAGCGATCAGGTCCTTTATTTCTTTGCGCTGGTAGAAGGATTGACCTCCATATATCTTATAAGGTATGTTTATTTTACGCAATGCCTCTTCCATAGAGCGCGATTGGGCGTTGGTGCGATAAAGAATGGCAAAATCATGCCATTTCATGCCCTTGGTTGAACGCTCCTGCATAATAGCTTCCGCCACTATCTTGCCTTCTTCATTATCGCTGAAGGCGCGCATTACCTTTATTTTATCGCCTTCTTCCTTTTCGGAGAAAACGTTCTTTTTCAGCTGCTCCTTATTATTGGCAATTATGCTGTTGGCAACGTTAACTATATTTTGAGTAGAGCGATAGTTCTGCTCCAGTTTGAATACTTTCAGGTCAGGATAATCCTTCTCAAAATTCAGGATGTTTTGAATATTGGCGCCACGGAAGGCATAGATACTTTGCGCATCGTCACCAACTACGCAGATGTTCTCATTCACCGCAGCCAGCTTCTTCACGATCAGGTATTGCGAAAAGTTGGTGTCCTGGTACTCATCCACCATCAGGTATTTAAACTTGTGCTGGTATTTGTTCAGTACTTCGGGATAGCGTTTCAGCAACTCGTTGGTTTTGAATAGCAAATCATCAAAATCCATTGCGCCGGCACGGAAACAACGGTTGGAGTAAGTTTCGTATATCTTACCCAACTGCCCGCGGCCGGAAGAAAAATCATCGGCCTGAATCTGGTCGTTCTGCTGGTATTCCTGCCAGGAAATGAGGTTGTTTTTTGCCCCTGAAATGCGGTTATAGACGAAGTTAGCATTGTACAGCTTATCATCCAGGTTCATCTCTTTCAGGATGGCGCGGATAACGCTTTTGCTGTCGTCGGTATCGTAAATGGTAAAGTTGTTTGGGTAGCCGATCTTGTCGGCCTCGACACGCAAAATTTTGGCAAAAACAGAGTGGAAGGTACCCATCCAGATGTTTTTGGCTTCTTCGCCCACTACATGCATAATGCGCTCGCGCATTTCGCGCGCTGCCTTGTTGGTGAAGGTAAGCACCAGTATATTAAAAGCATCAACCCCGTTGGCAATAAGGTGCGCCACACGCATGGTGATCACCCTTGTTTTGCCCGAACCTGCACCCGCAATGATCATTACCGGTCCGTTCATTTGCAATACTGCGTCGCGCTGGGCCGGGTTTAATCCCTTTAAATAATCCAAAATCTTATCCTCTTTTCTGAATTGGCGAAGTTATGATTTTGGGGCGAAAGGGTAAAGGCGGATGGCTCTGAATTTCGAATTTCGGATGTTCGATTTCGGATTTATTTTTGAACATGTGGCGGTTTATGTTTATTAACTTCGGAGAGAGTAGCGTTCATGTTCACGCGGTGACTACCCGTGGATATTGTTATGTAATTGATTGTCAATATTGTATATTTTAGTAAATGGTGGCAAATTGATGTCAGTGTTGAACACCTAATTTGTAAGCCAGATCATGGAGTTATATATTTGCTAATCATAATCAATTCTTAAAGTGAACAGAAAAAAAGAGCCCTTATATCGTAAAGAAAATAAAGTGTCTTTAAGCTGTAAATATTATGTGGTTAAGGGTGGTGATTTTCGACACGAACGCAACACTAAACGATTCCTAAATAATGAAGCAACGCACGCACCAATGCATAGCGGACAGTTTGGATATGATTACACTCCTTTGTACAAATTTTTATTGTCTAAAGTTGGCAAAAATTGGGATGATGTATTTAGTGAAGCTAACTCGCGATTAGACAAACAAGACCCTATCTTTTGGATGGTCGCAATACATGCCAACGAAAAAAGAGATATTATCAGATGCGGTGAAAGCTCGTATTATTCGGGGCTATTTGTTGATGAACATGGCTTATTGCAAAAAGTTAACCCCCTAGCCAACGTCGATCATATTAAACCAGCATGGTTTGAAACAATTAGTTTTAATGGTGAGGCCGTACAAACAGATGCACAGGAGAAAGATTAAGTAAATGGGGCTTGCATAAAAAAGACCGAGTCTTTCAACCCGGTCTTTAAATAAAAAACTTTTCTCGCCTGGCGCCTTGCGCCAACCGCTCTACTACTTAGCAGGTGCTTTCCAAACATTATTCTTCAAATCGATATCCGGTAATTCATGACCCGGATCGAGAACAATGCTTTTGATGGCTGATTTGGATGGATATTTAAACTTCCATACGCCGCCACGCTGCCACACGTTTACAGGCAGATGCAGCGTTTCGCTTGTGCCGTTTTCCTGGGTGATCAGCAAGTCAACAGGCATAGCCAGTTTCTCCTTATTTACAATGGTGATCAATGCGCCTTTGGCAGGATCATTTTGTACATAGCTAACCGATTGTACCGACTGATCGATCTTCC
This sequence comes from Bacteroidota bacterium, assembly GCA_018266915.1. GTDB lineage: Bacteria > Bacteroidota > Bacteroidia > Sphingobacteriales > Sphingobacteriaceae > Mucilaginibacter. Next base: position 68,124 of record JAFDZM010000076.1, on the reverse strand, counting down.
ATGTAGTGAAGAACCAGCCTTTCCAAAACCAATTCAAATCTTCGCCGGCGGCATCGTTCATCGTGCGGAAGAAATCATAAGGCAGCGGATGTTTAAATGCCCAGTGCTTCACGTATTCGTTAAAGGCATAATCAAAACGGTCAGGGCCTATAACCACATTACGCAGCATGTCTAAACCTAAAGCGGTTTTAACATAATACTGACCGTAATCATTCAGGCCGATTGCCTCAGGCGGGGTCATCAATGGGTCTTTACTGTTTTTAAACTGACGTAAAATAGCTTGTGCGCGTTTTGCGGTATCGTTGTATTCACCATGATTAAATTGCTGGGTAGCATACTCATTAATAAAGGTGTTAAAACCTTCATCCTGCCACATGTATTTACGCTCGTTCGAGCCAACGATCATCGGGAACCAGTTGTGGCCGATCTCGTGAGTAACATCGCCCCAAAGCTGTCCGTTTTTCAAATTGCTCAAACAGAAGATAATACCAGGATATTCCATACCCAATGCCACACCCGATACACTGGTAGCTGAGTTCCATGGATATTCAAAATATTTTTTAGAGTAGATCTCCATGCTGTTTTTCAGGTACTCGGTTGAGCGTCCCCATGAGTCGTTACCAGAACTTTCAACAGGGTAGGCAGACATGGCGATGCCCTTTCTGCCCGAAGGGAAATTTACACGTGCAGCATCCCAAATGAATGCTTTTGAGGCGGCCCATGATACATCGCGGCTATTCTCCATTTTAAAATGCCAGGTTTTGGTGTCGGTTGCATTGGCGTTTTGGCCAACTTCTTCCGGTTTGATGATCATCACGGTTTTATCGCTGTTGCGTGCCTCTGCCAGGCGTGATTGCTGAGTGGCAGAAAGCACCTGGGCGCCATTTTGCAGATCACCTGAACCTACCACGGTCATATTAGCCGGAGCGGTAACATAGTAGTCGAAATCACCATACTCGCAGTAAAACTCACCTAAGCCCATGTATGGCAGAGTGTTCCAGCCTTCTACGTCGTCATAAACGCACATACGTGGATACCACTGGGCAATTTCATATACATAACCGTCTTTAAATTTCTTGCGGCCCATACGGTCGGCGCCATAAAATGGTATGGCGAAATAGTATTTCACTTTAACCTGTATCTTATCACCTTTAGCGCCAAGAGGAGTATGCAAACGCACCTGCATGCGGGCATCTGTAATAACCGGTTCAACATTATAAGTTTGGTTCTTATAAGTTATAGATACTTCTTCGATATGATAACCGCCACGGCTGAAACCCTTCACGTCGAAACGGTCACCGTAATAGGGGGTAACATCCGCACCGCGTGAATCTGGTTTAAATAAGTTTTGATCCAGTTGTAGCCATAAATGATCCAATTGATCGGGACTATTATTGGTATAACTAATGGTTACTTCACCATTAATGGTGGTGTCCTGCTGTGCTTCGTTGAGAGTTGCTTTGATTAAATAATCAGCGCGGTTTTGCCAGTAATGCTCTCCCGGATTGCCATTAGCAGAGCGGGTATTGCCACTGGTAACCGGCCAGGTGATAGGACCAAACAGGTCCTGGTGGTCATATTTAATGGTATCGGTGGTTTGTGCTGACGCATTGAGGACGGTCAGCAGCATCAGGCCGATGCCTGCCACATGTTTTAATTTAAAACGGTTCATTAATTGAGAATTTGATAATCAGGGGGCAAATAAACCAAATAAAATTGAGGAACTCCTGATTTTACATGGCTAAACTTTGAAAATGTGATAATTGCACATTTTTAAAACTTTCAGATTACATAATTCTTGATTTGAATACGCACCTTCGCGTATTAATTTTTCGCCTATGAATCGCCTGGCAAACTCTGCTTCACCCTATCTTTTGCAACATGCCAATAACCCGGTTGACTGGTATCCCTGGGGCGCAGAAGCATTGCAAAAAGCGAAGGACGAAAACAAGCTGATCCTGGTAAGTATAGGCTATTCAGCCTGCCACTGGTGCCACGTAATGGAGCACGAAAGTTTTGAGGATGAGCAGGTAGCCGCGGTGATGAACGAATATTTTGTCTGCATCAAAGTAGACAGGGAAGAACGCCCAGATGTTGACCAGATCTACATGAGTGCAGTGCAGCTAATGACCGGAAGAGGCGGCTGGCCATTGAATTGCATTTGCCTGCCTGATCAGCGGCCCATCTACGGGGGTACCTATTTCCGCAAAAATGACTGGATAAGCCTGCTTTTTAACCTGGCCGATTTTTATAAGCAAAAACCCAAAGAAGCAGAGGAATATGCAGTTAAACTGACCGAAGGCATCCAGCAATATGAATCAGTAAAGTTTATCGACAGTCAGCCTGAATATGCCAGGGAAGATTTAGAAGCCATTCTGAAAAATTGGGAGCGTTATTTTGACAGGGTAGAAGGGGGAGTAGGTAACGCACCAAAATTTCCAATGCCAAACAACTGGCTGTTTTTGATGCGGTATGCTTTCCTGATGCAGGATGACGATGTGGCACAACAAGTAAAACTCACCCTGCATAAAATGGCTTTTGGCGGTATTTACGATCACATCGGCGGTGGCTTTGCGCGGTATTCGGTTGATAGTCATTGGCATGTGCCGCATTTTGAGAAGATGCTATATGATAATGCGCAATTGGTTGCATTGTATTCTGAAGCTGCTGTTTGGCAGCATGATCCGTTATATCCGCAAATCGTCGATGAGACTATTCAATTTGTAAAACGTGAGCTCACTTCGCCGGAAGGCGGATTTTACTCGGCCCTGGATGCTGACAGCGAAGGAGTAGAAGGCAAGTTCTATACCTTTACTAAGGAAGAAATAGAAAAGATACTCGGCCCGGATGCAGACCTGTTTTGCATTTATTATCACGTAACCGATGATGGCAACTGGGAAGAGGAAGAAACCAATGTGTTTTTCAGGAAGCAATCCGATCAGCAATTATCCGAGAAATTAGGCTTGAGCGAAAGCGATTTGGTATCCAAAATAAATGAGCTGAGAAATAAAGTATTGGAAGAGCGCAGCAAACGTGTTCGACCAGGATTGGATTATAAAATACTAACCTCGTGGAATGGCCTGATGCTGAAAGGGCTTTGTGAGGCTTATCGTGCATTTCACAAACCAGAATATTTGCAATTGGCTTTGCAGAATGCTGAGTTTATCACCGGCAATATGATAAATGGAGACGGCAGGTTAAAACGCATAGCATCACCTAAACGGCAAAGCCCTCACTCATCCTCTCCAAAGGAGAGAACTTTAAATGAAGCGGAAAAAGACTCCCTCTCCCTTGGAGAGGGTCGGGGTGAGGCAATTTTCGCTTTCCTGGACGATTACGCCAATATAATTGATGCTTTTATCGCTTTGTATGAAGTTACTTTAGATGAAGACTGGCTGCAAAGAGCAAAAGCCTTAACCGATCAGGCTATTCAACATTATTACGATCGGGAAACAGGTATATTCTATTTCACTGCTGCAGATGATGAGCAACTGATAGCCCGCAAATCGGAGATCATGGATAGTGTGATACCGGCATCCAATTCAGTAATGGCCAATAATCTTAAAAAACTGGGTTTGCTCTTTGATAATGAAGATTATACCGAAATATCAGACCAGCTATTACGCAATGTGGTGGGGCAGATCGCTAAATATGGTTCATCCTATTCCAATTGGTGCTCATTGCTGCTAAACGAGATATTTGGTATAAACGAAGTGGCAATTGTTGGCGATCAGTTTGAGACGCTGCGGGTTGAAATGGAAAAAAATTACATTCCCAATAAAATAATGTTGGGCGGTAACAAAGGAAGTTTACCTTTGCTGCAAGACAAGTTTGCCGCTACCACCCGCATATTCATTTGTAAAGACAAAACCTGTGGTTTACCATCTGAAAATACCGAAGAAGCACTAAAACAAATCTGGAATTAAAACACTTATCAAAAAAAGATACAAATGAAGATACAACCAAAACACGTAGTCTCACTAACATATGATCTCTATGTTAAAGAAGATAACGGCACCGAAGGCCTGGTAGAAAGCGCAACTGAGGAACAACCTCTTACATTTTTATTTGGCGCAGGACAAATGCTGCCAAAATTTGAAGAGAACCTGAACACTCTTTCGACAGGTGATTCATATGAATTCCGTTTATCAGCAGAAGATGCATACGGTAATTATGACGATGAAGCTGTGGCAAGCTTACCAAAAGAAATGTTCCAGGGCACTGACATTCCGGAAATAGGCAGTATGCTGCCCTTGCAGGACAATAATGGTAATCATTTTCAGGGCCAGGTTGTATCGATTGCTGAGGATTCAGTTATTGTAGACCTGAACCACCCGATGGCAGGCCAGGAACTGCATTTTAAAGGAAAGATCGTTAATGTTCGCCCGGCTACGCCTGAGGAATTATCCCACGGCCACGCTCACGGTCCGGATGGACATCATCATCATTAATATTGAAGTCAGAGGTCTGAAGTCGGAAGTCAAAAGTTAAGAATCCGGCTTCCGGCTTCTAATTAATAGCTCATAAAATCAAGTTCGCCATTTGGCTTCAGCCTGCACCGGATCATAATACGCGACAGCACAGGTTGACCATTATAAGTGGCTGGTATAAATTGCCGGTCCTCTTCTTTAAATAGATTAATGTTCATTGTGATGGTCTGATCATATTGTATCAACGAACAATTAGTTCTGACCTTAAAATCAGCCAGCCTGCCCAGCGGACTTATCAGCAATTCAACAATAGCCACACAGCCATCCGTGCCCCATTCATAAGGATTAAATGGAGGCTGATACAATCCCAGATAAGGCAGATAGCCAAAATACCGTCCGCCTATTTTTAATGGCTTGGTTATTTTGTCTGTGTCAGCTATTTCCTTGTCGACGGCATAATAAAAATCGGATGATTGGGTATATTCCTTTGCTTCGTATCTGATCGTCCTGCTGTCATAATCAAACACCTGCATCAGTTTGCCTTTGGGGTCATAAAAGCGCCACATACCCGTTTTTTTATTGTTCGTGTAAGTTCCTTGTGCCACCGGGACGCGGCGCCTGTAAAGGGCTTCATAAGCCCCGTTCCTGACCTCCGGCTTATTCTTCAACACCTGGAATTTCTCAATAACATTATCGTTGAGCCAATTCTTTTTTTCGGCCGTTTCCTGAGAAAAGCAATCGCTCAAACAGGAAAGAAAGCAAATAATCAGTAGAAAATTCTTCAAGATTTGATAGTCGGTTTGTGGCAATAATAGGGATACTTTCCGGATTTTGAAATAGCCAAGGGTGGTTGTAAGGGTTGTAGAGGTTGAAAAGGTTGTAGTGGTTAATCTTGATCTATTACAATTTCTGCAGCCATTACGACTACTACAACCTTTTCAACCTATAGAACTAATTCCAACCAATAATCACTAAACTTGTAAACAAAACGCAGCCATGCCAGTCACCGCCGAACAATCACACTACAAACCGGTAAGTTTTTCGCAAACCACTATCACTGAATTGATGATACCTTCTTATTCCAATTTCGGTGGGAAAATTCACGGTGGCATTATTTTATCCCTTATGGACAAGGTGGCTTATGTATGTGCAGCAAAACACGCGGGCAACTATTGCGTAACAGCATCCATCGATACGGTTGATTTTCTGCAGCCTGTAGAGGTTGGGGACCTTGTATCATTAATGGCATCAGTGAATTATGTAGGCAAAACTTCACTGGTAATAGGTATCAGGGTTGAATCGGAAAATATCAAAACCAATAAAATCTACCATACCAACACCAGTTACTTCACCATGGTTGCCAAAGACGAGCAGAATATGCCGGCACTTGTTCCGGGTTTGATCTTAGAGAATAAGGAACAGGTGAGGCGCTTTGTAGAAGCTAAACGCCGTAAGCAATTAAAACAAAATTACCAGCAGGAGGCACAACACATAAAAGTGCCTGAAAGTGAGGAGCAATGTATGCAAATGCTGGCAGATGAGCGTTGCATCATATCGTCTTAAAACTTATCTTTGAAAAAGCGTTCCCTGGCTAACTTTGAGCTGTTTTTTATCGTATTAAATTAAATGAAGGTTTTTATAGGTCTGGTACTTGCGCTTTTGACCCAAAAGGCTGTTTTTGCTGATAGTACTGCGCCTGCACCTTCCGCAAAAGATACTACTTACGCAGTTCAAAAAACGGTAGATTATCTTAATGAAGTCGCTTTTGGCCTTTACCTTACCTCCCCGGATTCGGCCCGTGCAATTGCAGAAAAAGCGCTCCTCTTAGCAGAAAAATCAGAATATAAAGCAGGTATCGGTCGTAGCTTCCTGAATATCGGGCATGTTTACTGGTCGCAATCCTATTACCCGATGGCGTTGGTATTCCTTAATAAAGCGCTGATCAATCTGCCTAAAGAAAAACCACTATTACTTGCTGAATGCTATGAACTGCGGGGGCGGACCTTTGCCGAGCTTGGCAATTATAAAGATGCACTCAATAATCTAACGATCGCCGAGAAATTTGCCGGCTCTGACAAGGATGAATTGGCCGAAGTACATAGCGAGCGTTCTTATGTTTACATGCTGCTTAAAGACTATGCACGGGCTGTGAATGAAGCTAAGCAGTCATTGGCCTTGAATAACATTGCAAAAGATTATAAAAATACAGCTGTTATTTATGGACGTTTGGGCAGCATTTTCATCTACACGAAGAATTATAAAGCTGCATTAACTTATTCTGATACGGCTTACCAAATGAGTTTAAAGATAGGTAACAATCGTCTGAGAGCAAAAACTCTGGTGGGATATGCCACTATTTATAACCTGCTGCATCAATATGATAAAGCCATACCTTATGCAAAAACAGGTGCTGCCCTGGCCGATAGTATTGGCGTGATGGATGCAGTCTCGACCGCTTATCAGGAACTTGCAACCAGTTATGAGCAAAAAGGCGACCTGAAGCAGGCGATGGCCTATCAAAAGAAATACATTGCCATTAAGGATATGTTGAGCAGTTTTTATCGCACAAAAAACTCGCAGCTGATCCAAAGCTATTTTGACCTGGATAACCGCCTGGATGCCATTGCCGATTTTGAACGCAATGCTAAGCAGATAAAGGCCAAGATGCAGTTTCAGCGTATTATTATTATTTCGCTGAGTTTGTCGTTGCTGGCTGTAATCGCTCTGCTGCTCATCACTTATTATTTCTATAAACAGAAGAAAGAGCTTAATGATGAGCTGAACAGAAAGCACAGCGCTTTGCTCGAGCATAAGAAACTCATCGAGGCACAGACAGAGAACCTGCAGATGATCAGTAAAATAAAAGATAAGCTGCTGGCAGTTATAGGTCACGATTTGCGCACGCCTTTGGCTAACCTGCGCAATATGGTGGAGATGTTTGAGGCTGATTACTTGTCAGCTGATGAGATACATTGGTTAATGAAAGACATCAATCCGCTGGTAAAAGGTGCGGAGTTGACGCTGTCAAACCTGATGGAATGGGCGGGTAGCCAGATAAAAGGTCAAAGCATTAATTCAACCAGGCTGGACATCTTCCTGTTGGGTGTTGAAATGGAACAAACATTTAACCATGCGCTTCATCGTAAGAATATCGAATTTCTGAACCAGGCAACTGCCGGTCAGTCTGTTATGGCTGATGAGAACCATATCAAAGTGGTTTTGCGTAACCTGATAAGTAATGCCATTAAGTTTACTGACGCCAAGGGAACGATTAAACTAAGCTCAACCTACAAAGAAAATAAGGTGATTATCAGCGTTCAGGATACCGGAAAAGGCATGACCGCCGATGAGGTAAATAAATTATTCTATCCGCAAACCCACTTCTCGCAGCCTGGTACTTTGGGCGAAAATGGCACCGGCATAGGTTTATTGCTTTGTAAAGAATTAGTGGAGCTAAACGGAGGAAAAATGTGGGCTAATTCCAAAGCGGGTAAGGGCAGTACCTTCTTTTTTAGCCTGCCACTAAATGCAGAGTACGCCTGATTGGAAAACAAGAGATTAATGTAAAAAGAGAGATACAAAAGTGTCTCTCTTCTTATTTTATGCAAATTGATAAGAAAGTACTATAGCTTTTATCAATGTTATTTATAATTTAGTGAACCCAATTATTTAGTGTAAACCAAACACCTTTCCCGAATGAAAAATAAAACCCTTAGCTGGCTGTTTTGCGCCTTTTTTAGTTTAACTGTTTTTAGTGCTAATGTTTATGCACAGGTGGGCATATTTAGCAACCAGTCCGACGTTGGGCCAGTAAAGCATCCCGGCACAGCTTCGTTTGATCCGGAAACCCAGCAATATACCCTTACTGGTTCAGGCGCTAATATATGGGGAACGCATGATGAGTTCCATTTTGTATGGAAAAAAATGAAGGGTGATTTTATTCTGCGGGCAAATGTGGCGTTTATCGGTAAGGGAGTTGAGGATCACCGCAAAATAGGTTGGATGGTACGTTCATCGCTCGATACCAATTCAAAACATATCAATGCGGTGTTACATGGTGATGGCTTAACATCATTGCAATACAGAAAAACGGTAAGCGGTGTTACGGAAGAAATGAAATCGACGCTGACACATGCAGATGTAATTCAGTTAGAAAGAAAAGGCAATAGCTATATCATGTCGGTAGCGCATAAAGGAGAAACTTTTGTAAGCGAAAAGCTGGATGACCTTGATTTGGGAGATGATGTGTATGTAGGTATATTCATCTGTTCGCATAATGCTGATGTCACAGAGAAAGCAACTTTTGATAATGTACGCATTGTTGTTCCTGCACCGAAGACTTTAGTTCCTTACAGAGATTATTTAGGCAGCAGTATCGAAATACTCGACGTAGAAAAGGCAACCAGTAAGATTATTTATCAGATACCTAACTCCTTACAGGCACCAAACTGGACGAAAGACGGTAAATCGCTTATTTACAACCGCGATGGTAAACTATATAACTTTGATTTAGCTACTGGCACTCCAAAAGAAATCAATACAGGTGTAGCCAATAAAAACAACAACGACCACGTAATCTCCTTTGATGGCAAAATGTTGACCATCAGCAGTGGTAATGGCGAAAAAGGAGCTTCATTAGGCTTTACGGTACCAATTGGAGGGGGTGAAGCAAAACAAATTACACCAACTGGTCCATCATATATGCATGGCTGGTCGCCTGATGGTAAATACATTGTTTTTTGCGGTAACAGGAATGGCGAATATGATGTGTACCGTATCCCATCCAAAGGTGGCCCGGAAGTGCGCCTCACAGATGCCAAAGGATTAGATGATGGTCCTGAATACAGTCCCGATGGCAAGTACATCTATTTCAATTCGGTTCGTAGCGGATTGATGCAGGTATGGCGGATGAAGGCTGATGGCAGCGAACAAACCCAGTTAACCAACGACGATTACAACAACTGGTTCCCGCATGTTTCACCAGATGGGAAATGGATCGTTTACATCACTTTCTTGAAGGATGAGGTATCACCCGGCGACCATCCTTTTTATAAACATGTTTACTTAAGAGTAATGCCGGTAGGCGGCGGTCCGTCAAAAGTGGTGGCTTATTTGTATGGCGGCCAGGGTACTATAAATACGCCATCTTGGGCACCAGATAGTAAACACCTTGCTTTTGTAAGTAATTCAAGCTTGTTATTCCCGGTATTTCCAATAGGTCAATAAATTTTAAACCATTATAAACGCATAAGAAATGAATACTTCACGCAGAAATTTTATTAAAAATACCAGCATAATGGTAGCAGGCGCAGCCTTGTTATCAAAATCTGGTGATCTGTTTGCATCATCACCTAAAAAAATTGAGCGTCTTGGTGTGCAGCTTTATTCTGTACGCGATGCCATGCGTACTGATCCAAAAGGCTCATTGAAGAAACTATCCGATATAGGCTACATCCATGTAGAGCATGCCGGCTATAACGACAGGAAGTTTTACGGTTATAGTCCGAAAGATTTCAAAAAGATGTTGGGTGACTTCGGCATGCAAATGCCAAGCGGCCACGTAGTAATGACTGAACACGACTGGGATGATTCAAAGAAAGACTTTACCGATAAATGGAAATACACCATTGAAGATGCAGCTGAAGCCGGACAACGTTACCTGATAAGCCCTTGGCTGGACGAAAGCCTGCGGAGTGATCATGATAAATTGAAATGGTTTTTGGACCTGTTCAATAAATGTGGCGAGCTATCTCAAAAGTCAGGCATTCAGTTTGGATACCACAACCACAATTTTGAGTTCAGCACCAAAGTAGGCGATGGCACATTATATGATTTCATATTAGCTAACACTGACCCTAAATTGGTGGCGCAACAAATGGATATTGGCAATATGCTGGGTGCTGGAGGTATAGCCTTAGACCTGCTTAAGAAATATCCTGGTCGTTTTGAACTGATGCACGTCAAAGATGAAATAAAAAGTGATACTGGTCAGGGTATGGACGGCTATGACAGCACTATACTGGGCCAGGGTGTGATGCCGGTAAAAGAGATCGTGAAAGAAGCCCGTAAAAATGGGGGTACTTCACAATTTATCATCGAGCAGGAGTCATACCAGGGAAAAGATCCGTTCGATTGTGTAAAAATTGATTTACAAATCATGAAGAAATGGGGATTCTGATCCATTTTCGTGTAAATTAGACACTTAGTTATGATGCAAACATATTCAGGAAGATAAATCCATATTTTTTCCGAATTTTTTCACGTTACTATTTCAATAATGTCAATTATACATCTATATTGTGCCCGGCTATTTTGAGAGAGATAGCTAACCAATTTAATAACCAATTTTAACATGGACAGGCGTACAGCAATCCAGAATCTGGCTTTAGTGATAGGTGGTGCCGTGCTTTTACCACATTGCTCCAAAAGCAATCCAACAGCACATTTCAAGCATTTCGATATCACATACGATCAGCAAACGCTGATAACCGATATAGCGGAGACAATTATTCCCAAAACGAACACTCCCGGAGCTACTGACCTTAACTTGTATGGCTTCGTTATGAAAATGGTTGACGAATGCACAAAAAAGGAAGATCAGCAGGCCTTTATGAAAGGTTTGGGAGAATTCGATTCAATTCCGAAAAAGATGTTTAATAAAACTTTTGCCGAGTGCAGTAAGAAGGAAAGAGAGGATGTACTGAAAAGCTTTGAAAAGAAGGATAATGGTTATTCCAAAGATTTAACGGCATTTTACCAGGGAGTGCGCGGGCTGACTGTATGGGGATATACCGAGTCGAAGTATTTTATGACTAAGGAAATTGTGTACGAGTTGGTGCCAGGCAGGTATAATGCATGGTATCCTGTAAAAAATGGAAAGGCGGTAGCTAAAAATGCCTAATTTAAATATAGATAGTGCTAAAGAGCGCACTTTTGATGCCATCGTGATTGGCTCTGGCATGAGCGGCGGATGGGCTGCTAAGGAACTAACCGGTAAAGGATTAAAAACCTTGATGCTGGAACGCGGCCGCGATGTAAAACACCTGAAAGATTATCCAACCACCAATATGTACCCCTGGGAGTTTGAACACAGGGGAGAGATACCGATGGATATCCAGGAAGCTAACCCTGTGGTGAACCGTTGTTATGCTTTTAAGGAAGATGCTATGCACTTTTTTGTGAAAGATCATGAGCATCCTTACATACAAACCAAACCATTCGATTGGATACGCGGCTACCAGGTAGGTGGTAAGTCCCTGCTTTGGGCCCGTCAAACCCAACGCTGGAGCGACTTTGATTTTGAAGGACCAGCTCGCGATGGCTTTGCTGTAGATTGGCCTATTCGCTATAAAGATATCGCACCATGGTACAGCTATGTAGAGAAGTTTGCAGGCATATCCGGAAATAAAGATGGCTTGGCTGAATTACCTGATGGTGAATTTTTGCCAGCATTCCCTTTAAATGCTGTCGAAAGTTACTTCAGTAAGCATGTTAAAGAAAAATATCAAGGCCGTCATGTGATCAGTGCGCGTTGTGCGCATTTATCAAAGCCAAACCAGATCCATTTGGATCAGGGACGTTCACAATGCCAGGAACGTACACTTTGCCAGCGCGGGTGCCCGTTTGGAGGCTATTTCAGTGCTAATGCCTCTACAATCCCATGGGCATTAAAGTCTGGTAATCTCACTTTGAGGCCATTCTCTGTAGTTCAGTCGATCATTTACGACGAACAAAAAGGCAAGGCTACAGGTGTTCGTGTGGTGGATACCAATACCAAAGAAACAATTGACTACTATGCCCGCATCATTTTTGTAAATGCGGCGGCAATCAATACCAATCTTGTTCTGCTTAACTCAACTTCACATCGTTTCCCTAATGGTTTAGGTAATGACAGTGGTGTGCTGGGTAAATATGTTGCATTCCATAATTATTCGGCACATATTGGCGCTGAAGTGGATGGTTTTGAAGAATGGGCTACCGATGGCCGTAACCCGGCAGGTGGTGGGTATATACCTCGTTTCAGAAATGTCTACAAGCAGGAAACAAATTTTTTACGCGGATATGCCGCTGGTTTATATGGTTATCGCGGATATAAACATAATTACGAAGGCGTAGGTGATGATTTCAAAGCAGGCTTATCCGGCAAGGAATATGGTAAGTGGTATGTTGGTTCGCATATGATGGGCGAAACAATCCCGAAGGAAAGCAATTTCGTATCACTTGACTCAAGTCAGAAAGACGCCTGGGGCGTACCTCTGCTTAAAATTTCTGTTGATTATGATGATAATGACATGAAGATGCAGAAGGACTATGTGGAGCAATTGACAGAAATGTTCACCAGTGCGGGCTTCAAAAATATCAAGGCATCAACCAACCACCAGGCACCGGGATTGGATATCCACGAGATGGGTGGTGCAAGAATGGGACTTGATCCGAAGACTTCGGTACTGAACAAATGGAACCAGATGCATGCCTGCAAAAATGTTTTTGTAACGGATGGCGCAAGTATGACGTCTACTTCATGTCAGAACCCATCGCTTACTTATATGGCATTAACCGCAAGAGCGGCAGATTATGCTATTTCCGAAATGAAAAAGGGCAATGTCTGAAGCAGTTGGCAGTTGTTAGTTTGCGGTAGGCAGAATATTAGTAAGGTCCTCTCCTTTGGAGAGGATTTAGATGAGGCAAGTAGCCATTTTCGGCTTCAAAAGCTTATATAAAATGGTGTAAAATCACCTTTAACGCTTCAAAAAGGCATTATTGTGTTAAAAAAACACAATGGAACATAGGAACGAAAATTATTTTTTTATACATTAGTCGGACTAACCAATTTTAACAAAAAATCATGTCTACAAACACATATGACGCGATCGTCATTGGCTCCGGTATCTCGGGCGGCTGGGCAGCAAAAGAGCTTACACAAAAAGGATTAAAAACCATCATGCTTGAGCGTGGCAGAAACATTGAACACGTAAAAGATTATGTAAACGCCAATAAAGCTCCCTGGGAGTTTCCGCATCGCGGTGGCCGTACAGTACAAATGGAGAAAGATTATCCGGTACTGAAAAGAGATTACCCGCTGAACGAAACCAACCTTGACTACTGGGTGAATGAAAAAGAAAGCCCATACGTAGAGATCAAAAGATTCGACTGGTTTCGTGGTTACCACGTTGGTGGCCGGTCATTGATGTGGGGCCGTCAAAGCTACCGCTGGCACGACACAGATTTTGAAGCTAACTTAAAAGATGGTATCGGTGTAGATTGGCCCATTCGTTACAAAGACCTTGAACCATGGTATAGCTATGTGGAAGGATTTGCAGGTATTTCTGGTAACAGGGATGGTGTGCCTATCCTGCCTGATGGCAACTTTATGCCGCCAATGGAAATGAACTGCGTAGAGAAAGATGTAGCAGATCGTTTCAATAAATTTTATAAAGAGCATAATCGTCACATGATCATTGGCCGTACAGCCAATATCACCAAACCGCTTCCGGGCCGTACCAATTGCCAGTATCGTAACAAATGCTGGTTAGGTTGTCCGTTCGGCGCTTACTTCAGCACGCAGTCGTCTACATTACCTGCAGCTGTGGCAACCGGTAATTTGACGGTAAGGCCATGGTCTATCGTTACCAAAATCCTTTACGATAAGGATACCAAGAAAGCAAAAGGTGTTGAGGTGCTGGATGCGGAAACCAACAAGACTTATGAGTTTTATGCCAAGATCATTTTCGTAAATGCATCAACTTTGAATTCAGCCTGGGTATTGATGAACTCTGCAACAGATATCTGGCCTGATGGCTTGGGTAGCAGCAGTGGCGAACTGGGCCACAACCTGATGGATCACCACTTAGGTGTAGGCGCAGGCGGTGTGGTTGAAGGTTTTGAAGACAAATATTATTTTGGTCGCCGCGCAAACGGTATTTATATCCCTCGTTTCAGAAACCTGAACGGCGAGAAACGTGATTACATACGTGGCTTTGGTTACCAGGGCGGTGGAGGCCGCGAGGAATGGGGAAGAAGCATTCCTGAAATGAGCATTGGCGGTGCATTTAAGGATGCATTATCAGAGCCGGGACAATGGACCTTCGGCATGGGCGGTTTCGGTGAGACTTTACCATACCACGAAAACCGCGCTTACCTGGATAAGGACAAAAAAGATAAATGGGGCCTTCCGGTATTGGCTATCGATGCTACCTGTAAAGATAATGAACTGAAAATGCGTATCGATATGGCCAATGACGCTAAGGAAATGCTGGAGGCGGCAGGCGTTAAACACGTGCAAACCTTTAATAGCGAACCTGTATTAGGTCGTGGTATCCACGAAATGGGTACTGCTCGTATGGGCCGTGATCCAAAGACTTCAGTCCTGAACGAATGGAACCAGGTATGGGATGCTAAAAACGTGTTCGTAACGGATGGCGCTGCAATGGCATCAACAGCATGCCAGAACCCATCATTAACCTACATGGCAATGACAGCCCGTGCTGCCAACCATGCAGTTGAGGAACTTAAAAAAGGGAATATATAGATTAGTGATTAGTTAATCAGAGATTAGTTGATTAGGTGTAATCATTTAATCAGTTTAATCAGCGGTTCAATCACTAATTCACTAATTCAGTAAATCAATAATTCTAAAAAAACAGATACCAATGACTGAAGAACCAAAAGAAGCCCCTAAAAATCCCTCAAGGCGGGATTTTATCAAGAATACATCGCTTGCAGCAGCAGGCTTTATGATTGTTCCGCGTTTTGTTTTAGGCGGTAAAGGTTTTATTGCACCGAGCGATATGTTGCAGGTTGCAGGTGTGGGTGCAGGCGGTAAAGGACAAAGCGATATCGCAAATTTTGCGAAGAGCGGTAAAGCTAATATAGCGTACTTATGCGATGTGGATGATCGCCAGGCTGCAACCAGTGTTAAAAATTTCCCGAAAGCAAAAGTTTATAAAGACTGGCGCGAATTGCTTGACAAAGAGCATAAACACATTGATGCTGTTTCGGTGTCAACACCTGACCATAACCATGCTATTATAGCTTACTCTGCTATGCAGTTAGGTAAAGGGGTATATGTTCAAAAGCCAATGACGCACGATATCTGGGAAGCTCGTTTGTTAACAGAAGCCGCTAAAAAATACAAGGTGGTTACACAAATGGGTAACCAGGGTGCATCAAATGATGGTACACGCCAGATGGCTGAGTGGTATGATGCAGGTATTATCGGGGATGTACACACCGTTTATTGCTGGACAAACCGCCCGGTTTGGCCTCAAGGTATCGCATGGCCTGCCCCTGATCCAAATATTCCGAAAGAACTGGATTGGAACCTTTGGTTAGGAACGGCCCCTAAAAAAGATTACGTAGATAAACTGGTGCCATTTAACTGGCGCGGCTGGTGGGATTACGGAACAGGCGCATTAGGTGATATGGGTTGCCACCTGGTAGAAGCTCCTTTCAGGGTATTAGGTCTGCAGTATGTAAAAGATGTGCAGGCGAGCGTAGGAACTGTGTATGTTGATGAATTCAAGCAGGGGCATTTCCCGGAAAGCTGTCCGCCATCGAGCCATATTACGATGACTTTCCCGAAAACGGATAAGACTCAGGGCGATGTAACTCTTCACTGGATGGATGGAGGTATTCAACCTGAAAGGCCTGATGAATTAGGTCCAAATGAACATTTCCCTGGCGAACCAGGTAATGGTACGTTATTTATAGGTACAAAAGGAAAAATGTATGCAAGTACTTATTCTGATGGTGCAACATTATTGCCTTTAGCGCGCACTAAGGAAGTAACTGTACCTAAAAAGTATGACAGGGTACCGGGCGGTGCAGAAGGCCATTATGCACAATGGGTAGAAGGCTGTATTGCAGGTTATGGCAAAATGGAAATGAGTTCATCATTTGAAAAAGCGGGTCCGCTGACTGAAGCTTTATTAATGGCTAACCTTGCTGTTCGCGGTCACGACCTGAGAGGCGGTCAGATCAAATACGAATGGGATAACACCGCCATGAAGGTGAGCAATTTTGACGCGGTAAACCAATACGTAAAACGTAATTACAGGGAAGGATTTGTTTTAAAAGGATAAATTTTAAGACTATATTTATTTCCACAAACCAATTAGTAAATCAGTAATTCATTAATTCAATAAATCAACTAAAGAAAATGAATAGAAGAGACGCCATCGGCCGGGTAGCCCTGATT
The DNA here is from genome assembly GCA_018266915.1 of Bacteroidota bacterium. GTDB lineage: Bacteria > Bacteroidota > Bacteroidia > Sphingobacteriales > Sphingobacteriaceae > Mucilaginibacter. The sequence goes on along the minus strand of JAFDZM010000076.1, from coordinate 51,498 downwards.
ATGGGCGGAACCCTTATAGGGGCCGAATATCTTTTATCCGGTTGTAAACCAAAAGCCGCCAAAGTGGAGGACCTGTTTGATACAGATCATGTAGCGTTCCTTAATGAGGTGGGCGAAACTATTTTGCCAACTACAAGCACACCAGGTGCTAAAGCTGCTGACGTAGGCAACTTTATGGCAGTAATGGTAAGAGATTGCTATGAGCCTGCTGATCAGGATATATTCTTAAAAGGCTTAGGTAAGATCGATGATGCTGCTAACAAGAAATTCAGCAAAAAATTCATGGACTTGGATGCTACACAGCGTACCGCTTTATTGACCGACCTGGACAAAGAGCAACAGGAGTACTCAAAAACTAAAAAACCGAAAGATCCAAACCACTACTTCCGTATGATAAAAGAGCTGACCTTGTTGGGTTACTTTACATCAGAAGTAGGCTGTACAAAAGCATTACGCTATGTACCGGTACCAGGAAGATATGATGGCTGCATCCCTTACAAAAAAGGTGATAAAGCCTGGGCACTATCGTGATAATTAGTTGATTAAGTGAGTGGTTGAATGGTTGATTAGGTTGCTTTTGTTGCAATTTAATCAACCACTTAACTTAATCAACACAATCAACCACTTAACTAACTAAACAAACTACTACACTATTTATGAGCAAAAGAAAATTGCGCATGGGTATGGTTGGAGGCGGTAAAGACGCCTTCATCGGAGCCATACATCGCATTGCTGCAAATATGGACGGCCTGATCGAACTGGTTTGCGGCGCACTCAGTATTCACGAGGATGTAGCAAAAGAAAGCGGTAAAATGCTTTTCCTTCCCGAAGACAGAACTTATACTAATTACGAACAAATGATTACTGCCGAGGCCAAACTTCCGGCAGATAAACGCATGGATTTCGTAACTATCGTTACCCCGAATTTCGCGCACTTTGCTCCGGCCATGATGGCATTGGATAACGGATTCAACGTGGTGATTGAAAAACCTGTGACTTTTACTTTGGATGAAGCCAAACAACTGAAAAAGAAGCTTGAAGAAACCGGATTAATGTTATTACTGACACATACTTATTCAGGCTACCCAATGGTAAAAGAAGCGCGTGAACTGGTGAAGGCCGGTGCTTTGGGTAAAGTACGCAAGATATATGTTGAATACCACCAGGGATGGCTGAGCAAACTTTCAGAACGTGAAGGTAATGCACAAGCTGCCTGGAGAACCGATCCTAAACGCTCAGGAAAGAGCGGTTGTATGGGCGATATAGGTACACACGCTGCTCATTTAGCTGAATACATTTCAGGCTTAAAGATCACCCAAATGTGCGCTTCATTAAATACCGTAGTTGAAGGCCGTTTACTGGACGATGACGGCGGTATACTGCTTCGTTTTGAAAAGAACGCAACCGGTGTGCTTACAGCGTCGCAAGTAGCCGCAGGTGAAGAAAATGCATTGAAAATTCGTGTTTACGGCGAAAATGGCGGTCTGGAGTGGGCTCAGCAGGAACCAAATACATTAACTGTTAGATGGGGTGACAAACCTGCTCAAACTTTCCGTGCGGGAAATAATTATTCAGATCGTGAGTCGACCTATGCTACGCACAATTGCCGTACGCCGGGAGGCCACCCTGAAGGCTACCTGGAAGCTTTTGGCAACCTTTACCGCAATTTTGCCTTAAGCCTGAGTGCTAAGTTGAACGGTGAAGAACCGCACAAAGAATGGCTGGACTTTCCGGGTATTGAAGACGGTATCAGGGGGATGGCATTCATCGACAATGTTGTTGCCTCAAGCCAGTCGGATCAAAAATGGACTGATTACGTGATTAATTAGCGGATGTGCAGGTTTGCAAATGTGCGGATGTACAGATGAAATAAGAAGTTATCAGGTTATAATTAAATAAAAATTAAAAACTCCCTCTCCTCTGGAGAGGGTTGGGGTGAGGCTATGAGAACCATCAAAGGGCCGGCTATATTTTTGGCGCAATTTATTGGCGACCAGGAGCCGTTTAATAACTTAACATCGATATGCAAGTGGGCAAAGAGCCTTGGCTACAAGGGTGTACAATTGCCTACCAACGATACGCGCTTTATCGATCTGCAAAAAGCTGCTGAAAGCAAAACTTATGCGGATGAGATAAAGGGCAAGGTAAATGCCTGTGGATTAGAGATCACCGAATTGTCTACGCACTTGCAGGGACAATTGGTAGCAGTAAACCCTGTTTATGACACCTTGTTCGACGCATTTGCACCGGATGCTTATAAGAATAACCCTGCTGAGCGCCAGAAATGGGCAGTTCAACAAGTAAAGTATGCTGCTAAAGCATCACAAAATTTAGGATTAAACGCAGCTGTTACTTTTAGTGGCGCATTACTTTGGCCGATGATGTATCCATGGCCGCAGCGCCCTGCCGGTTTAGTTGAAACAGGATTCAAAGAATTAGCTAAACGCTGGAGACCTATACTGGATTATTACGAAGAGTGCGGTATCGATCTGTGCTACGAAATTCACCCGGGTGAAGACTTGCATGATGGCATCACTTATGAAATGTTCCTGGATCATGTAGATCAGCATAAACGTGCTTGTTTGCTGTTCGATCCGTCGCACTTCGTACTGCAATGTCTTAACTATCTCGAATATATCGACAATTATCATGAGCGGATTAAGATGTTCCATGTGAAGGATGCCGAATTTAACCCGACAGGTAAACAGGGCGTGTATGGTGGATACCAGAATTGGGTGGAACGTGCGGGTCGTTTCCGTTCTTTAGGGGATGGACAGGTTGATTTTAAAGGGATTTTTAGTAAATTGACTCAATATGACTATAGCGGATGGGCCGTGTTGGAATGGGAGTGTGCGTTGAAACATCCTGAGGACGGTGCAAGAGAAGGCGCCGAGTTTATTAAAAATCATATTATAAGGGTAACGGAAAAAGCATTCGATGACTTTGCTGCTTCCGGATCAGACGAAGGTTTTAATCGCAGATTGCTGGGATTGGAATAATCGTTTTCCCCTATAATTTAAACTAAAGAACCAATTTAACCCTAAAATAGAATTCATGGAGAATATCAACCGTACACAACTTTTTCGGGCTGCCTGCCTGTCGTTGTTAGTGACCTCATTATCGTTCGGCATTCGTGCCGGTATCCTCAACAAACTTGGCACCGACTTTCAGCTCGATAAGGCTCAATTAGGATCGATTACTGCAACAGCTTTCTGGGGCTTTCCGTTAGCCGTGGTATTCGGCGGAATTATTGTGGATTTAATCGGCATGAAGAGATTGCTGGTATTGGCTTTTGTGTTTCATCTTGCCGGTATCCTTCTCACTGTTTTTGCACAAGGCTACTGGACATTGTTTCTATCTACCTTGCTGATCGGTTTGGCAAATGGTACCGTTGAAGCAGCTTGTAACCCGCTGGTAACATCTTTATATCCTGATAATAAAACTACCAAACTGAACCATTTTCACTTGTGGTTCCCCGGCGGTATCGTTATAGGTACATTGATCGTGCTATTGTTTAATAAGATCAATATTGGCTGGCAGGTACAGGTAGGCGTAATGCTGATCCCGACTCTTATTTATGGTTATCTATTCTCAAGATTAAATTTCCCTGTTACAGAGCGAGTAGCATCAGGTGTTTCAACAGCTGGCATGTATAAAGCTTTATGGAACCCATTGTTCATTTTCATGTTCATCTGCATGTTTGGAACAGCTATTACCGAATTATTTACAGGCCAGTGGATTGATGTGCTTCTGAAGAACGTTACCGACAACGCCATTTTGATACTGACACTGGATACCGGTGTGATGGTAATAGGCCGTGGTTTTGCAAAGCCTGTACTAAAACGTTTTCCGCCGCAGGTTGTATTATTGATGTCAACTATATTAGCTTCTGTCGGAATTTATATGTTGAGTACGGTATCGGGTCCTGCTATTTATGCCGCGGCTATCATCTTCGGCATGGGGGTTTGCTATTTCTGGCCAACTATGCTGGGCTTTGTTAACGAAAATCTGCCAAAAACAGGCGCTTTAGGCCTTAATTTAATGGGTGGGGCAGGAATGTTTGCAGTTTCATTGTATATGATCGTAATGGGAGCCCATTATGATAATATACTAAAACAAGCTAATGGTGACAATACCATCGCGGGCAGAGAAATATTGCAAACCACACTGGTTATTCCATTGGTTTTGATAGTAGCTTTTGGCGGTTTGGTGGTATATATGCGTTCTAAAAACAAAACACAACCTATTGTTAACCCGGTAGTCTGAAAAATTTATAAATTGCGCTTAATTAAATTTAATCAAGCTATAATTACAATCTAAAATGAAAAAAACATTCATCGTTCTGGGCTTAAGCCTTGCACTTGCAGCTTGCGGTGGCAACAAATCAAACAGCGGATCGGCAGACAGCACATCAGCTGCCAACAAAACCGCTACGGCATCCAATTCTGACGCAGCTCAGGATACTGCGGCAAGCCATAACGGTACTGAAAAAGCCGGTGGTACTCCTTCGGCAGCAGGGGCGCAGCTGATCGCTAAATCAGATTGCGGAACCTGCCATAAAGAACAGGAAAAACTGATAGGCCCTGCATTTGTCGATGTGGCTAAAAAGTACAGCTCATCTGATGTAGACAGCTTGGCTAATAAAGTTATCAAAGGCGGCAGCGGCCACTGGGGTACTGTTCCGATGAGCCCGCACCCAACCATTTCTATGGACGATGCCAAATCAATGGTTAATTATATTTTATCCTTGAAAAAATAAGGATAGCTATTTTTTATCTAAACTAACAAGCCATGACCACAGGTATCCGGGTTAAATTGTCCACTATGATGTTCCTCGAATTTTTTGTCTGGGGAGCATGGTTTGTTACAATGGGCACATACCTTACAAAGGGGCTTCATTCAACTGATGTTCAAAGTGCAACAGCTTATGCGACACAGTCATTTGGGGCTATCATAGCACCTTTCATTATCGGTCTTATTGCCGATAAGTATTTTTCTGCGCAAAAAATCCTGGGCGTTTTGCACTTGCTTGGTGCAGCATTGATGTACTATGAATATAAAGCGCCTGATTTTGCCGGTTTTTATCCGGGGATATTAGCCTACATGATCATTTACATGCCAACACTGGCATTGGTCAATTCAGTTTCCTTTAAACAAATGAAGGATACGACTAAAGAATTTCCGCCGATCCGTATTTTCGGGACATTTGGATGGATTGTTGCCGGGTTGGTTATCGGGTGGCTACAATGGGAGCAAAAAGGAATGTTAGCGTCAACATTTTTAATGGCCTCGTTAGCTTCATTGGTATTAGGTTTATTAAGCTTTACTCTGCCTGATACACCCCCTGCTAAAAAGGGTCAGAAGACATCGTTTGGCGATATTATCGGGCTCGATTCAATTGGCTTATTAAAGAATAAATCTTACCTGGTGTTCTTCTTAGCTTCAATAGCAATTTGTATCCCGCTGGCATTTTATTACAATTTCACCAATCCTTTTTTAAATGAAGTGGGAATGAAGTCAGCGGCCGGGATTCAAACTTTAGGACAAGGTTCAGAATTGTTGTTTATGGCGCTGATGCCAGTCTTCTTTGTGCGACTTGGGGTAAAGAAAATGCTGGGTCTGGGTATGTTAGCATGGGCGCTGCGTTACTTATGCTTTGCTTATGGGGATGTTGGTGCAAATTACTGGATGTTGATCGCCGGGATAGTGCTACATGGCATTTGTTATGACTTCTTCTTTGTCACCGGATATATCTATACAGATAGACTGGCAGGCGACCGCTTTAAAAGTGCCGCACAAGGATTTATCACCTTAGCTACCTATGGTGTAGGAATGCTGATAGGCTTTTCTATCGCAGGATCGGTAGTTGGGCATTTTCAAACTTCTTCAACTTCGCATAACTGGCAATCTATCTGGTTAGTGCCTTGTGGAATTGCTTTGGCAGTATTGGTGCTATTTATGTTGTTTTTTACAGATAAGAATAAAACAGAAACGCAACCAGGTTTGGATATTGAGGAGCCATCCCCAAGTACAGAAATATAAATGATTTGACAATGTGGCGATTTGAAGATTTGAAAATTCTTGAGTTAAGTTTTAATCATCTTCAAATCAGCACATCTTCAAATTTTCAAATTAATAAGAATGAGTAATCAACAAAACCGCCGGTCGGCAATTAAGAACATGATTGCAGGTACGGCCGCAATAACCGCATCCGGAATGATCTCATCGTTCACTTCACCTTCCGAAAACGAACAAGAACTTTTACCATTGAAAGGAAATATCAACCACTCGGTTAGCCCCTGGTGCTATAGCGAACTGACACTTGACCAATTGTGTGAAGTGTCTAAAAGCATTGGCATCAAAGGCGTCGACCTTTGCGGGCCCAAAGACTGGCCTACGCTCCAAAAACATGGCATGTATTCACCCATGTGCAATGGTGCAGAGATTAACCTAACTGATGGTTTTGGCGATAAACAATTCCACGCTACACTTCAAAAGAACTATACCGAAATGATCCCGCTGGTTGAAAAGAATGGTTATACCAACCTGATCTGCTTTAGCGGTAGTCGTCGTGGTAAGAGTGATGAAGAAGGTTGGAAAAACTGTGTTGAAGGACTTAAGCCATTAGTTGCTTTAGCCGAAAAACATAAGGTGGTTTTATGTATGGAACTGCTCAATAGCAAGATCGATCATAAAGATTATCAATGTGACCGAGTTGAGTGGGGAGTAGAGTTGGCAAAACGCATTAATTCTGAAAATTTTAAGCTCCTTTTTGATATTTATCATATGCAGATAATGGAAGGTGATATCATCAGGAATATTACTGACTATCACCATTATATAGCGCATTTTCACACCGGGGGCATACCTGGCCGTCATGAGATTGATGACACGCAGGAGTTGTACTATCCGGCAGTAATGAAGGCGATTGTGGCAACAGGCTTTAAAGGCTACGTAGGACAGGAGTTTGTGCCGAAAGAAAAAGATAAAATTGCTTCGCTTCGTAAGGCGATCCAAATATGCGATGTTTAAACAAAGTCGCCCCTTTGGGGGGATTTAGAGGGGCTTATCTAAAAACTATAAATAATGACTACCAGAAGAAAATTTTTGGCCCAGGCCGGTTTAGCGACTGCGGGCGCATTGGTTGCTCCTTCGTTACTGAAGGCAGTTTCTGTACATAGACCAGGTATCCAGTTATATTCATTACGCGATCAGTTACCGAAAGATGTAAAAGGCGTAATAGGCAAAGTATCCAAAGCAGGGTATAAAGAAGTTGAGACCTTTGGTTACGATGCAAAAACAGGTTACTGGGGGTTGCAATCGAAAGATTTTGCCAAGCTTTTGAAAGATAATGGCCTGAGTTCGCCAAGCGGACACTATGGTATCGACTCATTCTTTGGAAAAGGCGATACTGAGGACCTGAAACGCTATATGGAAGTGGCTAACACCATCGGTCAAAGCTTTATCATTATACCTTCATTGAATGGTGAATTCATTAAGACGGTTGATGAATGTAAAGCCGTAGCTGAAAAAATGAATAAGGCTGCTGACTTGCTGAAGACTGCAAACCTAAAATTGGGCTATCATAACCACAATTTTGAATGGAAACCACTGGGTGGCGGCGCTACTTTTTATGATACCATCCTGAAAGAAACCGATCCTAAACTGGTGCACATGGAAATGGATATTTTCTGGGTAGTTCGTGCAGGACAAAATCCTATTGAAATATTGGATAAACATAAGGGAAGATTTGCTTTTGCCCACGTGAAAGACAGGGATAAAGTTAAAACTGATCTGAATACAGAAGTAGGAAAAGGCAGCATCGATTTTAAAGCGATCATCCCGAAAGCAAAAGCTGCGGGTGTGAAACACTTTATGATGGAGCAGGAAAACTTCACTAATATCGACCCGTTTGTGAGCATCACCGAAAGCTGCAACTATATGAAGAATACTTTAAACATATAATACCAATTGTTCAAACCAAACTAATTAATGATGAAAAAAACGATCATATTAACCGCATTGTTAGCAACAGGTACAGTTATGGCATTTGCGCAAACAAAACCTGAGGAAACAGAAATATGGGAACCAATTCCTAAGGTTGTAACTCCGGGTGCTACGTTCAGAGATGCACCTTCGGATGCAATCATTCTGTTTGACGGCAAGAACCTGGACGAATGGGTTCAGAACTCAGATGGCTCTCCCGCAAAATGGGATGTTGCTGACGGTATTATCACCGTAAATAAAAAGTATGGTAACATTGAAACCAAACGTAAATTTAAAAGCTACCAGTTGCATATTGAATGGCGTGTGCCAGCAAATATTACAGGCAGCGGTCAGGCAAGAGGTAATAGCGGTATATTCCTGGCCTCAATAGGCAAAGGCGATGCCGGTTATGAATTGCAGGTATTGGATTCATACAACAACAAAACCTACGTGAACGGTATGGCAGGCAGCTTATACAAGCAAGCTATTCCTCTGGCAAACCCTGGACGCAAACCCGGTGAATGGCAAACTTATGATGTGATCTGGAACGCTCCTGAGTTTAATGCAGATGGTTCTTTAAAGTCGCCTGCCCATGCCACTGTATTTTTTAACGGTGTACTGGTTGAAAACAATTTTGAGTTAAAAGGTCCAACCTTGTATATCGGCAAACCTGATTATGCTGGTAAAGCGCATGGCGCTTGTCCTATCAAATTGCAGGCGCATGGCGATAAGAGTGAGCCATTAAGCTACCGCAATATTTGGGTGCGCGAATTATAATTCACAAAACTAAACTAAATAGAAAGGCTGCCTTGTATGGTGGCCTTTTTTTGTTAAATATATGGCTGACTTTAAGTTGATTAGGTAGCTATGCTTAATAACCGTTTACTTAACAGTTTTTTAAATTATATTTGCGTTGCATAACCTAAAGAATACTTCTGATAACTATGAAAAAAGTTTTTTTATTACCTGCATTGGCCATGCTATGCACTTCGGTGTTTGCACAAATGCAGAAGGCTCCGGCTTATCCGTTAATTACTCACAACACGTATTTCAGCATCTGGTCGTTTACCGATCAGTTGAATGAATCGCCTACTAAACACTGGACCGGCAAAGACCAATCAATGATAGGATTGATAAAAGTGGATGGCGACGTATACCGCTTTATGGGCCAGGAGCCAAAATCGTACAAAACGATTTTAGCTGCTACCGATGAGCAGGCTTACGATTGCAAATACACCGAAACACAACCCGCTGAGGGCTGGCAATCAGAAAAGTTTGACGACAAAGGCTGGGAAACCGGCGCTGCACCATTTGCAGACAGTAAGCCCAAAGGCAAAACCGTATGGAAAGATGACCTTTGGATACGTCGTACTTTTGAGATCAGCAATGCTGATGTATATAAACTATTTTTAAAATTGAGTCATGATGACGATGCAGAAGTATTCCTGAATGGCGAAAAAGTATTGGACAGACCCGGAGCTAATGGCGATTTCGAAATGTTCCCTATCAAAAATGTATTAAAGAAAGGAATAAACATTCTCGCCATTCACTGTAAAAATACTGGTGGCGATACCTTCCTTGATGCGGGATTGGCTGAACAAGAAAAAACCAAATCAGACGAAACTATTAAGCAGGCAGTTCAAACCAGCGTGAACGTTACAGCTACACAAACAGACTACAAGTTTAAATGTGGGAAAGCTGATTTGTTGCTGACCTTCACTTCGCCGGTAATACTTACTGATCTTGCTGTATTTCAAAGACCAGTATCTTACATTACTTATAAAGTACGTTCGAATGATGGCAAACAACACAATGTAAAAGTGTTCTTTGGCGCTTCTACCGGGATCGCGGTAAACAAGCCTATCCAGGAAGTTGCCGCTGAGTCTGCAGATGATAGCAAACTATCGATCCTGAAAGCAGGAACAGTTGAGCAACCTATACTAAAGAAAAAAGGTGATGACCTGCGTATAGACTGGGGATACATGTATGTAGCGGTGCCGAAATCTGCTAATGTATCGCAATACATCAGCAGCGAAAAAGAGATAGGCAATCCGTTTTTAATAAAAGCGTCTAAAAACAAAGAAGCTGCAAAAGGTCGTGAGTTATCATTAAATACCATCCTGTCATTTGGCAACGTAGGCTCAACATACGCTGAGAAATTTGTAGAGCTTGGATATGATGACCTATATGCCGTAGAATATTTCGGAACGCAGCTAAAACCATGGTGGAAAAACAGCGGTGCAACTATCGATCAGGAATTAAATACTGCGGCAACTGAATATACTGCCGTAATGAAGAAATGCGCTGCGTTCAACAACAAAATTTACCAGGACGCATTAAAGGCAGGTGGCGAAAAGTATGCGAAATTGTGCGTGTTGGCTTATCGCCAGAGTATTGCGGCTCATGCATTGGTTAAGAGTCCGCAGGGCGAGATATTGTTCTTATCAAAAGAAAATTTTAGTAACGGCTCGATCAATACTGTTGACGTAACTTATCCATCAGCACCGCTTTACCTGGCTTATGCTCCGAAATTTTTGGAAGGTATGCTGAACGGTATTTTCTATTACAGCGAGAGCGGTAAGTTTAAAAATGATTTTGCAGCGCATGACCTGGGCACTTATCCGTTAGCCAATGGCCAGACTTATGGCGAAGGTATGCCGGTGGAGGAATCAGGTAATATGATTATCATGACCGAAGCTATTGTGATGGCCGAAAATAATCCCGCTTTTGCAAAAAAACACTGGGCGACTCTGACCACCTGGGTTAAATATCTGGAGAAAGCAGGCTTTGATCCTGAAAACCAATTGTGTACTGATGATTTTGCCGGACATTTAGCTCATAATGCCAACCTTTCTGTTAAAGCCATTGTAGGGATAGGTTGCTATGCCCGTTTGGCCGACCAGTTAGGAAAAAAAGACATTGCAGAAAAATACCGCAAAACTGCCGGTGAAATGGTCAAAAACTGGATGAAAATTGATGATGCCGGCGACCACTATTCATTAGTGTTTGGTGATAAAAACACATGGAGTCAAAAATATAACATGGTTTGGGATAAAGTTTTGGGATTAAACCTGTTTCCTAAGAGTGTTTATAACAAAGAGATTACCTATTATCTGACTAAACAAAACAAATTCGGTTTACCTTTGGATAGCAGGAAAACCTACACTAAATCAGACTGGATTATGTGGACAGCCGCCATGACTAATAATTCGGCAGACTTTAAGGCATTGACCGATCCGATTTATAAGTATGCTACTGAGACACCGACCAGGGTGCCATTGAGCGACTGGCATGAAACAACGGATGGCAAAATGGTAGGTTTCCAGGCAAGGAGTGTGGTTGGCGGATATTTTATGAAAGTTTTAGCGAACAAATGGATGACCAAAACAAAATAATAAACCGATGAATAAATTGATCAAAACATTACTTGCGGTAATTCTTGTCGTTCAGGGGCTTACCTTAAAAGCTAATGCTGCATCTCAGCAGTACTATGAACTGAAAGTTTATCATATAAAAACCCAGGCACAGCAAGAAAAGCTGGATAAATATCTGAAAGATGCCTATCTGCCTGCGTTACACCGTAAGGGACTGGGTAACGTAGGTGTTTTCAGAACATTAGAACAGGATACGGATAAAAGGGTGTATGTTTTGATCACTTTCAATAGTCTGCCTCAGATAGAGAAAGTAGAAGAAAGTCTAATGCAGGACAAACAATACTTGGAAGCAGGTAAAGATTACATGGACGCGGCATATAACGAACAGCCTTATACTCGGATAGAAACCATCGTACTAAAAGCATTTCCAAAATGGCCTGTAGCGACAGTTCCGCAATTGACTGCTAATAAAGCTGATCGTGTTTATGAGTTGCGCAGTTATGAAAGCCCTACCGAAAAGCTGAACATCAACAAGGTAAAGATGTTTAATGATGGTGGTGAAACCGTGTTATTCAACCGGCTTAAATTTAATGCGGTGTTTTATGCGGAGGTATTGGCCGGAAGTCACCAGCCAAACCTGATGTATATGACGACATTTAATAGCAAAGAGGACAGGGATAAACATTGGGATACATTCTCGAACGATCCGGAGTGGAAAACATTGGTGGCAAAGCCAGAATATCAACACAATGTATCAAAGGCCGACATTATATTTTTGCACCCGGCAGATTATTCCGACTTTTAAGGTTTACAGTTATGAATGAAGCCTGAAAAGTGCGAATATGATGCAGTAGTACTAGGCTCCGGCCCCAACGGGTTGGCGGCTGCGATATTAATGCAGCAAAACGGGCTTTCGGTTTTACTGATAGAAGGCAAAGAAACGATAGGCGGGGGGATGCGCACATCAGAGTTGACACTCCCCGGCTATCTTCATGATATTTGCTCTGCCATTCATCCCCTGGCAGTTTCCTCACCATTTTTTGAAACGCTTTCCCTTGCCGGGCATGGCCTGGAATTTATTTACCCTGATATTGCAGCAGCCCATCCTTTTGATGATGGAAACGCTGCCATTTTAAAGCATTCGATAGAAGAAACTGCATCTCAGTTTGGGATAGATCAGAAGGCATATATCAGCCTGATTGAGCCTGTTGTAAAAGATTGGCCTTTGATAGCTACCGATGCCTTAGGGCCACTTCATTTTCCTAAGCATCCTTTTGCAATGGCCAGGTTTGGTTTGAAAGCATTGCGATCAGCCACATCCGTTTCCAGTAGTTTTAAGACTGAAAATGCAAAGGGTTTATTTGCAGGAATGGCGGCTCATTGCATGCAACCGCTTAGCAATTTAAGTTCAGCAGCTACGGCATTGGTGCTTATGTCTGCAGCACATCTGAAGGGCTGGCCCTTGCCAAAAGGAGGCTCACAGCAGATCGCGAATTCATTTGCTTCATACTTTGTATCTCTGGGGGGGCGGATCGAAACCAATACCTTTATCACATCGCTAAATCAGCTGCCTTCATCAAATGCTGTATTATTTGACATCACTCCGCGGCAATTATTGCAGATAGCCGGACACAAGTTTTCCAATATCTATAAATGGCAATTGAAGCGCTATCGTTATGGAATGGGCATATTCAAGATAGATTGGGCATTAGATGGGCAAATACCTTTTACCAACAAGCAATGCCGACAAGCAGGTACTGTTCACCTCGGCAATACTTTCGCAGAAATAGCATCCTCGGAAAAATCTTCCTGGAATGGGAGGATAAGTGAAAAACCATTTGTATTAATGTCGCAACAAAGCCTCTTTGATAATTCGCGAGCACCGGAAGGTAAACATACAGGGTGGGCCTATTGCCATGTACCTGCTGGTTCAACCGTAGATATGACTGAAGCCATTGAACGGCAGGTGGAACGATTTGCACCGGGCTTCAGAGATCGCATTCTGGCAAAGCATATAATGAACTCAGCACAGGTAGAAGAATATAATCCCAATTACATAGGTGGTGATATTAATGGCGGTGCATTTGATTTGGGACAATTATTTACTCGCCCTGCTTTGAGATGGTCGCCTTATCGAACATCGGCCAAGGGATTATACATTTGCTCATCATCCACGCCCCCCGGCGGCGGCGTGCACGGCATGTGCGGTTATCATGCTGCAAAACGCGCGTTGAAGGACGTTTTTAATATCATCATCAAATCCATTTAAAAATTCTTTTATGGAATGTTTTCTTTCCCTGCATCATTAGGGAAAACAAACTAAACCATGAAAAGAATATTTTTCCTCCTATTACCGGTATTTGCACTGTGGGTATTACCGGTACTAACCGCACACGCTCAGTCTCCTCAACTTACTGTAGATGGTAAAACAAACAACGGAGTAAAACTGCAGCAATTGAAGGTCGATGTGGCTATTTACGGCAATGTGAGCCGTACCACCTGGCAAATGACATTTTATAACACCACGTCGCGCATACTCGAAGGCAACCTGGTATTTCCACTAAAAGATGGCGTCAACGTAAGCCGTTATGCGTTGGATATCAATGGTAAGATGCGTGAAGCTGTACCTGTAGATCGTGGCAAAGGCGCGGTAGTTTTCGAATCCGTTGAACGCCGGCGTGTCGATCCGGGGTTACTGGAAAAAGTGGAAGGTAATACGTTCCGTACTCGCATCTATCCAATCAATCCGCACAGTACCCGTACAGTAATTATCGGTTACGAAGAGGAAATTCCTGCAACAGATAATGGCAATCTAAAATTTACCCTGCCATTGAATTTGAAAGATACAGTACAGGATTTTTCGCTCAACGCTTCGGTAATTCAAAATGCATCTGCACCTGAACCGGATAAGAACAATGGCGAGAACCTGCAATTCGATCAACATCAAAATACCTTTACTGCTTCTATAAAGAAGAATAATTATCTGCCCAACCACCCTGTGTCATTTTTGATCCCAAAACCAGTCAATGCAAGCGAAGTCATGATTCAGCAACAGGGTAACAAATATTATTACTTTATTAACACAACTTTACAGGCTCAAAGAATAAATAAACGGTTACCACATAAAATAGGGATATTGTGGGATGCATCGCTAAGCGCTGCAGGGCGCGATACCAAAAAAGAGTTCGCATTACTGGATACTTATTTTAAAAAGATCAATAATGTTGAGGTTACACTGGTGACGTTCAGTAATTCGATCCTAAAAACTAAAACTTATGCGATAAATAATGGTAATTGGTCGGAACTTCAAGACGAACTGGAGCATACCACCTATGATGGTGCAACAGATTTCGGTAAGATCAATTTGTCGCAATATGCTGTTGACGAGTTTTTACTGATGAGCGATGGTCATCAGACATTTGGAGAAAAAACTTTAAAGCTGACTAAAACACCAGTTTATTGCATCAATTCATCAGTTACTGCCGATTATAGCAATCTGAAACTGATCGCCCTGAAATCCGGTGGTGACTTTATCGACCTGGTAAAAGATGATAATGATAAAGCCTTGTCAAGTTTGACAACTCAGTCCTTACGATTTTTAGGAGTGAAAAGCAATGAGCGAACAGAAGAGAATTATCCATCATTGCCGGTAACAGTGGGCCGGACATTTACTATGGCCGGAATTACCCGGACTCCGGATCAGATCATTACCCTGCAATATGGCTTTGGTAACAAGGTAAGCTATGAAAAAACAGTTGCCCTGGATCTGTCAAAAGATTTGGTCGAAGACATCGACATTGCCAAATTATGGGCGCAGAAAAAGATTGATGAACTAGATATTAATTACAATGCTAACCGGCAGGATATAGAATCGCTGGGAAAACGATATGGCATTGTTACCCGTAATACATCGCTGATTGTATTGGAAACGGTGAACGATTACATTCAATACGATATTGAACCTCCGGCAGAGTTACGTGCCGAGTATGATGCAATTATGAAACAACGCGGACCTATCGCCAAGGTTCAAAAGGACAACCTAACCACTTCTGAAAATATGCTGCAGGAGCTGAGTAAATGGTGGGAGACCGATTTCTCAGCTCAAGAAGATATAATTCAACATAACAAACAAGTAACAGAAAATACCCGGCAGAGGAATCAGGCACAGGACCATAACCATGTTACAGAGTCTTCGACTGTGCCGAATGGCCCCGCATATTTGATCACAGGAGTTGTAACGGCTAAAGAAGATGGTCTCCCTCTTCCCGGAGTAACTGTAAGAGTCAGAGGAACAGATATTGGTGCACAGACTGACAATAATGGAAGGTTTTCATTAAATGTGCAGCGTGGAGCCTCTATTGTATTCTCATTTGTCGGCTACAGCACTAAAACAGTTAATCTGCGAAACCAAAGGACAATGAATGTGATCCTAACTGCATCATCAAACAACTTAAATGAAGTGGTGGTCACGACTTCCTTAGGTGTTCAACATAAAACAGCTGAATTGGGTTATTCAACTCAAACAATAACCGCCAGGGGTGATAATGAAGTTAGTGAAGCGGATGCTAAACGTGTACCTGTGGCGAAGGCTGAGCAGGCATTACAAGGGCGTGTAGCGGGGATTAATATTGTAAATAATGCTGCACCAGGAGCAAGTACGAATGTGGTTCTCCGGGGTAACAGCAGTATTGGCAGTGGTCAGCCGTTGTATGTGGTTGATGGTGTGCAAATGAGTAATATGGAAGGAGTAAATCCTAACGATATTGAATCCATGAATGTAGTGAGGGATGCAAGTGCCACAGCTATTTATGGTTCTTCTGCAAGTAATGGCGTGATTGTAGTTACAACAAAAAAGGGCACCCACTCTGATATTACTAAAAATGTAAGAACACAAAGTGGGAGTATCAATATTGTCTATAATGCCGCCAATGCAAATTATTTAAAAGCCATACAGAAAACTGACAAAGCCACACAATATCAGAAATATCTTGAACTGAGGTCATCATTTTTAAGTAATCCGGTTTACTACTTTGATGTAGCCGATCATTTTATCAAGACAGGAAATAAGGAAATCGGTCTGCGAATATTAAGTAACCTTGCCGAGCTCGATCTGGGCAGCTATGAGTTGTATAAAATGTTGGGTTATAAATTGAAACAATTGGGCGACTATGAAGATGAGGTATTTGTATGCAAAAAGATCACCGAATTACGGCCGTTAGACCCTCAGAGCTATCGGGATTATGGTTTGGCACTGGAAGATGCAGGCGAGCATCAAAAGGCTTTGGATGTGTTGTATAATGCCATGACGAAAAACTATACTGATGACGCAGAGCATTTGTATTTCGGTATACAGGAGATATTCCTGCCTGAAATAAACCGCATTATTGCCATGAATAAGGGTAAATTGGATCTTTCTGCCATTTCTAAGAAAGTGATCAAATCACTCCCTGCCGATATTCGTATCGTAATGAACTGGAACATGAATAACACCGATATCGATCTTTGGGTGACCGATCCGAATAACGAAAAGTGTTACTATTCGCATAATCGCACAGCAATCGGTGGCCGTATTTCTCACGATATGACCCAGGGATTTGGCCCTGAACAATTCTTGTTAAAGAAAGCTATAAAGGGAACTTATAAGATCGAGATCAACTATTATGGCGACAGGCAGGCTACTATTGCAGGTCCAACTACCATTATGGCCGAATTGTACACCCATTATGGGACACCACAGGAAAAGAAAGAATTGATTGTATTGCAAATGAAAAAGGATGCCAATGGCACAGTCTACGTAGGTGATCTGGACTTTAAATAACTCTCAAACAAAAATGCCCCCACAGTTTGTCGGGGGCATTTTTTATTTTACCTCAATCACTTTCGACCGCTGCGATATGCCATTCTCGTTAAAAGATTCGATCTGAAAATAATAAGGCAGGCTTTTCTCCATACCGTTAAAGAAATATTCGTTTTTACCATACACCATAATGTTATTGTACAGTTTATCCGGCGCTATGCCCATGTAAATGGTATAACCAATAGCATTATCAACAGACTCCCACCTGATCCAGGAGTTTCTGCGTTCAGTTTCTCCGCGAAGTACCATGAAGTCTTTTACAGTATCAGGTTTTGCGCCTGCACCTTTACCGAAAGCCCGGAAGCCGGATAGCGCAAACTTCCCGGTAGGCATGTGGATATTGACGATCTTTAAATAACGCGCCTTAACAGGGGCTTTCAGATCGATATAATCATGCGGAACATCGGTTTTGTTTTTGCTTTTATCAATCAGCACTTTCCAGTTTTTACCATCCAGCGAGGAGTAGATGATGTATTGCGTATAAACACCATGTGATTTGCCGAGAAACTCCGCATCCTGGTCGGCATAGTTTACCTGTATCGCGTTTACTGTGCTCACTGCGCCCAAGTCAGATTTTAGCCATTCGCCTTTGTTGGCTGTTTTTGCGCACCAGTAAGTTTTAATGTCTTCGTCTACAGCATAGTTGGGCTCAAAGCCTCCAAGCGTTGAGGAGACTTCGACAGGTTTGTTATAATTGAGAATCATCCAACCTGTAAAATTACTTTTCAGATGATCTTCTTTGCCGGTTGGTAAATATTGAGGATAATCACCATAAGCTGTATTGCAATAAAGCACACCATCTTTATCAAATCCTGCGGGCCAGAACCCAATGCGCCGCTCGAAGTTATTCTTTACATTCACTACCATGGTAGATATATGCCAGTAATTGCCATATTTATCGGCCCAGGTGGCACCGTGGCCGGCGCCTTTGGCAAAGCCACCCGGTTTGTACGAGAATGGGTTATGCTTTTGATAAGTGAATGGCCCAAGCGGTTTATCGCCAATGTACACGCCATCCGCGTATCCGCGGCCTTCTGTGCCTGAACCCCCAAACTGAAGATAATATTTACCGTCATGCTTGTTCATCCATGATCCTTCCATAAATCCGCCTAAAAACACATTATCATTGTTTTCGCCAAAGCGTTCCCAACCGTGTTCGTTATAATCCAAATGCAGCGTTTCTACTTTTGGACCGATAGGCTCAAATGTTTTGCGGTCGATCTCCTGTCCATATAGGGGCAAAGTATTACTTGATCCATGATAGATATAAACCCGCCCGTCATCATCAGCAAACATTCCCGGATCCCAGGCACCTACTTTGAAGTAATCTTTAGCTGCTTTCCAGTCATCTTTGGTTGGATTGGTGCTCATCCACAACGTGAAATCTTTATTATAAGTCGAACCGATTACCAATAAGGTATCACCCAAAACCAAAGTCGCCGGAGCACAAAGATTATCACCTTGGTTTTCATTGTACGGGCGAAGAAAACTTCTTGAAACAAAATGCCAATTCAGCATATCGTCGCTATACCAGTATCCAAATTGGTTGGTAGAGAATAGGTAATACTTTCCTTTAAATAGTGTGACTGTTGGGTCTGCTGTTGCCCGGTGGCGCCCCCATTTAGAAAAATCCTTAAATGGTGTGTAAGCATAATCCAAATTAAGTGGATTACAATAGGTGAGGCGCTTTTGTTGCGCATTGGATTGCACGAAAAAGCATAGACATATGATTAATAATAGGTAGCCGGAAAGTCGTTTCATGAGTGGATATATAATCGGAAAATAATGAGGCTAATATAGGTAGTTTGACAGGCTAATGGATGTTTAATTATAAACCCGCAACAGACTTACGAAGTTTCTAAAAACTTCGTAAGTCTAAATGCTCATTCTGTCCCATAATCAAATATTTTGTCCGATATCGGACGCTTTTTTTATGTCTTAAAATCATAATTAGCTAAAAATCAATTTTTTGACTTTGGTATAGGTATTGCAAGGTACTGGGTAAAAGTATAAATATGGATACCGAGATCACAGCGGAAGTAGTACAACAAAAAAGAAAGAAAGGGATCGTCTATGGTCTTGTTGCCATAGCTATCATAGTCGTCATTATTATTTTGATCAGGATGTGGCTGGGATCAACTGTAAATGCTTCTGAAATCAATACAGCTAAAGTAGAAATAGGAAACGTTGAAAATACATTGAATGCCAGCGGCGAGGTACTGCCTGAGTTTGAAGAGGTGATCACCAGTCCGATAAACGCATCGATCAAAAATGTAGTAACCGACGCAGGTGGTAAAGTAAAGGCAGGGCAATCTATTCTGGCGCTTGATAAATCCGCCGCAGAAAATGACTACGCCAAAATGAAATTCCAGCTGGAGACTAAGAAGAATGACATCAGCAAACTGAAGCTCGATCTGGAAAAAAGCTATTACGACATTCAATCCAACAACGACATCAAACAACTGCGCATAGGTAACCTGACCGATGCTGTCGAGAACGCCAAAAGATTATTCAAAGCCGGCGGTGGCACCCGCGAAGACATAGAACAGGCGGAGTTGAATCTGAAAGTAGCTCAACTGGAAAAGAAGCAGATCGAGAATGAAATAAAAAGCAAGCAAAAAACCATGCTTCTTGAAGAAAAGGAAGCTGAGATAGCAGCCGATATTCAGCAAAATGATTTGAACGAATTGCAGCGCAAGCTAAACCTGGCTAATGTAGTGGCAACCCGCAGCGGGGTAGTGACCTACGTCAATAAAAACATTGGCGCCAATATAAAAGAAGGTGAAACGCTGGCCAAGATAGCCGATCTGAGCAGCTTCAAGGTAACCGGCAGTTTGTCTGACAGCTATTTGGATCAGTTGCATAATGGCATGCCTGTAATCGTGCGCTTTAATGATATCCAGTTGCGCGGAAGTGTGTCAAATGTGTATCCATCGGTGCAAAATGGCATTATAACTTTTGATATTCAACTGGAAGAACGCAACAACAAACAGTTACGTCCAAACATGAAAGTGGACGTGTACCTGGTAACTGCGGTTCACAACAAAGTGATGCGGGTAGCTAATGGTCCGGCGTTTAAAGGCGCAAGTCCGCAGGAGATTTTTGTGCTTAACGGTAATGGCAAAGCCGAGAAACGAAGTGTACATACCGGTCTAAGCAATTTTGATTTTGTGGAAGTGAAAGATGGAGTAAAGCCAGGCGATGTGGTGATCACTTCGGATATGACGGAGTTTAAGAATTCTAAGGAGTTAACTGTTAAAGGCAATTAGTGGTCAGTTAACCAGTGACCGGTTAATCAGTGATCAGGAATAATCGTGGTAATCATTTAATCATGTGAATCATGGTTCAGACAAAAACAACATGAAATATCTATACATCATATTACTTGTACTAATCAGTCCAAAAGCATTTTGCTCAGGCGGTGACACGATCAGGCTTTCGCTGCATGATGTGGTTGAGCTGGCTAAGGGTAATTCCATTGCCTCAAAACAAGCCGTTACCACCCGCGAAACCAAGTATTGGCAATGGAGAACCTATAAATCAAATTACAACCCACAATTGTCGTTGAGCGGTAATTTGCCGGGATATAGCAAAACGACCACTCCTGTAGTGCAACCTGATGGTACTATTCTGTTTCAACAAGTACACAATGATAATTCGCAGATGACGCTGAATTTCAGCCAGTCTATTACGGCTACTGGTGCTACTATTTATGGAGAAAGCCAGTTGCAGCGCTTTGATGATTTCGACAGGCATAACGTGCTGTACAATGGCGTGCCATATGCAATTGGGGTCAGTCAGCCTATCGGTCAGTATAATAGTTTAAAATGGGATAGAAAGATTCAACCGCTATTATACAACGAAAGCAGGCAGGCTTATATTGAGGCGCAGGAGCAGATATCTATAAAAGCAGAAGGATTCTTTTTCGACCTGCTGCTGGCGCAAGTGAATCTGCAAATCGCTCAAACTAACTATACCAATACGGAGAATATCCTGAAGATTGCCAAAATGAAATTCGACCTCGGAAAAGTGACCCGGAATGAGATATTACAGCTTCAACTGGAACTATTGAATGCGAAAAAAGCGGTAGGTATAGCTAAACGGGACATTGAAGTTTCGACACTGACATTGAGAAGCTATATCAGCCAGGAGGGGAATGACAAGATCGAACTTGTTTTACCGGAAACCATCAGCGATATGAGTGTGACGTCAGACCGGGTTTTGGCTGAAGCTTATGCGAACAGATCGGACGCTATCGCTTTTGTACGCCGGATAGCCGAAGCTAAACGAGATGTGGCAGTAGCTAAAGGGCAAACCGGTCTCACCGCCTCATTGACTGCCAACCTAGGATTTTCCAACACGGCTCCAAATATTCCGGATGTTTATCGTTCACCCCAAAATCAGCAATTAGTACAACTAACATTTTCGATCCCTGTATTGGATTGGGGCAGATCGAAATCAAAAATAAAGACCGCAGAAGCAAATGAGAAGTTTACCGAATATGCTGTGGAGCAGGACAAGCAGACTTTTAAACAGCAGATAGTTACCCAGGTAACTCTATTTAATCAGATGAAAGAACAGGTAGCTTTGACTGCTCAGGCCGATAGCATAGCCGGCGAAAAGTATAAAATTGCAAAAGAACGCTATGTTTTAGGCAATTTGAGCATTACCGACCTGAGCATCGCCTTCCAGGAAAATGACCAGGCGAAAAGGGATTATATTGCTGCCCTGCGGGATTTTTGGGGGGCTTATTACCAGCTGCGTTACCTGTCGCTGTTCGACTTTGAAAAGAATGAAAAAATCAATTATAAATAACAACAAATAACCATCAACACAATATGATACGTTTACAAAACATAGAAAAAGTTTACCGTACAGATACGGTTGAAACATTGGCGCTTAACAAAGTGAGCCTCGAAATAGCCAAAGGAGAGTTTCTTTCCATTATGGGCCCGTCGGGTTGCGGCAAGAGCACCTTGCTTAATATTATGGGGCTTTTAGATGAGCCATCAAAAGGAGACGTGAAAATCGATAACCAGAAAACCGATAACCTGTCGGATAAACAATTGGCACAGTTCCGCAATAAAAAAATCGGATTCATTTTCCAAAGCTATCATCTTATTAACGATTTGCAGGTATTGGACAACGTGGAATTGCCATTACTATATCGGTCGACAACAGCGAAAGAAAGAAGACAATTGGCTACTGAGGCATTGGCTAAAGTCGGCCTGTCAAATAGGGTCAAGCATTTCCCTTCACAACTTTCAGGTGGTCAGAAACAACGCGTGGCAATAGCACGGGCTATCGTTGGTCAGCCAGAAATTATTCTCGCTGATGAGCCTACCGGTAACCTGGATAGCGCCATGGGAAACGAGATCATGGATATCTTGTTGCAACTGAATAAAAATGACGGCACCACCATCGTAATGGTTACGCACGATGAGAATATGGCCCACAAAACGCACCGATTGGTGCGTTTATTTGACGGGTCACAGGTTCAGTAATCACTTTTAAATGAGAAGATCATGCTTAAGAATTATTTAAAAATAGCCATAGCAGTTTTAAGGCGAAGAAAGTTCTTCACTTTTATCAGCTTATTTGGAATCAGCTTCACACTGACCATATTGCTGGTGCTGACTGCATTTATAGATAAAGTGGTAGGAGATAACTACCCTGATAAAAAACGGGACAGATCGCTTTACATATCCCGCATATCGCAAACCGGGAAAAATACGATGTCATCAAGCCCTCCATCATTTTATTTTTTAGATCACTATGTGCGGGCCATAAAAACACCGATTACGATAGCTATCTCGTCGGGTTTTAGTGGTACAAATACTTATGTGAATAATAAAAAGATAGCTGTGAATTACAAATTCACCAATGCTGAATATTGGGATGTGCTGGATTATGATTTTCTGGAAGGTAAGGCTTTTAACAAGCAGCAGGTAGCCAATTCGGATAAAGTTGCGGTAATATCAGCAGATATGAAGAAGGAATATTTTGGTGACGTGCCAAATGTGGTTGGCCAATATATTGAGGCTGATAACGTAAAATACCGGGTGATCGGTGTGGTGCAAAATGTCCCGATAACCAGCTATATGACCTACAGCGATATTTACCTGCCGTATACTGTTGCCAAAGACGGCGGCTATAAAAGCAACAAAGGTTATCAGGGAGGCTACTATGGTATATTATTGGCTAACTCAAAAGATGATATAGACAAAATACATGACGAATATGAACAATTGATAAAACGCCTGCCGCCAGAACAAAAGATGTTTGACAAGGTAAGCAGTCATGCTGATACCTATATCAGATCGTATGTCGATACTGGGGACGATAGGCATTCGGGAGTGTTCATTGTAATAACAGCCATCAGTATTTTTGCCTTCATCCTGATGATATTACCAACGCTCAACCTGGTGAATATCAATATCACCCGTATTATGGAACGCTCATCAGAGATTGGGGTACGTAAGGCATTCGGGGCCTCATCAAGTACGCTGGTTTACCAGTTTATTGTCGAAAATATCATCCTCACTTTATTAGGTGGCGCAATTGGTGTGATACTGTCGGTTATTGTACTGCAAATAATCAATAGCGCCCACCTGATTGCTAATCTTGAGCTGACAGTCAATTTTACCGTATTGTTTATCGGCTTGTTGGTTTGTCTTGTTTTCGGATTAATATCCGGAGTCTACCCTGCCTGGCGCATGTCTAAGCTAAATGTTGTAACTGCCTTAAAGGCGCAATAAATAATGTAGAACAATTTAAATAAAGATATTATGATAAAGCATCTATTTAAACTGATCTGGAACAAGAAGAAACAGAATTTCCTGCTAATGTCGGAGATGTTGGTTTCGTTCCTGGTCATATTTGCGGTGTTTACATTAATGGTTTACTATTATAATAACTATAAAAAGACCATGGGTTTTGATTATGAAAACCTGTGGGTGGTGAACTATAACAACACTTATCAAACCAAAAGCACCGATTCGCTTAATACTTTTTATGAAAACCTTAGGCAGACTATTAAATCAATGCCGCAGGTGAAGGAGGTTAGTTTTTGCAGCGACAACGTTCCTCTATCACAAAACCAGAACCAAGGCAATGCGAACTATAAAAATATAGCTGTTAGCTCCGACCATTATACAGTTGATGATAATTACAGGAATGCCATGAACCTGCAATTGCTGGAGGGCAGGTGGTTTAATAAGGCCGATGCTAATGCAAAAATTAAGCCCGTAATTATTAGTGACGAACTGCGGGATAGACTATTTGGTAACGGTGTCGCTCTGGGTAAAATGATAGGCATTGAGGATAAAAAGTTTGATCTGAGAGTAGTTGGCGTAATACAAGGCGTTAAGGCAAGAGGTGATTATTCACCTGCCAAAACAGCTATTTACTGGAGAATTGATACGGGTTCATACCGCTGGCTGGGAAAGATGATGGTAAAAGTTACCCCTGATGCTGATGCCGCGTTTGAAGGGAAATTGTATAAAACACTCGCCAATTATATGAAGGACTCAAACATCGAAATAGAACACATGGTCAACAAACGCAAAAGCACCAACTTGTTCAACCTGGTGCCGATGATTGTAACACTGATTGTAGCCTTCTTTTTGGTTATTAACGTGGCCTTGGGGTTATTCGGAGTTTTATGGTATAACATTAACAAACGGAAAGGCGAAATCGGTTTGCGCCGTGCAATAGGGGCTTCAGGGCAATCGGTATCATCGCAATTGGTTTCGGAATCAATGATATTAGCTACGTTGTCTTTGATCGTCGGGACTTTCTTTGCCATCCAGTTTCCATTATTGAATGTATTCGACCTTAAAGCCGGGATTTACATTGTTGCCATGATCCTCTCGATCATATTTATTTACTTGTTAGTATTGGTTTGTTCACTTTATCCCGGTAAACAAGCGGCGGCTATTTATCCGGCTGTGGCATTGCATGAAGAATAGCCTCACCCCAACCCTCTCCAAGGGAGAGGGGGCTATAATAATACTGTCTTTAAAGTCCTCTCCTCTGGAGAGGATTTAGGTGAGGCTCGATTTGCTTATACTTGTAACAAAATATGATACTGATTATTGATGATGATATAGCCGTACGCACCTCGTTACTTTTGCTTTTGAAAGGTGAAGGTTACGAGGCCGAGGGGACGCCCTTGCCCGGCGAAGCTTTGAGCATCATCAAAAAACGAAACCCTGAGTTAATCATCCTCGACCTAAACTTTTCTATTGATACTTCAGGCCAGGAGGGACTGGAATTGCTGGAGAGTATTAAAAAGATCAACCCCGTTGTGCCGGTGATATTGATAACAGGCTGGGGAAGCATTGAACTGGCGGTAAAAGGGATGAAGCTGGGTGCCAATGATTTCATCAATAAACCCTGGAGCAATGAACACCTGTTACAATCGGTAAGAACGCTGATCGATCTGCAAGATAAAAAGGCGGAGCACCGTACACGCAAGCAATTGGACAATAAATACAATTTTCAGCATATTATTGGCGAAGATCCGAAGATGCTGGACATACTGGAAACCATCGGCCGCGTTGCGGAAACTGATGCTTCTGTATTGGTGATGGGAGAAAGCGGTACAGGTAAGGAACTGATCGCTGAGGCTATACATCAAAATAGTTTACGCAGGAATAAGCCATTTATCAAGGTGAACTTAGGGGGCATTTCTACTTCCTTATTTGAAAGCGAAATGTTTGGCCATGTGCGCGGGGCTTTTACTGATGCCAGGTTCGACAGGGTTGGCCGTTTTGAGATGGGTAATAAGGGGACGATCTTTTTGGATGAGATCGGCGATCTGGATGCGGGTAGCCAGGTAAAGCTTCTGCGCGTACTGCAGGACCGCAGCTATGAGGTTTTGGGCAGTAGTCGCACTAAAGCAGTTGATGTACGGGTAGTTTGTGCCACCAACAAAGACCTGAATGAGATGGTCGACCGGCGCAGTTTCCGCGAGGATTTGCTATATCGTATCAACCTGATCACAGTTGTTTTGCCACCTTTACGAGAAAGGTCAAAGGATATTCCGTTATTGGTGGATTTCTTTATCAATAACCTGAAGGAGATTTATAATCGACCCAAGCTTGCTGTTTCGCCCGCTGCCATGAAATGGCTGCAGGCTTTGCCATTGCCAGGCAATATCAGGCAATTGAAGAATTTGGTAGAGCGGTCTATCCTCGTTAGCAAGAAAGACGTATTGGATATTGATGATTTTCGTTCGCAGTTGGAGCTATCCCCGGTAAAAAAAGGTAATTTGCAGCTGCCGGGAGTCGGTGCCATTACGCTGGAAGAAATGGAGGTCGAAATGATCAAACGCGCGCTCGAGTATCATAAAAATAAGGTAGCGAGGGCGGCAAAATCATTGGGACTCACGCGTAGTGCATTATACCGGCGACTGGATAAATACCAGATCCCTTACGATGAAGCTGAGGACTAAATACATTTTATTTGTTATCATCCTGCACCTGATCGCATTGGTGCTCACCTGGATCATTTTTGAACAGAACCGTATTTACTTTATCGCCTGCGAGATATTTATCCTGATTTCGATTGTTATTTCATGGAATTTATACAAGCAACTGATACAACCACTCAAATCATTAATGCAGGGCGTTGATGCCATTAAGGACCGTGACTTTAATGTTAAGTTTTTGCCGACAGGTAAACATGAAGTAGATCAGTTAATTGATGTTTATAACCAGATGATAGACCAGTTACGCACCGAACGCACCTTGCAGGAAGAACAACACTTTTTCCTCGAAAAGCTGATCCTGACTTCGCCTACCGGTATCATCATATTGGATTATGACCAAAATATCCAGCAGATAAATCCCAAAGCGTCGCAGATACTCGGACTGGATGAGAAGAGCCTGCTTAATCACCCGGTAACTGATCTGCCCGAACATCTTTTAAAGCATTTACGGAATTTGAAAGCCGGTGAAACCAAAACCATCAAACTAAGCGGGGCAACCACTTATAAACTGCAACGCGCCCATTTTATCGACAGGGGCTTTACACGCGATTTTATCATGATGGAGGAACTCACCGCCGAAATATTAGCAGCAGAAAAGAATGTGTATGGCAAAGTGATCCGTATGATGGCACACGAGGTGAATAATACCATCGGTCCGGTAAATTCTATTATTGATTCCGCTTTAAAAACTGACCAACTCTGGAACGGACATCATTCCGACACGTTGAAGGATGCAATGCAGGTAGCGCTTGACCGTAACCAAAACCTTAACCTGTTCATGCGCAATTTTGCGGACCTGGTGAAGCTACCGCCTGCTAACAAGAAACGGATTGACCTGAATGAACTAATTTATTCTATAACTAAACTGATGGAGTTGCGGGCAGCTGAAAAAAATATCAGGATCGAAACAGAACTCACCGGTGGGCAATTTTATATTTCTGCGGATGAACAACAATTGGAACAAGCCTTCATCAATATTGTAAAAAATGGGATGGAGGCTATTGAGGGAGACGGCACGATCAAATTTGTAACTGATCTGCGTTCAAGGCAATTAGTGATCTCGGACAGTGGAAAAGGCATCAGCACTGAGCAAAGCGAAAACTTGTTTACGCCATTCTATAGCACAAAAAAAGATGGTCAGGGTATTGGTTTGACTTTGGTCCGTGAGATACTCATTAATCACGGATTTGAATTTTCATTAAAAACGGTTGCCGATCGGCAAACAGAATTTACTATCATATTCAAATAATCAACCCGTTTTAATAGCAGATTTTTTAACTTGGTATCCACTGAAACCAATTATACCGATATGAAAAAACTGGTCCTTGTTTTTATTCTTTTCATCGTTTATTCGTCCTCCGTTTTTTCACAAGCAGTTTCTGGTTCCAACAATCAATTCACGGTTCGTGGCTTTCACCTTGATCTGAGGATACAGGTAATGCCCATGCCCGCACTTAAAGCTTTTGCAAAAAAGCTAAGTGATAATGGTATTAATACCCTGATAATGGAATGGGAAGGGACATACCCGTTCGAAAAGCATCCGCTGATATCCAATCGATATGCCTATACAAAGGCTGAAATAGTCGACTTCATTAAATATTGCAATAGCTTGGGTATCGATGTGATTCCTTTACAGCAAAGTTTCGGACATGTGGAATACATTCTTCGCAATGAAAAGTATAAAGATCTTCGTGAGGATCAGAAAGACTATTCGCAAGTCTGCCCATTGCAAACAAAACAGGACAGCGCGCTTTTTAGCGATTTATATGCAGAACTGGCTTCTACTCATACCTCAAAATATATCCATATTGGTGGCGATGAAACGTATTTATTGGGTCATGATGCCCGCTGTAAAGCGAAGGTCGAAAAGGAAGGTAAATCGAAATTGTATATCGATTATATCCGTATGCTCTGCAATATCGTGATCAAAATGGGCAAAAAACCGGTGCTATGGGCCGATATAGCGCTTAAGTATCCTGAGGCGATCAACCTTTTGCCGAAAGGCACCATCCTGGTCGACTGGAACTACGGATGGGATATGAACAACTTTGGCGAACACCAAAAACTGGTGGAAAGCGGTTATGAGATATGGGGTGCGCCTGCCATCCGTTCCAATCCCGATAATTATTATCTGACAGAATGGGAAAAACATTTTAAAAATATTCGCGATTTTATTCCGGTTTGCCGGAAACTGAAATATAACGGTATCGTGATGACATCATGGTCAACATCGGGTGTTTATTCGGCGGTATTTGAAAATGAAGATGAGATAACCGACCTATATGCAATCAGGCATGTGTACCCGATCAGTGGGTTTAATATGCTGATCGCTGGCTATTTTGAAAGTTTAAAATCTGCCATACCGGTTGATATAGATCGTTTTGTTATCAAATATGCCGGCGACCAATATGGTTTTGATGAGGTGCAGGCAAAACAATTCTGGCAGGCCTTGAAGGTAACGCCTTATACGGTTCACCAGGGCAAAGTTCAGTCGCCAAAGCCATTATCTATTAACGCTATATTGGACAGCACCCGTGCAGCTTCAGCAACTCTTCATCAGCTTAATCCGCTTAAGAACAAAGAAGAGTTCGAACAGTATAGATTGATGACGGATATCAGGGCCAATTACCTGCAATATGAGGCTATAGAAGAACATGCAAACGCACCTGATTTTAGTGTTGCCGGCGTTTCTGGAATACTAAGCGAGCTTAAAAAAGTGATTGATGATGAAGCGGAACTCGATAAACGATTTAACGATCTCAATAAAGATGTTTTATACCCATCAGAGCTGGTACAGGAGAATGAATTAAGAGGAGCCAAGGCCCGGATTTTATATGATCGCTTGTCAAGAAAGAAATAACCTATGCGCTTAAAAATTTATAACGGACAGGTTATTACCACAAATGGTATTGTGAAGAATGGCAGCTTGCTGGTTGATAATGGTGAAATTATAGAGGTCAGCGACTCAAATATTGATGCCCCCAATGCAATTGAGTTGGATGCTAAAAGTCAATACATTTCTCCTGGTTTTATAGATATCCACATACATGGTGGCGGTGGTTATGATTTTATGGATAATACCATAGAAGCTTTCCTCGGCGTAGCAGAGCTGCATGTGAAACATGGCACTACGGCTATGTTGCCTACCACTTTAAGCTGTGAAAAAGCCGACCTGCTGGAAACGCTTCGCATTTATAAAGAAGCAAACAAACTCAATACAAAAGGCTCACAATTTATCGGTATCCATATCGAAGGGCCATATTTTGCAATGAACCAACGAGGTGCGCAAGACCCGCGTTATATTCGCGACCCCGACCCTACAGAATACCGGGAGATACTGTCAACTTCGAAATCAATCAAAAGATGGAGCGCTGCCCCGGAATTAAAGGGTGCTATAGATTTCGGAAAATACATGGTGGCAAATAATGTTTTACCTGCCATCGCCCACACCGATGCCGTCTATGAAGATGTAATAGAAGCCTTTAATAATGGATATACTTTGGCTACACATTTTTATTCGGCTATGTCTGGTGTGATGCGGAGAAATGCTTTCCGGTATGCGGGCGTGATTGAAAGTGCTTACCTGATCGATGATATGGATGTGGAGATCATTGCAGACGGTATTCATCTACCCAAACCATTGCTCCAATTAATTTATAAGATTAAGGGACCGAAAAGAACAGCATTAATTACCGATGCTATGAGGGCCGCCGGCATGCCACCGGGCGAAAGCATTTTAGGCAGTAAAAAGGACGGTACAAGAGTGATTGTAGAAGATGGTGTAGCCAAAATGCCAGACCGGAATTCCTTTGCAGGAAGTGTGGCCACATTTGATCGTTTGGTACGAACAATGGTTCAAATTGCAGGTGTCCCCTTAATTGAAGCGGTGCGTATGGCATCAGAAACTCCTGCCAGAATTATGAGAATTGAAAAAAAAGGGTCAATTAGAAAAGGAAATGATGCAGATATTGTAATTTTTGATGAAAATGTTCATATTGCTGCCACCATTGTGAATGGTAAAATAGTTTATACGAATACATGATAGAAGAATTAAAAGTAGACGATTTAGCAGTAAAGGTATATCAGGATAGAGCGAAAATGGGTGAGGCAGCAGCCTCTGCGGTAGGTGAACGGATCGTTAAACTATTAAGCCAACAAGAATATGTTAACATAGTATTTGCGTCAGCACCATCCCAAAACGAGTTCTTAGCAGCCCTAATTAAACAAACAGGCATTGATTGGAATCGGGTGAATGCTTTTCATGTAGATGAGTATATCGGTCTGCCCGAAAATGCACCTCAAAAGTTTGGCTCCTTTTTAAATAAAAAAATATTTAAGCATTTGCCATTCCATGCATTGAATTATATCAATGGCAACGCGCCTGATTCATTTGCAGAATGCGGCAGGTATGCGGAGCTATTACAGCAATATCCTTCGGATATTGTTTGCCTCGGAATAGGAGAGAACGGGCACCTAGCTTTTAACGATCCTCATGTAGCTGATCTGAACGACCCGGTAAGGGTGAAGATTGTCGACCTGGATTTTGAATGCAGGCGCCAGCAGGTAACTGATGGTACTTTTGATAATTTAAACAGCGTTCCAAAGCTGGCTATTACACTCACTATTCCCACTTTGATGGCCGGAAAATATATTTACGGAATAGTGCCCGGTAAAAATAAGACCATAGCTGTTTACAATACGCTTTATAAAAAAATCAGTGAGCAATGCCCTGCTTCGGTGTTACGAACACACCCCAATGCGGTTTTATTTTTAGACGGGGATAGCGCCGCATTGATAAAATCTTAAATTTGGTGTCATAACAAAAACCGTTATGATCTCAAAAAACTGCCTGCTACTTAGTCCCGGTAATCAAACCCGTCGGAAGTTTATTTATAATACGGCCACTGCAGTAGGGGCTGGTGTGATATTATCGTCCCCTCTGATAAGTCGCGCAGCTAACCTGACTAAAACGCCTGCAAGCTATACCGTAAAGCAGATCATTGATCTGTTTATGAAGCAGGTACCAGGCGCGCCATTTCCCGGTACAGTTGATACATTGAAATCAGGTAGTCAGGATACAGTAGTAACGGGCATCGTGACGACAATGTTTGCTACCATAGATGTGATCCGTAAAACGATTGATCTGGGTGCGAACTTTATTATCGCTCACGAACCTACTTTTTATAACCACCAGGACGCAACGGATTGGATAAAGGATGATGATGTGCTGCAATATAAAATGGATTTGCTGAACAAACATGGCATCGCCGTTTGGCGCAATCATGATACCATTCATCAATTAAAACCGGATGGTGTTACCAAAGGTGTGTTAGAACAATTGGAATGGCAGCAATACGCCGGAAAGGATATTCCTAACATTCTGACCTTCCCCAAAACTCCTTTAAAGGACCTGGTGGCTCATGCAAAAGACAAACTGCACATAGAAAAAGTACGTTTTATAGGAGATCCGGATCAAAGCTGTACCAAGGTATTGTTTATGCCTGGTGCAGCAGGTGGTACCCGACAGATACAAAGCGTAGGCAAAGTAAAACCGGATGTATTATTCTGCGGTGAAATAGCGGAATGGGAAACCGCCGAATATGTGCGCGATGCCCGTGCCAAAGGCGATAATATTTCACTGGTTGTTTTAGGCCATATTGCCAGCGAGGAGCCTGGTTCGGCATTTATGCTGCAATGGCTAAAGGACAATGTGCCGTCGGTAAAAGCAACACATATTTATTGTGAGAATTCGTTGACGTTTATGTAAGAATAAAGAGCTTTGATTAAAGTTCTTTGCGGCTTTTGTGCAAAACCTCTGTTTTCTTTGTGGTTAATTTTACCACGGAGAGCACAAAGAAAAGCTCACGAAGAACTCTGATTCAATTATGTCGGATTTTTGAGGCTTCCTACTATGCAGGTTTATAACACAAAACAACTATCCCATTTGTAAGCGGAGTAGCTTTTATCAAACTTAATTGCCCCGGCTTCTCCAGGCCTCCGAATATCGACATTCCTTTTCCGGCAGCCGCTGGGTTAACAAACAGATGGTATTCATCTATCAAACCTGCTTTTATTACTGAAGTAACAAACTCTGCACCGCCATACATCACGATGTCTTTACCGTCTTGTTTCTTTAGATCATTGATTTCTGTAACCGAATCGCTTTTGGCAATTTGTGTATTATCCCAGCTGGATTTATCCAGGGTGTTGCTAAAAACAATTTTCGGCATATCCACCATTTTTCGGGCAAATGAATATTGCGGATCTTTGGGCCTGGTTGTGATATCTGTCCAGTAGGGAATAAAACCATCGGCCAGTTTGCGGCCAAGCAGCATGGTGTCGCATGAATCCGTTAGTTCGGTTACATATTGTATAAAGTCTTCGGTTGCGTTCCAGGCAAGCCAGTCCATTTCGCCATTTGGTCCGGCAATAAATCCATCTACTGATATCTGTACCTGCAATTTAAGCTGTTTCATAAGTCTTGTCTTTTGCGTTTGATAATTAATATAGGCAAATATACCGGGATAGATCAGCCCCGGGTGAGTCGTAAATCCGACTATCGGGTGGGTTAAATGCGACAAAATCATATTTGCCGGATGTTCTTTCCGAAAACTTTGGCATAGGGTATTTTGGAGATGTTTTCTTGGTTTATATCTATTTTGCCATTTTGACAGTCGTTTGTCAGTGATTTTTAAATGACACTTTGGCGTAAAATGCTCTACTTCCCTTGTGCGTGACAAATTGTCAAAAATTTTATTTGGTAGGCTTTTCTGAAAAAAATTCTGGTTGAGACCCCAATTTTTGATAAAAAGATGTCAGGTTAAGTGGTTTTAAACTGGAAATCATCTCATTTTCTTGAATTTTGAATAGATTTTGCCTTCAAATGGCCTATTGTTCTGTAAAATCACTCTGATTTTTCGAGTTATCTGTAATTTTTTTCAAAATGAAATTTATTGTTTTCTCTAGCGGGATATTTTTTGTTGCTGAATTTTTATCATGATTTTTTTCTTAGAAACGCTCCGGGTTTTAAAACGATTTTTTCTTTTTGGTAAATTCCATTTTCGTTCATTTTTTAGCTAAAAAATTATTTTCAAGAATGGCATATTTTTCGCCGTAATCTGGTCAGAAGAATACGATTGCTCTGTTCAACCTGAACCCTGAATTGCAAAATTGAGGTGTAGCCGTAAGACAGTTTTATTTTTCTGAAAGCTATTTAATCATTTAATAATTAATAAATAAAACAAACGTCATGATCACTGTATTAGAAGTTGCTCTGTTGTTAGCTATTATTATAGTACCTCTTACCCCTGCAAAAAGCAGAGTAAAATAATTTTGTACTATACGTAAGTTAAATTTCAAAATAAAAGGGATGGCAAAGAGTGCCATCCCTTTTATTTTGACCTGTTTTGAGACCTTAGTCTATTGTGGTATTTAGGCTATTTTCTTTATTATTTTTGTTTAAACAAAGAAATTTGAAAAAAGATTAGTGATTTTGTACTATTTTTCCGAATTTGCACCTCTGTTTTCGAAGATTATAAAACTAATTTCAAATACTTAATAAAATGAGCACTAGTCCAAGTACCCTGTTTGATAAAGTGTGGGACTCACATGTAGTGAGAAAGATTGAGGATGGCCCGGATGTATTATTTATCGACAGGCACTTTATTCACGAGGTGACAAGCCCGGTGGCATTCCTCGGATTAAAGACCAGGGGCATTTCAGTAATGTACCCGAACCGAACATTCGCAACAGCCGATCACAACACGCCTACTATTAACCAGCATTTGCCTGTGCAGGACCCGCTTTCGGCTAACCAGCTAAAAGCCCTGGAAGAAAACTCTGCTAAATATGGTATATCACATTGGGGACTGAATAACCCGAAAAACGGTATCGTTCACGTTGTCGGTCCTGAAAATGGCATTACCCAGCCAGGTATGACCATTGTTTGTGGTGACTCGCATACATCCACCCATGGTGCGTTTGGGGCTATTGCTTTTGGTATCGGCACTTCTGAAGTGGAGATGGTGCTTTCTTCGCAGTGCATCATGCAGCCAAAGCCTAAAAAATTGCGCATTACTATTAATGGTAAACTGGGTAAAGGTGTTACGCCTAAAGACGTGCCGTTATTTATCCTTTCGCAAATTACAGCCAGTGGCGCAACAGGATATTTTATAGAATTTGCCGGCGAGGTATTTGAAAATATGAGTATGGAAGGCCGTATGACCGTTTGTAACCTTTCTATCGAAATGGGCGCACGTGGCGGTATGGTCGCTCCTGATGAAACCACATTCGCTTACTTAAAAGGCAGAGAACTTGCTCCAAAAGGCGAGGCGTGGGATAAAGCAGTTGCTTACTGGAAAACATTAAAAACCGATGCTGATGCCAAATTCGATCTGGAATTGAACTATCACGCCGATAATATCGAACCACAGATCACTTACGGTACCAATCCTGGCTTAGGAACCGGTATTACACACCATATTCCTTTTGCAAAAGAGGTGAAAGATGGTGAAGCATCATACAAAAAATCATTGGATTATATGGGTTTCCATGAGGATGACCAATTGATCGGTAAACCGGTTGATTATGTATTCCTGGGGAGCTGTACCAACGGCCGTATTGAAGACTTCAGAGCTTTTGCATCGCTGGTAAAAGGTCGCAAAAAAGCTGATAATATTACTGCATGGTTAGTACCGGGATCACATATCGTAGAGAGCCAGATTAAAGAAGAAGGTATTCTTGATATCCTGAACGCAGCTGGATTCCAATTGCGTCAACCGGGCTGTTCAGCGTGTTTGGCAATGAACGATGATAAAGTTCCGGCAGGTAAATATGCGGTAAGTACCAGCAACCGTAATTTCGAAGGCCGACAAGGCCCGGGTGCACGTACTTTATTGGCAAGCCCGTTGGTAGCAGCGGCAGCAGCAGTGACAGGTAAAGTAACCGACCCGAGAGAATTAATGTAATTGGAGCTTAAAGCAGAAAGCGCAAGCTTAAAGCAATTAAAATAATACAATCACACAAGCTTTCAGCTTTATGCTTTAAGCTTTCAGCTAAGAAAAAATGGCATACGATAAATTCACGATATTAAAGAGTACAGCAGTTCCGTTACCAATAGAGAATGTTGATACCGACCAGATCATCCCGGCTCGTTTCTTAAAAGCTACTGAGCGCAAAGGCTTTGGCGATAACCTGTTCAGGGACTGGAGATATAATTCAGACAATTCACCCAAACAGGATTTTATATTGAATGACCCGACCTATACAGGTAAAATACTGGTAGGCGGCAAAAACTTTGGCAGCGGCAGCAGCCGTGAGCACGCTGCATGGGCTATTTACGACTACGGTTTCCGTTGCGTAGTATCCAGCTTTTTTGCTGACATCTTCAGAAACAATTCCATCAATGTAGGTATACTGCCTGTACAGGTGAGCCCTGAGTTTTTGGATAAGATATTCAAAAATGTGATCGGCGATCCTTCAACCGAATTGGAAGTAAACCTGAATGATCAGACTATCACCATTGTAAAAACCGGTGATAAAGAATCATTCGTGATCAACGGTTACAAAAAACACAATTTGCTTAATGGCTTTGATGATATTGACTACCTGCAGTCGATGAAAGAAGAGATAGGCGGTTTTGCTGCTAAAAGTAACTATTAATCTGCAGCAATATTTTTAGTACAATGAGCCAGTTGCAACGCCATATAGAAATAATGGATACAACCCTGCGTGACGGTGAACAAACCAGCGGGGTATCCTTTTCTTCGTCCGAGAAATTAACTATAGCACAGCTTTTATTGACCGAAGTAAAGGTTGACCGTATTGAGATTGCTTCTGCACGCGTGTCAGAAGGGGAGTTTAAAGCGGTGAAGAAGATTACCGAATGGGCAACAGCAAACGGCTTTATTGATAAAATTGAAGTGTTGACCTTTGTGGATGGAACAACATCTGTCGACTGGATGATTGAAGCAGGAGCAAAGGTGATGAACCTGCTCACTAAAGGCTCATTAAACCATTTAACCTATCAGCTTAAAAAAACACCGGAGCAGCATTTTAAAGAAGTTGCCGAGGTTATAGCATATGCTGCAAAAAACGGTATAGAAACCAATGTATACCTGGAAGACTGGAGCAATGGCATGCGTCATTCGCAGGAGTATGTTTTCCAGTATCTTGATTTCCTGGCTATGCAACCAGTTAAAAGAATATTATTACCAGATACTTTAGGCGTATTAATCCCTTCTGAAACAAGAAAATATTTGGATGCGATCGTTCCTAAGTATCCAAATATTCACTTTGACTTCCATGCACACAACGATTATGATCTGAGCATAGCCAACGTTTTGGAAGCGGTGAATGCTGGCGTAAAAGGCCTGCATTTGACCATTAATGGTATGGGTGAGCGTGCCGGTAACGCACCTTTAGCAAGCACCATTGCTGTACTGAACGATTATGTGAAGGATGTACAGACTTCTGTAGAGGAAAAGTCGCTATATTCTGTAAGCAAATTGGTAGAGACTTTCTCAGGGTTCAGAATACCGGTAAACAAGCCGGTTGTAGGCGAGAATGTGTTTACCCAAACGGCGGGCATCCATGCTGATGGCGACAAGAAAAATAACCTGTATTTTAACGATCTGATGCCTGAGCGCTTCGGTCGCCAGCGTAAATATGCTTTGGGTAAAACCAGCGGGAAAGCTAATATCGAAAACAACTTACAGCAGTTAGGTATCCGTTTGTCGGATGAGGACCTGAAAAAA
This sequence comes from Bacteroidota bacterium, assembly GCA_018266915.1. Lineage (GTDB taxonomy): Bacteria > Bacteroidota > Bacteroidia > Sphingobacteriales > Sphingobacteriaceae > Mucilaginibacter. The sequence goes on along the minus strand of JAFDZM010000076.1, from coordinate 14,034 downwards.
GTAACCCAAAAGATCATCGAGTTAGGTGACCGGAAAGAGGTAGTTACCCAGTCCGATCTTCCTTATATCATCTCTGATATTCTCGACAGCAATACCATAGAGCAAAAGGTACATATCAAAAACTATGTGCTTACCCACTCAAAAGATCTTCGTCCGTCAGTTACCCTCAGGATTGATGTGGATGGCGAAGAGTTTGAGGAGCATGCACAGGGCGATGGTCAGTATGATGCCTTTATGAATGCTTTGAAAGCGATCTACTCTAAAAAGAAACTCATATTACCGGTGTTGACTGATTATGCAGTGCGCATCCCACCCGGTGGTAAATCAGACGCTTTATGCGAAACCATTATCACCTGGGATTTTAGCGGTAAAGAGTTTAAAACACGCGGTTTGGATAGCGATCAGACGGTTTCTGCTATAAAGGCTACGCAGAAGATGTTGAATTTGATCTAAAAATCTTTTATTGCTTCAAATAAGCATTCGGAACATTCGCGGGCATATAATCAATTTTGTAAGCGTGTTTGATTAGTAGAGAAACTGTTTCTGTTACTGTTGTATCTTCCTATGCATTTGAGGCAGCAGGCCCATCATGGCATAGCTAACTGGATTTACCGACGGTATAAATGTTTCCCACTCATAACCTTTGCCCCAGATCATCGTTATCAGTTAAGACAGCTCGTAAAGCCTGATCTTCAAACTCCAATCCACGATCAATAAGTACCTGTACGCAATCTTTAAATCGTGGCAACCGGAAATACATTTAGACCATACTGGTAAAGAGGGGAATTCCTTCATGTACTTCATTAGGATTGCCGCCCTGGTCAAAATAACGCCTGATACCTTCCACAGAATGCACCTCGATATCATATAGCATTTGTGTATAATCAGGCATATCAGGTCACAAAAAATCCTTATTTGAAGTTAAAAATTATCTATTATTTCTGTCATTTTTTTTAATAATATGACAACGTATTATCGTTTTATTTAGCCATTTTATTTTATCTATTGACGAAATATCGTCAGCGGAATTTGTCAGCAAGTTTCCAACTGATTTTAAATCAAATGGTTTGTAATTGGTATGTGATTTGGAATCAGGTATAATGTGAAAACTATATTCCTATGCTTATTTAATACATATTTTTAAGCACATAGGATTATTCGACCTTAAGTTGTAGTTTTAGAATTAAAACTGCCTATTTTAAACGATATTAAATTTTGCCGATGGATTACAAAGCCTTACTCGAGCAGGTAGCCCAATATGTAACGTCAATGTTCGGTGGACATGCCGACAACGGATTACCCTATCACAATAAAGCGCATACCCAATTTGTGGTTGATTCCACCATCCAGATTGCCAATCACTATCAGCTGTCTGACAGTGATTTTTTTGTAGTGGTTACCGCAGCCTGGTTTCACGATACCGGTTACCTGAAAACACGTGACAATCATGAAAGAGAAAGCGTAAAGGTTGCTGATAATTATTTAAGGCAGCAAGGTGTTGACCAGGAAACCATCGCCAGGATCAACCAGTGTATTATGGCAACAGAGATGCCGCAAAATCCTCAGAATTTGCTGGAGGAAATTATCTGTGATGCGGATATGTTTCATATGGGAACGGACAATTTCTCTGACAAAAACAAGCTGTTAAGAAAAGAGATAGAAACTGCTTCAAAAAAAGAAATGTCAAAGGAGCAATGGCGGTTAGAAACAGTTGAATTTATGGAGCAACACCATTATTTCACCGACTACTGCAACGTTTTGCTGAATGATAGAAAGAAACAAAATCTTGACAAATTAAAAGAACGCCTGAACAAAGAGGACCTGAAAAAAATGGAGACCGATTTACCGAAGGTTGTTCACGAAGAGCATGCGGAACATAACGGACATATCAAAAAGAATAAAGATATTCCGGAACGCGGTATTGAAACTATGTTTCGTATCACATCAGGAAATAATCAGCGCCTGAGCGATATGGCTGACGGGAAAGCACATATTCTGATCACCGTTAATTCCATCATACTTTCTGCAATTATCAGTTTAGTACTGCGCAAGCTGGACACTAACAGCTTTATCATTATACCCACATTTATGTTGCTGGCGGTAAGCGTACTGAGTATTATTTTCTCTATTCTTTCTACCCGCCCATCTATACCACGGGGAGTTTTCTCTATTGAGGAAATTGATGATAAAAAAGTGAACCTGCTTTTTTTTGGCAACTTCTACAAGATGAAGCTGGATGATTATTATACGGGTATGCAGAAAGTGATGAGCGATAAAGACCTGCTATATCATACGTTGATAATGGACGTGTATTCGCAGGGAGTGGTACTGGGCCGAAAATACCACCAATTAAGGGTGGCCTACAACATTTTTATGTTTGGATTGATCATTTCGGTTTTAGCCTTTGTTATAGCTGTGATGTTCCATACCGAGCCTATACCTGTAATTCCAAAATAGCTTTTATGGAAATACCTGTGCAATACTTCGACCGTGATATAAGCTGGCTGGCGTTTAATGAGCTTATACTGCGCGAAGCAGGCAAACCAACTGTGCCTATACTGGAACGGATTAAGTTCTTATCTATCTATTCATCTAATCTGGATGAGTTTTACAGAGTACGTATGCCTGTGCAGATGGCTGTGCATCAATTGGCAGGTGAGAGAGGGGAAGAACATGCCAAAACAAGCCTGCAGGAAGCGAGAAAGGTTATTGGGGAACAACTTGAATTGTTTGGGCAAACGCTTACGCAGCATGTCATTCCTACGTTAAAGAAAAATAATATCCATTTATTATATCACGAGTCTTTACCCGAAGATGTTTTAGCTGTGGTTAATGATTACCTGCACAGCCAGGTGATGGCTTTTCTGCAACCGGTCGAACTTATGGATAATGCATTCTTCCCGGAAAATAATAAGATATACTTCCTTGTGATACTTGAGCAGGGCGGATTGGAGAAGAATATAATCCTGAATATTCCTTCCGATCAGCTATCAAGGTTTTATTCTTTGAATATTGATAAGACACAATATGTCGTATTTCTGGATGATATTATCCGATTCAACCTCAGTAAAATATTTAAGGATGTCACGATCAAAGGCTGTTTCAGTATAAAAATAACCCGCGATGCCGAGATCGATGTGAAAGATGAATATTCGGGAGATATGTTGGAAGAGATAGAACACGAATTACAAAAAAGAGATTCTGGCTTGGCAACACGTTTTCTTTACGAGCCCGGTTTGCCTTTGCGCTTATTATATCTTATTCAAAGCCATTTTAATTTATCAGTTGACAGCATTACAGAAGGAGGCAGATACCATAACCTGAAAGATTTAGGCCAGATACCAGTAAAGAATTCTGCCCTTACTTACGAGGATTGGCCAGCTTTGCCAAATAAAGAGCCCGGTTATAAATCGACCTTATTTGAGCAGCTAAAAAAGAAGGATATCTGTATCCATGCACCTTATCAATCTTATAATACAATACTTCGATTCTTCAATGAGGCGGCAATCGATCCTGTAGTTGAAGAGGTTTATATCACTCTGTACCGTGTTGCCAGTAATTCAAGAATAGTAAATGCCTTGATCAGCGCCGCTAAAAATGGCAAGAAGGTATTCGTGATGATTGAGCTCAAAGCACGATTTGATGAGGCCAATAACATCAAATGGGCCAAGAAAATGAAGAATGCAGGTGTGAGGATCGTGTATAGTGTTGCAGCATTGAAAGTACATGCAAAAGTTGCTTTGATAAAGCGGAGCATAGATGGCCGCAGTAATTATTCAGGTTTACTTTCCACAGGTAATTTTAATGAAACTACAGCTGCATTTTACACCGACCATATTCTAATCACTACCAATCACGAGATACTTCGGGAAGTGGAGCTGCTTTTTATCTTTTTGCTAAAACGCAAGAAACCAGGTACTGAAGATAAGATCGATTTCAAACATTTACTGGTTGCAAAATTCAACCTGCAATCCAGGTTTCTGGAATTGATCGACCGGGAAATTGCCAATGCGAAAAAGGGCTTGGCAGCATTTATTACTATCAAATTAAATAACCTGGAGGAGCGGGTGCTGATCAACAAGCTTTATGAGGCATCCCAGGCAGGAGTGAAGATAAAAATGATAGTCCGCAGTATTTGCTGCCTTGTACCTGGTGTACCCGGGCTTAGCGAGAATATAAGCATTATGCGGATAGTAGGCAGGTATTTGGAGCATGGTCGCGTATTTCTGTTCCACAATAATGGTCAGCAAGATCTGTACATGGGATCATCCGACTGGATGAACAGGAACATTTATCATCGCATCGAAGTATGTTTCCCGGTGACAGAGCCGGCTATGAAGGCACAAATCATTGAAATGCTAAATCTGCAATTAAAAGATAATGTGCAGGCTGTGCAGATTGATCAAAAGTTGAATAATGTGAAGGTAGAGAATGGTGAGCGATTGAATGAATCACAAAAACAGATATACCTTTTATTGAAAAACAAAACGTTGGAACCCATTTTACAATAGCCGACCCCTAATTATTTATGCGATGGATCAGATACCATATCACAATTATACTGCTGCTATTTTGCGGATCAAGGCTGTTTGCCCAAAATCTTGATGTCGACATATTAAAGGCAATTAATCCCGAACATCCTGATTCAAAATACTGGTTATATACCAGCAATTCTCTTTATTATGTGCCTGCGGCCGTTTCCGTGGGGCAATTTTCTTACGGAGTTTTACAGGGTAGCGGTTTGACACGAAGCCGGTCTTACGAAACTTTAATCAGCATAGGAATAAGTGGTATAATTGGAGAGGTGTTAAAATATACAATTAAAGAGGTACGACCCTCTGTAAGGTATCCCGGCGTCATCTTTGCCAATAGCGACACAAGAGACCCGTCGTTTCCCTCGGGGCATACGCTGGTGGCTTTTGCTACTGCCACCTCGTTGGCCCTTGAATATAAAAAATGGTATGTAACCGGTCCGGCATTTTTGTGGGCAGGTTCAGTAGGGTTTTCCCGGATGTATCTCGGGAAACATTATCCATCAGATGTGCTGGCGGGTACTGTACTCGGAATATTAAGTGGGGTTATCAGCCACCGCTTTAGTGTTAATGTATTGAAAAGCTATAATATGAAATAACATGAAGAAGATCATCCTTTTCCTTTCACTCGTATTGCCTTGCATAAACGCCTGGGCACAAGACGACATTAAGCCGATCATACAAGATAGTATTGTAGTAAAAGTTCATGAACAATACGACAAGGTATCAGGTATACATCGCTTTTTCCTTGGCGAAGGCTATCGCAAGGAATGGGGCATGGCTGTGAAATTGCCTGTGTTCAGGATATCAGAAATGAAAGGAGGCCTTACGCCTGAACGAAAAGGTGGTGGTTTTCAGACTACTTCGGTAAGACTGATCGACCCGACAGGAAAGGAGTGGGTAATGCGTAGCGTGGAAAAAGATCCGGTGAAGATATTGCCGATTGAACTTCAGCAAACCTTTGCCCGTGAATTATTTATTGATGCCATGAGCGCCCAGCATCCGTTCTCGGCCCTGGTTGTGCCGCCATTAGCTGAAGCAGCCGGAATTCCCCACGCTACGCCAATTATTGGGGTGGTTTCACCCGACAAAGCTTTAGGTAAGTTTCTGCCTTTGATTGAAAACAAGGTGTGTTTATTTGAGGAGCGTGAGCCAACCGGAAAATCGGACAATACACTGGAGGCCATACGCAATATGTACGATGATAATGATTACTCATTTGATGCTAAAGCCTTTCTGAAAGCCAGATGCCTCGACGTTTTGATCGGCGACTGGGACAGGCACGATGATAACTGGCGTTTTACCAAAGAAAAGGATGATAAGAAAAGGGTTTATACACCCGTGCCCCGTGACAGGGACCAGGCAATGTATTATAATACAGGTGTGGTGCCATGGTTAGCATCAAGAGACTGGGTAGGACCTTATCTGCAGACTTTCGGCGGCAAGATCAGGGATATACGTTACTCTATGATAGCATCTTCGTGGTTCGACAGATTTCCTTACCAGCGCATGACTTATGAAGAATGGATGAGGGTGGTTAACGGTTTCTGTGCAGAGGAAACGGATGCGGTGCTGGAAGCTGGTTTAAAAAGACTGCCTAAGGAAGTCTATAAGCTAAGGCACGACTGGTTATTAAGTGCACTGAAAGAAAGGCGCAGTAATTTGCCGGCGGCAATGTCCTGGTACTATTACTTCTTCAGCAGGATAATTGATATGCATGTTAGTAATAAAAATGAATTACTAACCATAAAAGATGCACCGAATAACGGCCTTAACGTAGTGATCAATAAGATAAACAAAGAAGGCGATGTAAAAGATGTTCTGTTTGAAGGGAATTTCGATCCGAAAATTACACAGGAAATAAGGTTCTACATGGGGGGCGGTAAGGATAAGATTGTTTTAAATAATAGCCAGTCACCTATCAAACTAAGATTTATAGATAGTCTTGATCATAAAGAATATCATATTGAAAAATCGGCAAACACAGTTAAGATATATGATAGAGATAAACAAAATATAACTGTTACAGGTGGCGAGTCATCTAAAGCCAGCCTGCATATTAAAAACGACAGTGCCACAACAGCTTTTTTACCTGTAAATCTCGTTCATGTATGGGCGCCTTTAGCTAATGTTCAGATCAATAAAGACGATGGCTTTTTATTAGGGTTAGGTTTTAGATATACTGGTAAAGATGGCTTCCGAACAACGCCCTATAGCCAGATACAGGAGTTGATGGTAACACATTCATTCTCTACTCAGGCTTTCGATGTGAAATATAATGGTGAGTGGGTACATGCGATCAATAATACCGACATATTGATCGATGCTAATGTAAAAGCGCCTAACAATACCATTAACTTTTTCGGACTGGGTAATGAAACACCATTCGACAAAACAGGAGATTACGTAAGATATTACCGTACCCGCTTCAATACCTACCTGCTCGACCCGGCATTAAGATGGAGAAATGGAAAAGGGTTCAGCTTTAGCATTGGCCCTTCATTCCAGTATTATCATTTTAACCCTGAAGACAATGTGGGAAGACTCATAGAAAACACATCTCTTATCCACTCATATGATAGCCTGACCATTGCAAAAGATAAGATTCATTTGGGTGGAACAGCACTGCTGATCAACGACAGGCGGAATAACAAGCTATTACCAACCGAAGGGACATATCTGAACATCAAATTGCAAAGTATGGCTGGCTTGAATAGTTACTCGAGAGGCTTTACCCAAATAACGGGCGAAGCTGCATTTTACGTACATTTTGCAGACACCGTGATTACTTTAGCTGATAGAATAGGGGGTGGGGCAACTTTCGGTGATGCTGCATTCTATCAGTCACTGTTCTTGGGTGGACAAGGTAATCTGCTTGGTTACAGAGCTTATCGCTTTGCAGGTAAGGATTTAGTATATAATAATTTCGAAACCCGTATCAAATTATTCTCGGTTGCGAGTTATGTATTACCGGGAGAGCTAGGCTTAACGGGCTTTTTTGATACCGGCAGAGTATGGATTGATAATGACAATTCTAATAAATGGCATGTGGGTGAAGGCGGCGGTATTTATTTTATGCCTGCAGGGTTGACTCTATTCCAGGTAATTGCGGCGCACTCAACGGAAGGATGGTATCCTTATTTTTCATTATTGTTGCGCTTTTAACAGATACTTTAATACTTGTGTTTGATAAAAGACATTTTGCATTCATCTGCTTGTCAGAAACTTACAGGCAAACTACTGACTGGTTATTTTTTATATAACTTTGGTGCTACAGAACCTGTAAAAATATGCTGCTGCCGCAATTTTTTGATAATCCGTTCCAGATAAAGCTCTCATTTCATAAAGTAATAGAGCAGTTGGAAGAGAGCGCTCCTAATAATGAGGGTGCCGGGAAATTGCTGGCCGAAATAAATACACACCCTGAATTGAGGGATGGGATTACCACTATATCGCAGCTAAAAGATAATGAGGAACTAATCTCCCTTTTGCTGACCGACCTGTTCCCGCCTTTATTGACTTACAATGAAATAAAAGGAGTAAGCATCCCATACCAGGGATTAATATTCAACCAGACGGAAAGATTCAGGAATATCCTGAAAGCGGCGGGAATGTCTTTTGAGATCAATATCCGCGACTTTAATGACCACCAGTTCTATGTCGGTAGCTGCTGTATGATATTGAACTTGTTTTATGGCACTGACCTGGATTTTTCCAAACCGCTTTTTTATGATATACCTACTGCAGAAGGTATCATAAAACATTATCGCATTTTGTATAATGCCGATTTTCTTGAAGTCGTCCCTACTGAAAAAGCTATTAAGCTGACAGAAAATGATATCAAGTTACTGATTGATAATTATGATGACCTGGATCTGTGGAAGGAAAAATTCCCGGCAGGCAGCTGGATATTGAAGGGCTTTGCACTTGTCAGCCTGTTTGATGCCACAACAGAGAATGCTGTAGCTATACTGAAAACGAGCCTGCTGTCGGATAAGGCAGAGCCTGAAATGCAGAATATAATCGACTCTGCTTTCAGGTCGATCTTTAGAATACCCGATCTGCGTATAGGGTTTACTGCATTCAGCAAAGCCGAAGGTAAGTTCACCAGTAAGGTATTTGGCAAAAAAATACGCAGCTTTTTATTAAGAGATAAAGATGAAGGCGAATGTCACGCCATTCTTTCAAAAGCTTCTTACCAAAACCTGATTAATGAACACGATTATTATGCTGTATCTGATGTGGCAGAATATTCAGCAAGTGATCCTTTGAATTTGGGAGCAGCTCAACTAAAGGCTCAGGGTATCGGAAGTTTCATTCTTGCCCCTTTTATCAAAGACGGCGAATTGCTGGGGATATTGGAACTGGTTTCATCTAAGATAAGCGTCCTGAACAGCGTAAACGCACATAGGCTGGAAATTGTTATGCCATTTTTTGTTGATACTATCGATCATAAGATTAAAGAATATCAAAACAGGGTAGACGCGGTTATACAAAAGAACTATACCAATATGCATCCAAGCGTGAATTGGAAGTTCAGGCGCGAGGCTATGAATTACATTCACAATCTTAACCTGGGTTTGGCTTATGACCTGAAAGAAGTTACTTTTAAAGATGTTTACCCACTTTATGGTGAAGTGGATATAAAAAATTCATCGGTAACCAGGAATTTGAGCGTTAAAAACGACCTTAAAAATCAGCTTACCGAACTCACTATATTATTGGAGCAGCTTGACCTGGGCGGGGCGCTTAAGCATTCTGAACACTATTTGTCCAAACTAAAGGAATTCATTAATGAATTGTCGTCAGGAGTTAAAGCTGATACTGAACAAAACATTCTGTATTACATCGAGATCAATATTTATCCGCAGTTTTCAAAAGTAAAGGGTTCATTCAGAGATGATATTCAGGCTTATTTTGAACGGGCCAATCCGCTGACAGGAGATTTCTATGCTAACCGCCGGAATTATGAAAAAACGCTGGCGCTGGTAAATGAAAAGCTCATCACCATACTCGATGAAAGACAATTGGAGATACAGAAGCATTTCCCTCACTATTTTGAACGCTTTAAAACCGATGGCGTTGAGCATAATTTGTATATCGGCAGTTCTATAGCACCTGATAAGAAATTCGACATCACTGACCTGGAGCGCTTGCGTTTATGGCAACTACTGGTTACTGCCGAAATGGAAATTGAGCAGCACCGGTTGAAACATATACTACCGTATCACCTTGGGGTAACATCATTGATATTGGTCTTCGGTGCCCCTATCGCCATCCGGTTCAGAATGGATGAAAAACATTTTGATGTTGACGGCGCTTATAATATTCGTTATGAAGTGATCAAAAAACGTATTGATAAAGCCTACATAAAAGGTACCCGCGAACGCATCACTTCAGAAGGCACTATTACAATCGTATACTCAAAAGCCGAAGAAGAAACGGAGTATAATCGTTATATACATATTTTACAAACAGCAGGAATACTAACTTATAAGGTTGAACATCTTGACGTGGAAGACTTGCAGGCTGTATCCGGACTTAAAGCATTGCGCGTTGGCGTGGCTTACGAAACAAGCCGGTTTTTATCACAAGACTTTTCGTATGAGGGCCTTTACCAGGAATTAATCAGTCCTAAAAAGTCCCGTGTTGCTGTTTAGCTATTTTTTTAAATTTTATAAATCACTTATTACTTCGCGCCAAAGTCCTGTGTCCAGTAAGTGCCGGCTTTGGCTGCGCCCATTTCCTTAAAAGAAGCGCTCATCATGTTTTTGCAATGACCTTCGCTTTGCAGCCAGCCGTTAAATACAGCTTGCTCTGTTGTATATCCGTACGCAATATTTTCTCCAAGTGCCCTCCAGTTGGTATATCCTGCTGCAGTAATACGGTCACTGAATGATGTGCCATCCGACGAGTTATGGGAAAAATCACCTGTTGCATTCATATCCTGGCTATGTTCTAAAGCAGCAGCAGCCAATACATCGTTCCATGTTAAAGGTGCGACTGCCGGCATCACGGTAGTTCCGCATGTACAGCCTGTCGCACGCACATTGTTAACCATTTGCAACATAGCCGCATTATCCAACCCGGTAGCTACCGTGCCATTACTGCCTGAGGTTCCCGTCGTACCGGTAGTTCCAGTGGTGCTTGTTTGGGTGGTAGGGTTTATTTCTGATGAGTTCTTTTGACAGGAGGAAAGTCCTATCGTTGCGCATATTACGAGGCATACCAATCTCTTCATCCTAATGCATTTTATTGCCGGTGTCCGGCTAAGCAGTTAATAGGATGTATAACGCAATTGCAGGACTTAATGTTATAGTTAATAAAAGTAATGCACGGCGCAAATAACAAAGCCCTTCGTAATGAAAGGCTTTTTATCTGATTATTTAGGTTTATAAAATTACAAGAGCTTAGGCGTCATGTTCGAACCGAAGCGATAGGTCAAAGTAACTTCATGAATAGAATTATTAAATCCGCCTAAGTTATTTGATGAAGTGCCAAACTGATAACTGTAACCCAGTTTAAATGAGTTCATATTAACAGATAAAACACCTGCAGCTTCATTGTCCGAACGATAATTCAACCCAATTCCCAGAACATCTTTCAGGAAAATTGTGCCTGATACGTTTGCCGTAACCGGAACGCCTTTAGCATAAGCCACCAGGGCAGCAGGTTTAAATTTAATGCCGTCAGCTAATTCGGTAATGTAGCCGGCTGAAAAATAATAGTGATTTCTAAAGTTAGTGTTGTCCTGTACGTTAGCTGAACCTAAACCTGTAATAGTAAGTTCAGGCATGGATAGCCCCACAAAATAATTATCGCTATAATACATTACACCAAACCCCAGATTAGGACGTGTTTGACGGACATCATCTTTAAATTGCGGGTCAGTAGGGTCAAGCGTTGAAAAACTGGCCCTATAGCTTTTTATACCACCGCTTATCGAAACCGCCAGGAAGTCGGCATCACTCATCTGGATAGATTTGGCAAAGTAAGCGCTGAATTGCGTGTTTGACTCAATCGCGAACTGATCATTCATGACTAATAAGCCAGATGCACCATTGATTGACTCAATAGGCAGGTTGCCGTTGAATATGAAGGTACTCGGCGCACCCTGTATACCAACGAACTGTTTGCGAACCAACGCACTTACAGATCCGTTTTTATCAAGCATTGAATAGGCCTGGTTAAAAGGGGTCAGATTGTCCATGTACTGGGTATAGCCAAACTCCTGTTGCTGCTGGGCCCTGAGGCCCAGCGCAAATCCCAGGAATAGAAGGCAAATACCCCACTTTCTGATTGCTTTCATATTACAATTCTTTAAGTTCATTAATACTTGATGATAAAGTAACCAGTCTTACGTTTCGTTTCTCCGCCCTTCACTTTGTACTCGATCATGTAGAAGTAAGTACCAGGTAACTGCATCTCTTTAGTGATATTTGAGTGACCGTCGAATACTTTGTTTGTGTTGTCATATCCGGTCATTTCATAAATGGTTGTACCATTTCTGTTCATCAGCATTACCTTGTTATCAGGGTAACTTTCGATGTTATCGATGTGCAGTACATCATTTATACCGTCACCGTTTGGCGATACGGCCTGTCTTACAACTGGCTCGTCCACAGGCACATAAGTTACGTGTTCCGGATTGTTTACCGAAATGATACTTGCATTTGATGGGTTGGTGATGGTTAATGTACCAGCCACATAAGCAAAGCTATAGTTGGCTGCTGCTGCACCGCTTGCCGTAATCGGATAATTACCCGCAGGTGAGCTGATGGTGGCAGTGGTAGTTACAGTTGGCTGAGTGGTCAGCACGGTATTGGTCTGACCGTTCACAAACCCGCTGAAGGTTACTGTCAGTACTGGATTAGCTGTACCTTGAGTCTTAGACTTATTCTGAGCAGTAATAGTTACTACAGCTTTGTTTACAGTCAGTGTGCCTGCAACATAGGTGATAGTGTAGTTAGCTGCCTTGAAGGTGCCGCCTGTCGCTGCCGATGGAACTATAGAACCAGGATAAGAACCCGCTGCTGCAGTAGCTGCCGCTCCCGTGCCATAAGTAATGGTTACACTTCCTATTGTTTCGCTATTTACCAGGCCAGAAGAGGTGAAGAAGGTTGCACCAACCCATGTGGTAATAGCCGTACCATACGTTTTACCATTATTTCGAGCAGTTATGGTCAATGGGGCAGGAGTTACCGTCAATGTTTGCTGTAAGCTGCTTGTACCATTGCTTGCAGTGATGGTAGATGTACCCACACCCACGATATGGATGTTGCCGGATACGATAGTTGCCACTGCAGTATTGCTGCTGGTATAAGTAATAGTACCAGTACCTGTTGCACCAGGACTGAAGTTAGCCGTACCATACACCTTAGATGGTATTGCATTAAAGGTAAGCGAACCGGCAGCAGTTACTGTAATATTACCAGCATGGTAAGTGATTGCATAGTTACTTGCAGTGAACGTACCGCCTGTAGCAGCCGATGGAACCACTGAACCGGTATAAGTACCTACGGCTGCGTTAGCTGCAGCACCTGTACCGTAAGTGATAGTTACACTGCCGATGGTTTGTCCATTAGCTAAACCTGTTGAAGTAAAGGCAGTTGAGCCTGAACCGCTGGTTAAGGTTGTACCTTGTGTTTTGGTTACGTTGTTAGCAGTAATGCTTAGCGCAGCTGTGCCTACAACTATATTGCCGGTATGATAGGTAATAGTATAGTTGCTTGCGGTAAATGTACCACCCGTAGCAGCGGATGGTGTTACAGTACCTGTATAAGTACCTACAGCCGCAGTAGCTGCTGAACCTGTGCCGTAAGCGATGGTCACACTGCCGATGGTCTGGCCATTAACAAGACCTGTTGAGGTGAAGGCAGTTGAGCCTGCAGCACCTGCCAGGGTTGCACCATAAGCCTTGTTCACATTGTTAGCTGTGATAGTCAATGGAGCAGCGGTTACCGTCAATGTCTGTTGCAGGCTTGTTGTGCCATTGCTTGCAGTGATGGTTGATGTACCTACACTCACTATGTGAATGTTGCCAGATACAATAGTAGCTACTGCAGTATTACTGCTGGTGTAAGTGATAGAACCTGTGGTAGTGGTTGCACCCGGGTTGAAGTCGGCAGTACCATAAACCTTGGATGGAATAGCATTGAAGGTTAATGTATTGCCTGCTGTTACTATAATATTACCGTTATTGTAAGTAATAGCATAATTACTTGCTGTGAACGTACCGCCAGTAGCAGCAGATGGCACTACCGAGCCGGTATAAGTACCTACAGCTGCATTTGCTGCTGCACCTGTGCCGTAATTAACAGTCACACTGCCTATAGTTTCACCGTTAGCAAGGCCTGATGAAGTAAAGGCTGTTGAACTTATAGGACTAGCTAAGGTCGTACCTTGTGTCTTGGTCACATTATTAGCCGTGATGCTCAGAGCAGCAGCACCTACAACTATATTACCGTTGTTATAAGTAATACTGTAGTTGCTTGCATTAAAT
>JAFDZM010000075.1 GCA_018266915.1 Bacteroidota bacterium | reverse complement strand
GCTATCAAAAACAAACGTAATTCGGGTACCCAAAGTGAAGTGCGGGCTCCGTTCCCATATTCCGGCAAATAATATAGAAGTGGTGGCAGTACATAGCCACATGCTTGGTGATAAACCGGGCATCAAATTCCTTCACTACCTCGGTACAGGCCCGGCAGCTGACCTGGCAAAGGCTTTCAGGCAAGCGTTAGACCAGTTAGGAAAGAAATCTGCTATGGGGAATATGAAGATGTAAAGATTGCCCGAACCATGATTCGTAGGATTCAAGATTCACCTGATTTTTTACCCTTAAACTGATCATGGTAATCCTAACATCCTACGAATCACGGTTCCAGACAAAAAGGCGCTTTTAGTAAATCTAAAAGCCTCCTATGTTTTTCATAGTTTTAATTTTAATTCAAAGTCTGGTAAATACCCTTGATCTGGCGTGCCCATTCATCCAGGTCGAAAGCCTTCTCAACATAAGCTTTCTGATCGATGATGATTTGCCTTTTCTTGTCGCTGCTTAACGAGCTAAGCGATAACATGGCACTCTGCAAGCCGGCAACATCTTCCGACTCGAACATATAAGTATGCGGTATGTTCAGCGTTTGCGGTCCGGGGATATTGCTGCTAATGATCGGCCTTTCACAATAAGCCGCCTCTACCAACGCATTGCAAAAACCTTCCTCGCGGGCTGCAGAAATAAAGTAATCGCTGAGGATATAGTAGGAAGCAATATCATCCCTTGGGTTTAAAATCCTGAGCCATTCCGGAATTTCGCCGAAGCGCTGTTTAATCTTTGACTCAATAGGATCCCTGTTTACCGACAGACTAAGCAGCAAGCAAACGTCGTGACCCTGTTTTATCAGGCCTTCCATTGCTTCCAGCACAATATCAACCCCTTTTCTATAATAGTCAAACCCGAACATCAGGAATACTGTAGTCTCAGAGCTGATATAAAAATCGCCCCTGTAGAGTACTTCGTATTTGTTCAGACGGTTAAAATCTATGGCGTTGGTAACAAAGGTCACCTTTCCATTATTCAATTTGAAATTCTTGCGGTATTCAATAGCAACCGACTCGCTGCAACCTATGTACAGATCGACATGATTTAACGCTTTTCTTAAGCTTTCGCCAACAAAGCCGCGTGGCTTGTCATGGTTTCTTAAATGGCGTATAATAATTAGGTCCTTCTTATAAAGCATCTTGACAATTTTGAACATCGAAAATTGTCTTGTGCCTGCAAAGTGGGCGTGGATGTATTTTATATCATGTTTGGAGACAATCTTTTTGATTGTAAATATATCCTGGGAAAAATTGCCGCTCAAAAAATAGATGTTTTTTCCTTCATCGATCAGTCCCTGGACCCATGGGATATCAGAGACGTTTTCGTGAAACAAATAGACCATATCGACAGCATCATTCTTAAGGGTTTGTTCGAGCCTTAATAACGATTTAAAGAAACTTCCTCCATAGGGTGATCTGAAACACAGAAACTGAAGAACGTTTTTTGACGAGTTCATTAAATTATAAAATTTGATTTTGAATTAAATTGAAATACACTTAAAGTCATTAAAGCATTAATGACTTAGTACATAATGGTTGGAATACATCATTATGTGCGGCAGGGGTTGCCTTAATTGAAAATCAAATTCGTAAAGTGCACATAGACAGGTAATGCTCCTTGTAATTTAATGACGGCCCGTACCGGCTGATATTAAATGATTGTGGCTTTATCTGCCAAATGGTCAAAATAAACAGGATGCTAACAAAACATTCAGCAGTAAACTTTATAAAATCGTTAAATGTCTTTTTCTGCTCAACGGTAGTTTTATCCAAAAGCTTTATCAAACTCGCATTATCAACTTTGGAATAGAAGATGTCGGTCTTCCTTTTAAATGCGGAGTTAGTGTGTACGTGTGATTTCGTGAACCCGTGAGTTGAGTTCTTTATAAGAGAAATATGGGCAACTGCAACCACAAAATAAAATGCAGCTAAAAATAGCACTAAAATATTTATATCAATATTATTTTTATAACGGCCCATTTATAAATCCGGCTACAATATAGAAAAATTATTAATTCTATCCAAACAAATTAAAGTTTTAGTTACAAAAAACGTCAATATAGTATAGTTTTCATAGTAGCTTTTTGTATGGTATAAATATGACTTTATACGAAATAATATCTATTATGTTATAGTATAAGACCGCTCATCACCAAATTTCTGCGTTCATGTATTTTTTCTTTCAAGTATCGCATACTTTTAGTTCGTTTGTCTTGCTAACAAGAAAGCTTTGAGCAAAAAGATAAACATATCGCTGTATTGGAAGTGCCAAATCTTTGGTTGGACATTCGCTGCGACTTACTGGGCGTTTAACGCGTACATTTCAGGCAGGTTCGACGTTGGGTTAGCATGGGCCTATTTTATGTTCGATCTTGTCATCGGCATCGGAGTCACCCACGCATACCGGCAATTGGCGCATGATAGGTTGTGGACACAACTGAACTTATCACAGTTATTTAGGGTGATAGTGCCCGCTATTATCGTAACAGGGATAATATATGCAGTACTTATTATTATTAAAAACTATTGTGCCCGTTTACTCTTTAACCTTCACTTTGAACCGACGCTGATGGTGGCATTTCAGCGAAACTTTTTAACGGTTGCGGCAACAGGCATACGATTGATGGCCATTTGGATATTGGCATTTCATCTGTACCATTATGCGATGATGCAGATCCGAATTGCAAAAGAAAATGCACTTTTGCAGCTGGCCGCTAAAGAGGCACAATTGAATAATCTGTCTGCCCAGTTAAATCCGCATTTCTTCTTTAATTCATTAAATACGGTCAAAGCGCTGGTAGCAAGCGATCCGGAAGGCGCACGCAGAGCGATTGACCTGTTATCAGAATTGTTACGAAATTCTCTATATCAACGGGATAACATATTGATATCGCTGAATGAAGAAATGGCCCTGGTAAATGACTACCTGGAACTGGAAAAAATACGCTTCGAAGATAGGCTGCGCTACCAGGTAAATATCGATACGAAACTTGAGACATGGCCTGTATTACCCTTAAGTATCCAAACACTGGTAGAGAATGCAATCAAACATGGTATAGCTAAATATATCAATGGCGGAGTAGTTAAAGTGGAGGTGAAGGAGAATAATACGAGTCTTAAAATAATTGTACAAAATCCAGGTTTGCTGAAAAATGAAGAAACCATAAATGGTGTCGGGCTACAAAACCTGCAAAGCAGACTGGCGCTCCAGTACGGTGATAAAGTTTCGGTGGTTCTGACCCAATTGCCCGGTGAAATAGTTTCTGCTGTATTACTAATACCGGCTACCTCATGAAAAAGATACGTGTGATATTGATAGACGATGAACGGCTTGCGCGGGAGGAACTGCGACGCATGCTGGATGCGTATCCTGATTTTGAAATAATAGCCGAAGCTGGAAATGCAGACGACGCTGTACAACTGATTGAAATGCATCAGCCTGATCTTGTTTTGCTTGATATCCAGATGCCGGGCAAGTCAGGGTTTGATTTATTGGAGATGCTACCGAAAGTGCCTGAAGTGATCTTCGTTACTGCTTATGACCAATATGCAGTTAAAGCCTTTGAAACGGATGCACTCGATTATATTGTAAAGCCGGTGAGGACCGAGCGTTTTTCAAAAATTATCGGAAAAGTGCGAAATAGGCTAAGCAAAACCCGGCCTCAGCAAAAACAGATATTTGTTAAGGATGGAAACAAATGCCATTTCATCCGCATGGATGAGATTTGCCTCATCGAATCGATGGAAAACTATGCCCGTTTATATTTCAGGGGTACCATCACTTATTTAAAACGTTCACTAAATCAATTGGAAACAGAGCTCGACCAGGCGATGTTTTTTAGAATTAACCGGTCGCAGATCATTAATGCAAATTTTATAAATCATATAGAACAAGCTGAAAACGGCCGCTTGAATATTACCCTGCACGATGGTAAATTATTGGAGGTATCCGACAGGCAATCCGTAAAATTTAAAGCAAATAACCGACTGAAATCAAGTTAAATTAATCTAAAATAAGATGAAAAAAATAACATTCCTGCTGGCCTTTTTAGGCTGGTGCGCCATGCTTTTTGCCCAAAACCGGCTGGAAGACAATAAATATATCGTCAGTGACAGCGTGATGATCAAAACCAAACAAGGGCATATTTTATCGGCAACTGTAGTACGACGGAAGGATATGACCGGCCCTCAGCCTGCAGCCCTGCAGTTTTCCATTTATGCCAATACAGCAGTTAGTATCCGTGAGGGGAAATTGGCTGCCGATCATGGCTATGTGGGCATAGTCGCCGATACACGTGGTAAAAGGCTGAGCCCTGAGAAAATAGAACCTTATGAAAATGAGCAGGAGGATGTTTATGAAGTGATCGATTGGATTGCCAAGCAATCCTGGAGCAACGGGAAAGTGGGCATGTACAATGGAAGCTATTTAGGGTTTAGTCAATGGGCTGGCCTTAAACATCGTGTGCATCCGGCATTGAAAACTATTGTGCCTTATGTGGCAGCCATCCCGGGTTTGGGTTTGCCTATGGAAAACAATGTATTTATCAATGCCAATTACGGGTGGGCGTTTTATGTAACGGATAATAAATACCTGGATAACAAAGTTTACAACGATCCCAAACGATGGCGTTCGCTTAATTTTAAATGGTTCAACAGTGGCGCCGCCTATAATAAGATCGATAGTGTGGACGGAACACCTAATCCCTGGCTGCAGCGCTGGTTAAAGCATCCGGATTATGATAGCTACTGGCAAAGCATGGTGCCTTATCAGAAAGACTTTGCACATATTAATATACCCGTGCTCACATTTGAAGGATATTATGATGACGGTCAGGTATCAGGCATGCATTACTATCTCGAACATCTGAAATATAACCCCAAAGCAAATCATTACCTCATCATCGGACCGTATGACCATTTTGGTACGCAAAGTGGGGGGGTACCTGTTTTGCGTGATTATAAAGTCGATTCTGTTGCCCTGATTAAAACGAAGGAGATCACTTTTCAGTGGTTTGATTATATCATGAAAGGGGGCAAAATGCCAGAGATACTGAAGGATAAGGTGAATTATGAGGTGATGGGTGCCAATAAATGGATGCATGCTCCCTCCGTTTCCAAAATGGCTGATAGAAGATTAAAGTTGTATCTGACCAATTCAAGGATCGGCAATAATTACAGGCTTTCACCTATGAAGCCGCTCAAAAAAGGATCGCTTAAAGAAACCGTTGACCTGGCCGACCGCAATACGAGCTATGGCGATTATTATCCGTTTCCGATCATTAAAGACTCTCTTAACCGCAGCAATGGCTTCTTTTTTATTAGTAAGCCGTTTGATAAGCCTGTTCAGGTTAACGGCATGTTCAGCGGCGAATTGAAAGCTATCATCAATAAAAAAGATATGGATGTTACCGTGGTACTATACGAGGTAACACCCGAAGGAAAATATTTCGAGCTATCCTATTTTTTAGGCCGGGCCAGTTATGCGAAGGACATGTCTAAAAGAGTATTATTGCATTCGGGCAAAATAGAAAGCATCCCGTTTAACCGTACACGAATGGTGAGCCGGCAACTGAGCAAAGGCAGCCGTTTGCTGGTGGTCTTAAATGTTGATAAAAACCCGTTTGCCCAGGTTAACTACGGTACTGGCAAGGATGTGAGTAAAGAGACTGTTGCCGATGCGGGTAAACCACTGAAGATACAATGGTGTAATGATAGTTTTGTGAGTGTGCCAGTGCGGATAGTCGAAGGCGGTTTTAAGTTATAAAAAAAGCCCACCGAAGTGGGCTGTGGAGAATATCGGAGTCGAACCGATGACCTCTTGCATGCCATACCCGACTGGACAAGTTTAAAACGATTAAAATTAACATGTAAATATGTTTAAATCAGTAATTTAATATAGGAATGAGGAAGTCGAATTTGGCGTTTTAAATCATTTTTGACTATCTTTGTTTTATCAGAGCTTTATCAGCGATTTATAAAGCCGGGGCATCTGCACACGAACTTGCAGGTGTATTTTAACCATAGTTTCCTGGACTATGAGAATATCGATTACCCCCATTATTTGGACCTATCGAAAATTAAAAGAAACAGATAATAATTACGTTAAAGGCGAGCACGAGGTACGAATTAGAATGTGCCAGGCTAGCGAGCCACTTTACATCACGACAAGTTACAGCAGTTCTATTGAGAACTGGAATAAAGAAGCGAACTGGCCCGAGATTACCCACCCGAAGTATTTGGATTTATCATCGAAGCTAAAGGCTATCATTGATGATATCGAATTTGAGATAAAGTCTGCCGAAAAGGCAAATCGCATCATCACTCATGTCGAGATCAAAGCTAAACTTAGTCAATCTGCAGACGTCCTAAATGTCTCACAAAAGCCGAACAAAATACTAGCATATATCCAATCAATTATTGATCATTACGAGTCAATAGATAACATCGGTTATGCTGGGGTTTTTTCTGCAAATAAACTAACTGTACAAAAACTTTTAAAGGGTAAGGACAAATTATTTCTTGCCTTTACTAAAGCAGACCACGAAGCTTATGAAACACAGATAGCAGGTTTGTCAGAGTCAACAAGAAGTGTGTATTTACGAACTTATTACCGGATTTGGAACCTTGCGATTGCGGATGGTCTTGTTCCTAAGGAAAGTCATCCAAAGCAGTATGTAAAATTTAAAGCTTACAAAAGAATCCGAACTAAAAAGCGATCCATAAAATTGGATTATTGGAAGCGTATTATGAACTTAAAGTTGCCTACTGACACAAGGCTCTACCGATCACACCTTTTGATGCAATTCATGTATTATGCAAGGGGGATGAATTTCAACGACATGCTTAAATTAAGATGGAGTGATATTCAAAACGATGGTATCGCATATAAAAGATCTAAAAATAAAAGGAGTTATAATTTCGAGCTTCACCCTAAGGCTGTAAGAGTTCTTAAAATTTTTACAGCTCATGAAATACAATCGGATGCCGGATATGTATTCCCTTTCATCTTTAAGGAACACGATAGTGCTAAAAAAATTGATGCCCGAATTGATTCAGCGCTAAAGGACTTTAATGAGGATGCAAAACTGATGGCAGAGGCAATTGGATGGGAAAAGCAATTCACCTCAAATTCATTGCGTCATGGTTTCGCAAGCCATTTAAATGAAGCAAATGTCGACATTAAAATCATCCAAGAAGCATTGGGACATGAAACTCAGCTGCAAACACGAACTTATCTTGATGATATAGATGATAGGATAATCACTGAAGCGATAAATAACGCGTTATTGTAACCTACTAGATCTTTGTCTTTAAGATATGAGTATTTAGAATATATGAAAGCCAGTCAAAGTTACTGACTTTCATATATTCCATATTATTGAAAACTTCAATCACACTGCTCTATAAATCAAACTGGCGAAGAATTTTGAATTGATCACGAAACCTCCGTACTTTTCATCATAATTAGCTGTTGGCTTTGCAGCAACCACTTCTTCAAGTGAATACCCTTGCTTTTTTAAAGATGCTATTTTTTCGCGGCAAGTTACCAGCATGTCTCGGAATTCCGTTAATTGGCTTCGGTTGCCTACCGGACCATGGCCAGGTATAATAATGGTTTTGTCCGTCGTATTCTTTACATTCAGATCAGCTGCTTTGATCGCACCGTCAATACTTCCTCCTGTATTGTAATCAATGAAAGGATAATAACCATTCCACCAGGTATCGCCTGTATGTAGTATATCAGCGTTTGAGAAATAAACAGATAAGTCGCCATTTGTATGTGCCGGAGTATAATACTTTATATTGATCATCTCTTCATTGTAATGAAGCATATGCTCGTTTTTAACTAGTATAGTCGGCAGCCCACCCTTGGGTAAAGGAGGGAAGGTATAGTCCCAGTCGTCTACTCTTACAGTGTTCGATAAATGATTATGAGTATTCTCCTGGGCAATAATCGTCGCTCCCGAATTATGTAACCACTCGTTGCCATCAGTATGATCAAAATGCCAATGTGTATTAATTAAATACTTCAAAGGCGCCGAACTGATGCTGTTAAGTGCTGCTGAGACATTGGGCTTAGATACTCCTATACCAGCGTCAACCAATAATTTGCCTTTGGCATCGTCCAGAACGGCAATATTTCCTCCTGAACCTTCCAATACATTAACGTTGCCCCTTAGTTTCGTGATATTGATCTTTGCCGTTGCTGCAGCTCTCTTTATAGTAATTACAGGACTTTCTGTTTGAGCGAACAGATTCTTGGGAGCCAGTAATATTCCTGCGGTCAGTAATCCGGCCGAACCGATAAAGCTCCGGCGGGTAATTTGTTCTTGTGTAAGCATGATTGATTATGGGTTAATGATTCAATTGTTGTCATAACCGCTAAACAAATTGCAAACCAATTATTAATTATTTGATAACCAATGCTTTGATAGTAATTATTGTGTGAGATAGGAGATTGCATTTCGTCTATCAACGAATTACCAATTAAATATAAGTAGCATACCTTTAAACAGATCATAGTGACGTGATGTCCCCTTAACCTGAAGGCTTTTTGGATACCTATCATGATACAAGCCCCCTTCTTATGCCCAGCTTTTTCATCTTCGAAAAAAGGGTACTAGCCGGAACGCCAAGCAACTCGGCGGCGCCCATATAACCACCCACCCGGCCCTTACAATAATCAAGAGTTTGCATGATATGGTTGCGCTCGTTATCGTCGATCGTACGAATGATAAATTCGGTCTTTTCAGGACAAGGCTGTTGCTGATTTGCTGATACAGGTAAATGGATATATCTGAGCGTTTCACCCTCATTCAGCAAAATGCTGCGTTCTATCAGATGCTCCAGCTCGCGGATATTGCCCGGCCAGTCGTAAAGCATCATATCCTTTAGTGCCTTATTGCTCAGTACGGATATTTTCCTTCCTGCTTTTTTAGCGAAACGGCTTATAAAATGAGAGGTCAGTACAGGAATATCTTCTTTTCTTTCTCTCAGAGAGGGCAGGGTAATTGGGAAAATATTTAACCTGTAATACAAATCCGAACGGAAGCGCCCTTCTGCCATTTCCTTTTCCAGAGTACGGTTGGTAGCGGCAATTATCCTTACATCGACCTTTATGGTGCCCCTGCCGCCGATACGTTCTATTTCACGTTCCTGTAAAGCTCTCAGTAATTTTACTTGCAGGTCAACAGGCATCTCACCGATCTCGTCGAGGAATAATGTTCCTCCATTTGCCAGTTCAAACTTACCCAGCCTGCGCTCGGTAGCGCCTGTAAAGCTGCCGCGCTCATGCCCAAATAGCTCACTTTCTATCAGGTTGGCGGGTAGGGCGGCACAGTTTACTTTCACCATCAATTTATTCCTGCGCGGTGAATTATTGTGAACTGCTCGCGCTATCAGTTCTTTTCCTGTACCTGTTTCTCCCAGTATTAAAACCGTACTTTCGGAGTTAGAAACCTGTGCCACCATCCGGAATACTTTCTGCATAGCCGGACTATCCCCGATGATATCCGAATAATTATGCGAAAAATCGATCTCCTCCTTCAGGTAAATATTTTCCCCTTCAATGCGTTGCTTGTAATGATCGATCTCGGCTAGTTGCTTTATGATTCTTTCGTTGGCGACCGAATTAGCTAAAGCCATTGCCAATTGAGAGGAAATGCCATTAAGCAACCTTCGGTTGATGTTTTCCGGCTGAAGCCATAGGATACCGATATCTTGATTAGCTACCTTTAATCGTATCCCTAATATCTGGCTTGCCCCTGCCGACCTCCAGAATGAAGCGCTTGGAAATGATAACCTTCCTTCTTTAACAATTTCCGCTATGTCAAAAACTACCGGCTCAGCCGATTGCAAAACGATCCCGGTCATCGACCCGGATATGGGCATTTTAGCTCCGGTAATCACTTTGAAACCTTCATCCGCAGGTTCTTTACCCTCCATTTCATGAAGGAAGTAGCGAAAAGTATCTTGGTCATCATTTCTGATAGTTATAATATATTCCTTCACAGAAAAGAGGTCCTTCAGATAGCGCTTTATCACTCTTCCTAGTCCTTCCTTATCTTTGACTGTAGCAATATCGTAGCTGAACGATAAAATATGGGTTTTCTCTTGTTCTCTTTTTGTTAGGTCTTCATTAGCCAGTATGTTGGATATTGCGGTGGATATCTGGTAAGATATACCCTTTACCAACTCCAGATCGTGTTTGGAATAGGCTCCCTTAATTCTGCTGTTGAGGCAAAACACACCCAGGCACCTTTCACCTTTCCAGAGTGCAATAGCCAGTTTTTCCTTGATGCCGTGCTTATATTCAAATTGCACGTGAATTGGTAAATGCGCGCCCGAATTACAAACCTCTTCCATGTCAATTACTAATATACCATCGGATTCCAGCACCCATTTAAGACAATCAGCAGTATAATCGTTCATGGTGAGCGAAGGTTCGGGTCCAGAACCCGTCAAACTGGTTAATGGATTGGCTGAGAAAATAAATGAATTCTGACTCATATCTTCATTAAGCACAAGAATCATAATGTTATCAAAGTCAATGATCTTCTTCAGGCTGGTATTGATCACCCTTATCAAGTCGTCGCGGTCCCGGATATGGGTTATATCGTAGCTCAGTTTTAAGAGTAGTTCATTATCTGTTTCCTTTCGCTTTACCGATTCGTTTACAACAATATTATCAACGACGAGTGATAGCTGCCGCGATATGTCTTTGATAAGGTCCAATTGGTAGGTGCTGCCTGGCAAAGTGCTTCCATTTTTATGTGCGGATGGCTCGTCCGGCTTAAAAATTGTGAGTGATGACTCTTCTATGCTTCTTGATTTCATTGGTATTGGTGATGGTTTTCACGTCGTCCAATCCAATGAGTATGCCATAAAATAAAAATGGTTTAAAATCAAGTATTTAGGTGGATTTTATCTGCTGAATGCATTATGAAATTTCATGATTGCCTGAAATTTCATGATAAGGCTTTCTCCAAAGCGCCGTTCGTTAATATTTTAACGCACAGAAATAGGCACCTGCTAATAATTATATGACTAAATTTATGCTGGAGTTTAATTTCATTCATAAAAAACACTTGTTTTCTTAAGGCTTTGTATGTTTAAAAAGCTATTTTTTAGTCTTTCGGTCGTTTTTTGTACTTGCCTCGGTTTTAAAACAGAAGCACAGACTCCTGTGCTCCGTCATCCTTCGGAATACAAAACTGACTGGCAGCGTTTGCTTCTGCAACTGAGTACAACTTTTTACACTGCGGTTAGGGAAAATCAGGTTGACCTGGACAGCAGCCTTATTTATTGCTCACATTCTTTAGGTTTAAGCCGCCTGCCAGTAATAACCGAAGGCATTGAGATTTCGGGTGTGCCAGTTGATTGGATCGATAAACGGTTGCCTGAAACGGCAAAGCGATTATTAGCAAAAGCAAATGGCAAAGAGCATTTACAATTACTTGTGTTATTAGGCGGGTATTATGCTTTTCAGCCTGATAGTTATCATCACTACAAAGACAGCGTTTTGTTTTATCTGGATCAGGCGGTAAATGAAAGTAAAATTCAGAATTCGCCAAAGATTAACCGGCAAGCCCGGTTGCTTATGGCTAAAATGTATGTAGGAGGATATGATTTTCAGCATGGGGACCCTATTTTTGATCAGCTAATAAAAGACTGTCAAAACGCTGGAGATAAGATAACTGAGGCTAAAGTTTCGTTTTATCGTGGCCTCTATACGGGCTTTACACCTCAGACCGCATTAAAACGAATTGAATACCTGAAGCACGCGCAGCTGCTTTATCAACAGCAAAATAATACGGAAGGAGAAATTAGTGCCTTAACCGATATGTCTTATTTAAATGTCGCTACATACCAGTTGGATAATGCTTATAAACTTTCTCTTGAGGCTGTAAAACTGGTCAACTTAATTCATTTCCCTAACAATTATTATAACACTGATGCGGTAACCATGATTACTATCTTTCAGGGAAAATTTGGTGAGCCATTGAAATATGCGTTGGAAACTATCAAAAATTCCGAAGCAAATCGCGACAGTATCGGGTGGGGTTATTATTATAGCCGTGTAGGTAATTTGTATTATCTCGAAGATGAGGATAGCAAAGACGCATTAAAATGGAATGAAAAATCGGTTAACTACCTGGTACGTGCAGGTACAGCTAATGGTCTTTATCTGACACTTTATAACTTGACGATCTCTCTAATGAAAACAAATCAGCTTAACAAAGCCTGGGTAATCGTTAACAATGTTTCGAAAAAAGTGCCGCCTTCAACTCCTTTCGATAAGTTATTCTACAATACAATTTTTTCAGTTTGCTATTCTAAGTTCAAACGATATGATTTAGCTGAGAGGTATCTTCGGAGTGCTGACAGTGTCGAGAAAATATTAGAGAAGAATGGAATTAATTTCAGACGGGCGGCGATAACTTTAAAATTCGGGCAATTATATTTTCTTAAAGGCGAACCTGAAAAAGCCGAAAAATATTTTGAACAATTTCTCGCAGACCCCTCGCGGGTAGGCGGTACACTAAATAGTGAACTTGTAGCACTTAGCTTTCTGATCGCTATTGATTCATCAAAAAGCGACAATCTATCGCAAGTTCGTCATCTTCGGTTATATAAGGAACTAGCTGACTCTAATTATAAAATAGCGAAAACAAGACAGGCCGAAGAACTGCAGGTTAAATATGCCACCGCCGAGAAGGAAAGCCAGATAGATATATTGAACCAGAAAAGCAAACTGGAGCAGGCTAATTTGAGTAAGGCTACACTAGTACGAAATTTAACTTTTGGCGGCATTGTTTTGATTGCGATCATGGCAGGGCTGCTTTACCGGCAAAGCCTGCTTCGTAAAAAGAATAGTGATATCATTCTCCATAAAAATGAATTGCTCGAAAGCCTGGTTACCGAAAAAGAATGGTTATTAAAAGAAGTTCACCATCGCGTAAAAAATAACCTGCATACCGTGATCTGCCTGCTGGAATCCCAGGCTGTTTACCTGGAGAATACCGATGCCTTAAAGGCCATCGAGATCAGCCAGAACCGCATTTATGCCATGTCGCTCATTCATCAGAAGTTATACCAATCGGATGACGTAAAGACGATTGATATGGGGGCCTATATTCCCGAATTTATTCAATACCTTACGCAAAGTTTTGGATCACCGCCAAATATTGAAGTGAAACTCGATGTTGAACCTCTAAAACTCGATGTGTCGCAGGCTATACCCCTTAGCATCATTATCAACGAGGCTGTGGTAAATGCGTTCAAGTATGCGTTCCCCGGAAAAAAACGAGGCGTTATTAGTGTTGAACTACGTCAAATGGATAAGGTAGCCCGACTGGTGATCGCTGACAACGGTATCGGGATGGAGTATACCGACGACGATGCGGAACTGAACTCATTGGGTATCGAGTTGATTAAAGGATTAACACGCGATATAAAAGGAACACTAAAATTTGATAATATGAACGGTACTAAGATCACCATACTGTTTTCCGCTGATCCGTTCGATCAAATAAATATGCAAGGCATTAATATAAAAGGTGCTGTTGAACAGGCATGAAAATTAAAGTACTGATAGTTGAGGATCAATTTATTGAGGCTAATAACCTTAGGCTTATCCTGAAAAAGGCTGGCTATGCCATATGCGCTATAGCTCGCTCGGTACCTGAAGCATTACAGGTTCTGGATGCTGAGAAGCCCGATATAGTATTGCTGGACATTTACCTGGATGGCCCGCAAACAGGTATTGACCTTGCTCATATACTTAACGAAAAGGGCATCGCATTTGTATTCCTTTCTGCAAATTCTAATAAACAAACATTAAATGCTGCCAAAGCAACCAAACCTTATGGTTTTTTGGTAAAGCCTTTCCGTGAAAAGGATGTGCTGATCATGATGGAGGTAGCAATGTTTGTTCATCATCAAAAAGACGAAAACCAGCAGCCCGCTGCTAAATCGTTAACACCTGCTACCAGTAAAAATATTTTTCCAGAGATTATCGGTCACACTAAAAAACTGGTAGATATTATAGATCAGGTTAAGATAGTGGGGCCAGCCGAAACTTCTGTATTGATCCTGGGCGAAAGCGGAACGGGTAAGGAGTTGGTAGCACAGGCCATTCATGAAGTATCCAACAGGAAAAATAAAAAATTGGTTGTGGTAAACTGCGGAGCACTCCCAGCCAGTCTTATCGAATCGGAATTATTTGGACATGAAAAGGGCAGCTTTACGGGCGCTTCAGACAAAAGGATTGGAAAGTTTGAGGAGGCTGATGGTGGAACAGTTTTCCTGGATGAAATAGGCGAACTGCCATTGGACTTGCAGGTGAAATTTTTGCGGGTGCTCCAGCAAAAAGAAATTGAGCCACTGGGTGGAAAGCGTAAAAGCATTAATGTCCGGGTGATTGCTGCTACCAACCGCAACCTGGAGGAAGAGATGGCTGCCGGCCGTTTCCGCATGGACCTGTATTACAGACTGAATGTGTTCCCTATTTTGCTGCCACCACTAAGGGAGCGAAAAGAAGATATTCCCGAATTAGCCAGCCACTTCCTGAACCTATACGCCGGTAAAGAGAATAAAGCTATATCGGGACTGTCAGATGAGGCGATGAAAAGCTTACAAAATCACAACTGGCCGGGCAATATCCGGGAGTTGGAAAACCTGATGGAGCGATGCGTATTATTATCCAACGGACGCATTATCAATTCTGTCCCGCTACCTGCTATAGTTAAAAAAGAGTTGCCCACTTTTAAGAACGGACTAAAAACCATTACGGAGAATGAGCGTGATCATATTATAGCCGCTCTTGAAATGTGCGACTGGAAGATATACGGTGAGGGTGGCGCCGCTGAGATGCTGGATATAAACGGCACCACGCTCCACTCACGGATGAAAAAACTGGGTATCGAAAAAAAAATATCGTCTAAGTAAACTTCAGCTCAGGCATGACCTTAATATCGGGGCATTAGAACATTTGCGTAGCTTATCCAACGCCCTTTCTTTCAGTCGCCCCGCATGTTCCTTTGAGATATTAAAACGATTGCCTATTTCCTCTAAAGTCATGGGTGAAAAGCTCCCAAAACCAAAATACAATCTGAGCAGTTCGCGGTCCCGCTTGCTTAACACCCTCATAGATTGTTTTACCTCTTTTGTCACGGCTTCACCGACTACTAAATGATCGGGAGCAAACTCGTCGCTGTGCAGCACATCGATAAGTGCATATTTATCGTTGCAGGTGAACGGCTCATCAATAGAAACAGAACTTAATTGAGATTTGCTTAACAGCTGTGCAACAACATCTGCAGACACCTCCATATTTTCCGCCAATTCTTCTACACAGGGCGTGCGGACATACTCTTGCTCCAGGCATTGCCACACCTTATATAACCTGCTAATTTGATTGAGTTGATTGTAGGGTAAACGCACCAAACGCGCATGTTCGGAAATAGCCCTTATGATAGATTGACGTATCCACCATACAGCATAGGATATAAACCGGAAACCTTTAGTTTCGTCATAACGCCCTGCAGCGATCATCAGGCCTATATTGCCCTCATTGATCAGGTCTTCAAGGTTTATACCCTGGTTCATATATTGTTTGGCAACGCTGATCACAAAACGCAGATTTGCGTTTACCAGGCGGTCCTTTGCCCGGTTGTCGCCTTGTTTTATTCTTTTTGCGAGAGAGGTTTCTTCGTCTGGTGAAAGCAAATGAATTTTCTCCACTTCGTTAAAATATTTATCTAATGAAGTGTACTCACGTGGGGTAATGTTTTTCGAAATAACCAATGATCTCATAGGGTGCTATTATTAATACAATTAAACTTCAACTTTAATAAGTCCCTCATCATGTTCGGATGTAACCGATAAGTAGAGTATGCAGATTGAACATATTACAATTATTGCATGCGTGATCATAAACATCAGGTCCATAAGCATAAATGATGATTCGTTTAGTATCCGGCCGTTACCAATGTTGTGCCAATTATTTAATACCCTATAAGCGAGTTAGTTGTATGATTTTTATCGACGATAAATTAACTGTATTTCGGTGCATGGCCTAAAAGCCGCGAAATATCACGGGATGATGTGTATCAAGCCCGACGTCGACAAAACAGATTATTAGACTGGAAAATTGGTAAATTTTAGACTGCAACGTCATATCACCTATATATCACCCATCAACGAAATGCAGGTGACAAAAAATATCGTGTTTTTACTTTATTTATCTCATTGTCAATTATTTAATTAAGTGGCACAATAATTACTTATATGTAATTCCAGATAAGTGGTAGTGGATTTTATCGGCGGATTATTTAAAACTTAAGGTTATGATCGAGTCACTTAACAACAAACACCGGATGGTGAACAGTTCCCTGGCCCACAGGGTGATCGAACTGCATGATGATGGCTACGAACTTGATTTTCGGCTTGCCGGCGAACGTGAGATAGTCTGCTTACAGGATAACCGCAAATTCGGCTTCAGAGATGTTCTGGTGAAGATCATAGATCAGGTATTCGATTATATGAGCAACACCTACAAGTACGTGCATACTATCGATACCTGTTGTGGTTGCAAGGGGCTGCTGGTAATAGAATCTATTGTGATACCCGATGAAAGCCTGGCACAGCATTTAACAGAAACGTATTTCAGGTCACAGTTATCGGCCTGAAGAATATTTATAAAGACAGTAGTATCCGATTTTGCTACATGGTTGTGTTGTGGAACCAAAAACAACAGGCACCTGCGGGCTGTACCAGGGTGAACACAAATAGTGGGATCGATTAGCAGATATAGCTGAATATTGCACGGTTGAGCCGCAAATAAGCTATTACCTGAAGCCGCGCAGAAAAATTAATAGCATTTAAAAATCAACATGTAATATTGCACAACATAAATAGCATCGATTTGAAAGAACCAAACTCAGGCAAAGAAGACCTGTTATTCAGCATCAGGAATTCAGAAGGTTTTGACCTGGGACAACCGCAGCGCCTGGATAATTATGCTGTTCTGTTAATAACGGAAGGCGAAGGCACCTATCATGCAGATTTCGGGGCTTTTCCATATGCTGCCCCTGTACTGTTATTTTCTACACCGCTGCAGCAAATACGCCTGGAAGAAAAAACTACTTCAAGGTTTACCCTGTTGCAGTTTCACGGCGATTTTTATTGT
The DNA here is from genome assembly GCA_018266915.1 of Bacteroidota bacterium. GTDB lineage: Bacteria > Bacteroidota > Bacteroidia > Sphingobacteriales > Sphingobacteriaceae > Mucilaginibacter. Next base: position 36,606 of record JAFDZM010000075.1, on the reverse strand, counting down.
ATCGAATATCATAAGGAGCAGGTTGCGTGTAACGGGCTATTGTTCAATAGCATTTACATACAACCATCAGTACACCTTACAGAATCAGAAGCAAGTTCTTTTGAACGTATACTGAATGATATCAGCGCTGAATTTGCAGATGCTTCTCCAGATGAAACGATCCTCCAATCTTATCTTCAATTGCTGCTGGCAAAGGCAAGCAATATCAAGATAAGACTGATGCAGTTAAACGTGGAGCACGAAGAACGCGACGAAAAAATGGAGCAATTTATACAACTGCTGGAGAAGAATTACTTAAAGCTGCATAAACCCAGTGAATATGCGGAGTTGCTGGCCATGTCGCCTAATAATTTCAGCAAATGGTGTGCACGCTATTTTAAAAAATCACCTTCCGAAATGATTCACGAAAGGATCATCCTGGAAGCAAAAAAGAAATTACATCTTACCCGTCAAAGCATCAAAGAAATTGCGTACGCACTCAATTTTACCGATGAATTTTATTTCAGCCGTTTTTTCAAAAAGTATGTTAAGGTTTCGCCCCAAACCTATCGCGAAAAAACCGGCATATCTATAGTAGCCGATCTTCCGGTTTAGCGTTTCTAATATTTCCATCGACAGGGTAAATGCTGATCCTGTCACATTTGTCCAAATGTATTCCCTGTTCGTCCATGTTCCGGCGTTGGATACCGGGCTAACTTTGATCTGTCATTCAAACAATGAACAATTAAGGTTTAAAAAGAAAATAATAAAAATGAATAACTCCACTTTCATCTGATAGTCGGCTTGGACCGCGCGATATGGGCAGTCTTGCGATCGGCCGCTCGTTGATTATTCAATTGAATGCATAACACTTAAATATTACAGAAAATGTCAAAAAAATTAGAAAATAAAGTGGCCGTGATAACCGGAGCTACCAGCGGAATGGCTTTAGCCACCGCAAAATTATTTGTTGAAGAAGGCGCGTACGTATTTATTACCGGCCGCAGACAGGAACAACTGGATGCAGCTGTTAAAGAAATAGGCCGCAATGTTACCGGTGTGCGTGCCGACTCGGCCAACCTTAATGACCTGGATCAACTATACGAAATAGTCAAAGCCGAAAAAGGTAATATAGATATTCTATATGCCAGCTCAGGTGTGGGCGATTTTGGCGTACCCATTGGCACAGTTACCGAAGATATATATAACAAAACCTTCGATATTAATGTGAAGGGGACCATATTTACTATACAAAAAGCACTGCCATTGCTGAATGAGGGTGCATCTATCATCATGACAGGCTCTATAGCGTCTGTTAAGGGTTTTGAGGGCATGGGCGTTTATAACGCCAGCAAAGCCGCTGTTCGTTCATTAGCCAGAACCTGGACAGCTGAGCTTAAGGCAAAAAAAATAAGAGTAAATGTATTGAGCCCGGGCACAATTTTAACCAATGCATTTAATGGCGTGCCGCAGGAAATTATTGACTCATTTGCCGCACAGACACCACTGGGCCGGGTAGGGCAGCCACAGGAAATTGCTACCACCGCACTTTTCCTGGCCTCATCAGATTCAAGTTTTATTACGGGTATCGAATTATTTGTTGACGGCGGAATCGCGCAGGTATAATCATTGACATAATTAAGCTATGAAAAAAACATTTTTAAACTTCATTGCCGGTTTAGACGGCTTTGGAAAATCCGCAGTACGTTACGGCATTGTAGTCGTATTTATATGGATAGGCGCCTTAAAATTTGTGCCTTATGAAGCTGATGGCATTGTCCCATTTGTAGCTAATAGCCCTTTTATGTCTGAATTTTATAATCACCCTGAACAATACAAGAAACATATTAATCCTGAAGGTGTATTAATTCCCGCTAACCGGGATTGGCACCAGGAAAACAATACCTACGGGTTCTCTTATGGACTAGGTGCGTTCCTTATAATAGTTGGAATAATGGTTGCCCTCTATAAGGTTTCACCTCTGCCAAGTATGGTAGCCAGTATACTGGTGTTTATTATGACTTTGGGTACGTTGTCATTTCTGGTCACTACACCTGAAAGTTGGGTGCCACATTTAGGCGATCATCAGTTTGGCTTCCCGTACCTGTCAGGTCGCGGTCGTTTGGTGATCAAGGACATTGTGATCCTTGGCGGTGCTATTGTAACCATGAGCGAATCGGCCCGCTTATACCTTTCGAGATTAAAAGCGAAGACTAAATGATTATTATTAAAACATATAAGAATGAAAACTATAGCGGTTCCAACAGTAGACCAGGTAAACGCAGAATCTAAAGTGATGTTTGAGAGCATGCAAAAGCGCCTTGGGAAAGTCCCGAACCTGTACGCTACCATGGGCTATTCGTCTCACGCATTAAAGGCCTTTTTAGATCTTGATGCAACTTTAAGTGCAGGTGTTTTCAACGGCAAACAAAGAGAAGCCATAGCCTTGGTAGTATCCGAAGTAAACCACTGCGAATATTGCCTGGCAGGTCACGCTTTAGCTGCCATAAGAAACGGCCTTACTAAGGAAGAAACGATCAATATCAGGAAAGGATATTCTTCTGATGAGAAAATTGACGCAATAGTAAAACTTGCAAAATCCATCGCGGAAACAAAAGGGCACCCTGAAGAAAGATACGTTGATCGGTTTTTTGCTGCAGGATATGATGAAGCGGCACTTATGGAATTGATCGGGTTCGTTACTGTTCGGGTTTTTACCAACTATGTTTTTGCAGTAACCAATATCCCTGTTGATTTCCCGGCAGCCCCGGAATTAGTTTAATATCGGATCATTTAGACACAAAATCATGGATAATAAAGGAGTGATAATAAGGCAAAGTAGTTACGGTGTGAAAGATACAATAGACCGACTTGAAAATGCCTTGAAGCAAAAAAACATTACAATCTATGCCAGGATCGACCAGCAGGCAGAGGCGCTTAAGGGAGGTATCAAACTTCCCGCGCTTGAATTTCTTTTGTTCGGAAATCCTGCCGGAGGTGGCTTCGTGATGGAATTTGACCCCAAAGCCGCGCTGGACCTTCCGTTGAAAGTAATTGCCTGGGATGATGATCAAAATAAAACTTGGGTCGCTTATAACGACCCAGCTTATATACAGGCACGTTATGGTTTAAGCAACCAGCTTACGGCATTGCTTGATATTGATCCGGTAGTAACAACCGTTCTGAAACACTAATTGAAATTCAATTTATGGAAACTTTAAATCAAACGACGCCGCTTAGTATCGACCATAAATCCGCAATTGCTAACACCTTTGTAAAGGCTATGAGAACAAATGACTGGCCGTTGATGCGCTTATTGATGCACGACGATGTTAGTTGGACCTTACCCGGAGAAAGTCTTTTATCAGGACCGGCAAATGGCGTAGATGCTGTCGTACGACGTGCGCAATCACTTCAGGCTTTTGGGGTTATGTTCGATCTGTTACATGTGTTATATGGTCTGCACAACGTGGCTATTTCTCTGCATAATACGGCTAAAAGAGGCGAGTTAATCCTGGATGAATACGTCGTGATCGTGTTTGAGCCTAATGATGACGGAAAGATAATAAAGATGACCACTCATTTATCAGATGTCAACGGCATCAATAGATTCTTCGTGCCAGGTATCATTTAATAATCTGGCATATAACCTGAACCGATTAAAAATCAAGTATATGAAAACAAATCAAGTTCGTTACCACAACACCATTGTAAATGGGTTGAATATTTTTTACAGGGAAGCAGGGCCTAAAGATGCACCAACAATATTGTTGCTGCACGGTTACCCCACCTCATCCTTTATGTACAGGAACCTGATCCCGGTACTGGGCAATAAATACCATGTTGTCGCACCTGACCTGCCCGGCTTCGGGTTTTCTGATGCACCAGCAAGGGCTAAGTTCGATTACACTTTTGACAACCTGGCAAAAGCCATGCAGGGCTTTATCGATAAGCTGGAGCTGAAGCGCTTTGCCGTCTACATTTTTGACTATGGCGCGCCTGTCGGTTTACGACTGGCACTTGCAAACCAGGAAAAGATCACAGGAATTATTTCGCAAAATGGCAATGCTTATGAGGAAGGCTTAAGTTCGGAGTGGAATCCTTTGCAGAAGTACTGGAAGGAACCAACTGAAGGGAACCGTGAATCTCTAAGACAGTTTATGGGTATCCACATCACCCGTTTTCAGTATGAGCATGGTGTTGCTGATACCTCGCTGATCGCACCGGATACGTATACATTGGATCAGCATTTTTTGGATAAACCTGAACATATAGATATACAGCTAGACTTGATACTGGACTATCGTACCAACGTAGCCAAGTACCCCGATTTTCAATGCTATTTCAGAGACAGGAAGCCTCCGGTGCTAGCCGTTTGGGGCAACCAGGATCCTTATTTTTTACCTGCTGGGGCTGAAGGTTATAAAAAGGATAACCCGAATGCAACTGTAAAATTTTATGACACCGGGCATTTCGCTTTAGAAACGCATGCTGATGAGATCGGCGAAGATGTGCTCAATTTCCTCGATAGTCTTTAATAATTAATCAAAATAAAAAATGAATAATGAAATAAAAGTTGGGATCATCGGTGTAAGTGCAGACAGAGGATGGGCGTCAGTTGCTCATATACCCGCTTTAAACGCATTGCCGGAATATAAATTATCGGCCATAAGCAATCGTAATCGAGATGCCGCAGAAAAGGCTGGTACTACTTACAATGTTCCTCATGTTTTTGAAACCATAGATGACCTGGTTAATAGTCCGGACGTCGATCTGGTAGTAGTAACTGTCAAAGTACCACACCATAAAGAGCTCGTCGATGCGGCTTTAAATGCAGGTAAAAACGTGTTTTGCGAATGGCCTCTGGGTAATGGTCTTGAAGAAGCGGAGGAGATGTTGCAATTAGCCAATTCAAAAGGTTTATATGGTGCAGTGGGATTACAATCCCGTGCTGTTCCGGCCATCAATTACGTTCGCGACCTGGTGGCGCAAGGATATGTAGGCGAAGTGCTTTCTACTTCAATGATCGGCTCTGGTATATTTTATGGGGCCTTTATAGAGCAAGCCTCTGCCTGGGCGATGGATGCCCGCAATGGCGCCGGGATGATCTATTCAACATTTGCCAACTCTGTTGATGCCTTGTGTTATACGCTCGGCGAGTTTACAGAGTTAAATGCAACTGCAGTAAACAGAAGAACCGAGACAAGAGTAATTGAAACAGGAGAGGTTATCCCAATGGACGTATTTGATCAGATTGCTGTCACCGGGATACTTGAAAATAAGGCAGTGGCTACTATCCATTTCAGGGGAGGTATGTCTAAAGGGACAAATTTTTTCTGGGAGATTAATGGTACCAAAGGCGACCTCGTGATTACTGCAAATGGTGGTCACCCCGGCGTTTTTGAATTAACGATCAAAGGCAGCCAGGGTGAAAAAGCATTGGAAATATTAACGGTTCCTTCTTCTTATTACAAGGTTAAAATGGATACTATACAAGGCCCGGCATATAATGTTGCTGAAAACTACGCACGCCTGGCCAGTGATTTGATACATGGTACCCATTTGTCTGCTAACTTTGAAGATGCGGTCGTTCGTCACCGTATGATCCATGCCATTGAGAAAGCCGCCAAAACAGGTACGCGGCAGGTCTATAATTATCAACCATCATTTTCAGATCAATTAAAATAAGAAAGATGAAAGCACTCGTTTTAGAAAATTTCAATACCCCTTACCAGTTAAAAGAAGTAGATAAACCTGTCCCGGACCGGGGTGAGGTTTTGGTAAAAATTGCAGCTAGCGGCATTAACCCGCTCGATTTGAAGATCAAGGCCGGACAAGCGGCACATGCGAAGGCTATGCTTCCTGCAATATTAGGTATTGATCTTGCAGGTACTGTAGAAGCTGTTGGTAAAGGTGTAACCACATTTAAGCCTGGCGATGAAGTTTATGGAATGACCGGAGGTATTGCAGGCGTACCCGGCTCATTGGCAGAATATGCAGCGGTAGACGCCGACTTGTTGGCGATCAAACCAACGAACATCAGTATGCGTGAGGCAGCAGCGTTGCCTCTTGTATTTATCACCGCCTGGGAAGGCCTGGTTGACCGTGCTAAGGTATCAGAAGGAAAAACTGTACTTGTGCATGGCGGTGCAGGCGGTGTCGGAAGTATTGCCGTACAAATAGCCAAGACCGAAGGCGCAGAAGTTTATACGACCGTCGATCCGTCAAAAAATGAGCTGATCAAAAGCTACGGTGCAATTCCAATTGATTATACCAGCCTTTCATCCGACGAATATGTATTGCAATACACCGACGGTGAAGGTTTCGATATCGTATTTGATACGCTTGGCGGCGAAACTTTGGATGCTTCGTTTAAAGCAGCGCGACAATATTACGGGCATGTAGTAAGTATTTTAGGCTGGGGCACACATCACCTGGCACCATTGTCTTTCAGGGGTGCGACGTACTCCGGGGTATTCACTTTGTATCCTTTAATTTCTGGCAAAGGCCGTGCTCATCACGGAGAGATTTTAAGGGAAGCAACCAAATTGATCGAAGCCGGGAAAGTCATTCCATTGTTGGACGAGCAAACATTTACTCCGGCAACGATCGAGGAAGCTTACCAATATATAAATGACAGAAAAGCTAAAGGAAAAGTGGTAGTGGATATTGTGTTTTAAGAAGTATTTAATATTCACATTAAAATAAACGCATATGAAAACACGCATTTTAATTGGCAGCTATATCCTCGCATTGGCTGCCGTCCTTTTGGCTGCTATTACTTCTGCAATGGCACAAGCCACCATCAATAATAATGATATACCCAAGCCTAAATCACTTAGCGTTGATAAAGTCTTATCTAAAGCCGAGGCCGACAAAGTAACTCACGCCGGAATGCTGTTCTATGCTTTCTGGAATACAGGGAATGAAAAATATCTACATGAGGCTGTTTCGGACGATTTCTTTGACAATACTTTGCCCAAAGGCAGGCCACAAGGGTTTAAAGGTATCTTATTCGCGTCCGCAAATTTCCGAAAGGCTGTGCCTGATCTCCGTTGCAGCGTGGAGGATATGATCATTACGAAAGATAAAGTGATTTGCCGGCAGGTCTACACCGGGCATAACACAGGGCCGCTTGGCGAGCATGCTCCGTCTGGTAAACCTGTTAAGTTTTTTGCCATCGACATTCTCAATGTACGCAACGGCAAAGTGTATGAAGACTGGCACCTGGAGGATAATTTGACTTTTCTGCAGGAAATCGGAGTTGTTAAATAAATTCTGAACGATGATAAGCAGCACAAGTTTTTTATTGTTAAGGTTGGCCGTAGGCACGAGCGCACTCGGTCATGGTCTTGTTCGCGTGCCTAAGTTGCGTGTATTTAGTCAATGGATGGGCGATACTTTTGCTAAATCCATGCTGCCGCGATCGATGGTCGCTCTCTTTGGTTTATTATTACCAATTGTCGAATTAATACTGGGAGTGCTATTGATTTCCGGTTTGTTTACACTGCCAGCCCTGATTGCTGGTTCATTTGAAATGATTTTCCTGGTGTTCGGGTGCTGTATGATTGAGAATTGGGAACCTATCGCCTCACAATTGATCCATCTTATAATTTATGTGGTGCTGATACAATTCTTATCCAATAATTGGATGGCGCTTGATAACCTGATCTGATTGAAGATGGAAACCAGGAGGAAATTCATTAAGCAAAGCGGGATCATAGGCTTAACAGCCATGGTGAGCCCCGCAAATACATTTATCAAACCTGTCAGAAGTATGGAAAACAATATAAAAAGCAAATGGATAGACGGTTCACGGTTGGTGATCTCCATTTCTATGCAATTTGAAGCCGGCGGTCAGCCGGATAATGCTGAAAGCCCTTTCCCGCAAAATATGAAATCCGGATATATTGATCTGCCCGGTGCCACATGGTTTGCTTATGGTTATAAAGAAGGCATCCCCCGAATGCTGGACAATTGGGACAAACTCGGGATCAAAGTTACTTCGCACATGGTGGGGTCTGCGGTATTGAAAAATCCGGCATTAGCAAAGGAGATTGTTCAACGTGGCCATGAAGCTGCGGCGCATGGCATGAACTGGTCGACAGAATATACCATGTCATATGACGAGGAAAAGAAGTTTATAAAAGATGGTGTCGATGCAATAAAAAATGTGACAGGCTTCAATGCTGTGGGTTACAATGCTAACTGGCTAAGACGCGGAGAAAACACACTGAGAATATTACAGGAACTGGGTTTTGTTTATCATATTGACGACCTGAGCAGGGACGAGCCTTTTATCATCCAGGTCAACTCAAAAGACTTTGTGATTGTTCCTTATACTTTGCGGTGCAATGACATCCTGTTAATAGAAGGGAAAAACTTCTCGGCAGATCAATTTGTCAATCAAGCGAAAATGGAATTTGACCAATTATATCTTGAGTCTGAAAATCGCCGCAGGCAAATGTCAATCAGCTTTCATGATCGTATAGGCGGTACGCCGCAAATGGTAAAAGCAGCTACTGATCTTATCCGTTCTATGCAACAACATCCGGGTGTTAGCTTCAGGCGCAAGGATGAGATCGCTCAAATGGCCCTTGCCGATAAAACTACTATCCACGAGTAATTATTGCGGATAGTTAAGGCATTACTGAAGGTTGCTGGCTAAAAATATATTTGATCCTGACCTGGTTATTAATAGTGTCTTTGGATGGGGTGAACTCTTTGCCTTGATATAAATTATAGGCAATGGAAGTCGCCCCATTTTTGCTATCCGATGTTTTGATCAGCTCGATGGTTTTAACAGAGCCCGGAATATTGGCGCCAAACCAATTCTCATCAGCCTTCTGTTTCCAGGTAACTAATGCCAGCATTTCGTTAGGAATAATTTTATTTTCAGATGCGATGAATGTTTTGCGAGCCAGGTCATTGCCATATAATATCGACATGGTGCTGTCCTTTTTATCGATATACGAAGTGATCACCTTATACCCGGCCTTTTCCCAGTTTAGTGCCTCGGGCAAGGAGGCGTTTTTATTTATGATCTCATCGGGAGACTTTTTGCTCGAACAGGAGCTTATTGTGATAGACAAGAAAAGTAATGTTATGAGTCGCATTTTCATGGGTTAATGTTTAAAAGGTGAGCTGAAAACCAGATCCTGATTAGCTTGCGGTAAATGACAGTTGATACACTCGTTAGTGAACATCGCATCTTTACCATAAGGGATCATTTTAGGTGTTTTGAAGCGGGCCCATCCCCAGCCTTTTGTTGAACGGTATTTCTCTTCATCTTTTATCATAATCTCGATCTGCTTAAAAGCTCCAGTGCGGATATGACCCTCTTTATCTTCCAACTGATCCCACGCTACTTTTGCAAAAGTGGTGCCTTTAGGCCATGGGTTTACTTGTTTATCTTGAATAGCTTTTATAGCGATATCGTTCCCTAATATTACCCGCATAGTACCATTATCAAACCGTTCTGACGGGCTTATCGGCAGCCAGTTTTTATAATCAGGTATAAACTCAACGCCGTTCAAAGCCCTGGGTAAATTTTCAAATTTCATCGCAGTGCTTTGCGATTGTGTGTATTGCTTATTCAGCGCATTGATTTTGGCAGTATCCTCTAATGGCTTTACCACCATGCTATTCAGGTATTGTTTAAGCACCTTCAGATCACCCGATGAAATTTTTGCCGAACGGTGTACAAATTCGTAATCTTTCAAAGGCATCGCCCCTGCTATTACCTGGTTAACAGCTTCCCAGAGCTTGGCTTTTCTACTTGCAGGGTCCAGCTTATCCCACTCAGAAAAATTTAAGCCCTCACGCCCCTCCTTTATGTGCTGCGCCACGCCCCAATACATCGGTGCTATCTTATCAAACCAGCGCAATTGAATTTGATTGGAATGGCAGTCATAGCAAGTCCTCACTAGTATGGCTTTTACTTCCGCCGGTACTTCAATGTCTCTTGTAACGGGTGGGTGCGTTATCTCAGGCCTAATAAATTGTACGATCAAAAACAGCACAAGCAAAACAGAAACCCCAATCTTCCATTTTGCTGCTTTTTTAGATTTTTTCATAGGTATAGCTTGTCGGTGTAGATTTCCTAAATTTAATGGTCAGGTGTTTAATAATTACTTAAAGCAATGTGAAATTTTTACGATGGTTATTCATCTGAATAGCTTGCCGACTAAACTCAAAATAAATGCCATGGTTTAACTAAGTCACTATGAGTGCATTACTGCAATAACGAATTGTATGGAAGCCATTTAATATCAATGGTCGACGTGTAGTCAACGATATTTCGTTCGAATGATGGCAGAAATGCGGGTATAAATTCTTAGTCGTCTTAAAAAGAAGCCAATTTTACTCCTGTCTGATCTTTAATCTAAATTACAATTAACGTCGAAATGTTTGCCAAGACCACTTGCATGCAAATTAACAACAAATTAGACTTAAGGTATTGATAGTCAATTTATTGAAATTTATTTAGATTTAAAAGTTGCAATATTCTTGATAAGATACACTGAGATAAAGCAAAAAAAAAGCACCTATTGATTGATAAGTGCCTAATTATCAAGTGGAGAATATCGGAGTCGAACCGATGACCTCTTGCATGCCATGCAAGCGCTCTAGCCAGCTGAGCTAATCCCCCGAAATGGATTGCAAATATATGTTTTTAAAATAAAGCCCCAAACGAAATATCTAAAATGCAAATTTGCAGTAAAGTTTTCTATCGACGCTATTTTACACCGGAACAGCCCCTTCCCCAAATGAAACATTTGGAAGGATAATTGAGTTAATATAAAATTAACTTTAATTCACTACCAATGAATGCATTAATCAAAACTGCCCTGTTCTCGGGGGCAATGCTATTTGCTGTTCAAGGAATGGCAGGCACCATTAAAAGCGACACTACAAAGGTTGGTAAAGTAACCCGAAAAGTAGGAAACCAGGTATCCAATACTGCGGCAAATACCGAGTCGCACGTTGTTGATAGAAAGTACGCAGAAAAACGCGGGCCTCATGGCGAGACCGTTTATATCAATAAATACTCGCATTACTATTACATCAATAAAAAAGGCCATCGGGTTTATATAACGAAGGCTCAGATGAAAAACGAAAAAGAGGACTAAAATTCAGACAACGACTGCAATTGGAATTGTGTGAGCGGCTGATTTGAAGGATTTCAGTTGGTAAATTCAGGTTTCGTCAAAACCGCTTAAAAACAGTAAAGCCCCTGATGGGCAGGGGCCTTTACTAACCAATTATAAACCTAAATTATGAGAAGACTTTTTTTAAATTTTATGGTGTAAAAGTAACACTAATATTTGAAATGTACTATACACATTTGTAATTTTTTTGTCACTAATTCAATCAACTCCTGTTAACATTAAATTTACACTAACTAAATAACTGAAATTATGTAAAAATAATAATTTTTTGTTATTGTTTTGTTCTTTTATTTAAGTCAACGATGTAAAATTAGATAAAAAATTCATAAAAGCAACATTTTTTTTAACAAAATCAACAAAAACGTAAAAATACGATTAATAAATGCTTGCAAAATTGAATAATTTATTGATTTATATCGTTTTTGCTGTGCTTTTAAATGATTTTCAAATAAATATTGAATTATAAATCTAATTTTTGTCTCTCTTTTATTTCAAAAGACAAATTTATTGATCTTTTTTAGATGAAAATGCCTCAAAAAGTTAAAGATTGTTAAATTTTGGCTTTTGATTATTGATTTTTTCAGATGATTGACTCTGTTTAAAGCATTTTCGCTGTTTAATTAATGTATGAACGCAAAATTCTGAGAATATTACTTCACACCAACAACTTTCTTCAGATACTTTATCACCTTTGCGCGAAATCTGTTTACCTGCATGACTAACGCTAAAAAAATCACTCATCCCGAACTTACCCCCTCTCTTTTATGGGTAATGGCAATTGCAACGGGGTTGATCGTTGCCAATTTATATTATAATCAACCTTTACTGGACGATATGGCCCGGACTTTCCATGTCGGCAGCGGTAAAGCGGGGCAGGTAGGTGGACTAACGCAATTAGGCTATGCTACCGGCATGCTTTTTATAGCGCCGCTCGCAGACATGATTCGCCGGAAGCGTTTGATCATGGGGTGCCTGGCTATGGCTACAGTAGCGTTAATATTGGTTGGAATGGCTACGGGAATTAATTTACTAATTGCGGCCAGCTATTTGGTGGGTATATTCTCTTTGATCCCACAATTGTTAGTGCCGATGACAGCCCATTTAGCCAAACCTGAGGAGCGTGGCGCCAAGATCGGTTTTGTAATGAGCGGTTTATTATTAGGTATACTATTGTCGAGAACCATAAGTGGTTTCGTTGGCGCTCACTTGGGCTGGAGGGCAATGTTTTATATAGCAGCCGGGATAATGGTAGTAATATGGCTGCTCTTGTTTTTCCTGCTTCCTGAAGTTGAGCCCGAATATACCGGAACCTATGGTGCTCTAATGAAGTCGCTGCTTACCTTAATAAAAGAAGAACCTGCCTTGCGCGTTGCTGCTATACGCGGTGCTTTATGTTTTGCTTGCTTCAGCGCTTTTTGGGTGACACTTACTTTTTTGTTGCGCGAAAACTTTAATAAAGGGAGTGACGTTGCCGGTTTGTTCGGCCTGGTTGGTGCTTTTGGTGCGCTTGCCGCTGGATTGATGGGTAAACTAAGCGATAAAATGGATGCATATAAATTATCTGCATTTACGCTATTGCTTATCGTAGTTTCGTTTATCGTATTCTATTTTTCTGCTCATAGTTTTTTAGGGTTAATTATAGGAGTGATTGTGATGGATATGGGTGTGCAGGCAACGCATATTTCCAACCAGTCGCTGATATTCGCTCTCCGGCCCGAAGCACGTAACCGCATTAACACCATATATATGGTAACCTATTTTATCGGCGGTGGCTTTGGTACTTACCTGGCGGCACAGGCATGGGCGCATTATAAATGGACTGGTGTATGTATTTTGGGCATTGCTGTATCTGTTATCGCAGTAGTTGTACACTTGTTAAGCCACCGGATTGTACAAAAAATCAGGCGCGGTGTATAGTTAAACGACTAATCCGGAGGCGATATCTCGTCATTATATCAATTCAAATTCTCTTAATACCATTTTCATCATTGGTACAAAAGCTTTCTTCCCTTCTCATCAAGTGCCATTTGGCGCCCAAATTTCTCTTTTCTTGTTTTTTAGAATGATTGTGGCACAAAATTGGGGTTACAGGAATCATAATTGGCCATATGACCGATCCAAAGAAAAAAATACCGGGCAACGAAGAACAGGGGTGGGAAAACCCGCAGGATCCTGAATTGCCCACTGACGGGCGTGAAAAGGAGCAAATTATCAGGCAATATAAAGAGGCAAAAAGACGAAAAGATAATTTAACAGAAAAAGATCATATTGACAGGGAACCAAAAGAAGGCGATTGACGTATAATATATAGTAACCTAATTAACAGCGTATTATGAAAAGTCATAAGAAAACTACAGCAACTAAACTATTGAACCGTTTTGACAACGAACTGAAGGCGATCTTAATGAATGATCTAAATAATAACAAAAGCCTTAAACAACAATTATTGCACGGCAATCAACACGTGAGGTTACAGATTCGTTAATACGAACAACCAGCCGGGTTAAAGACATTGATAGCGACCAATGTAATGTTGGCCGCTATTTTTTTGCGGCATATTTTATAATGAGTCCGGCAGTTTTTTCAGAGGCGCCGGGTTTGCCCATCTTTTCGTGGAGTGTATTATAATTGCCGAGCATGTTATGGCGGTAAGTTTTATCATCTAAAATCAGGCTCATCTCTTCGTTGATCTTTTCAGGATTGCAATCCTGCTGGATCAACTCTTTTACAATCAAACTATCCATAATCAAATTCACCAATGAAATATATTTTACGCGGATCACCATCCGGCCTATGGTAATGCTGATGGTGCTGCTTTTATACACTACCACTTGTGGTACATTAAATAAGGCGGTCTCCAAAGTAGCCGTTCCTGAAGCCACAATAGCGGCGTGGGCAATATTCAACAGATCATAGGTTGAATTGAACAGCACTTTGATTTGGCCGCCCTCCAGATATTGATCATAATAAGCCTGGTTGAAAGATGGCGCCCCGGCAATAACAAATTCGTATTCCGGCCATTTCTGGGCTACTGCGACCATATCAGGCAATAGACGGCTGATCTCTTGCTTTCTGCTGCCCGGTAAGAGGGCGATGATCTTTTTATCTGAAAGCTGATTTTTATTCCGAAAACCCGGATCGGGGTTAAAAGCAGAAACTGCATCCAGCAAAGGATTACCCACATAATCCACTTCCATACCCCAGTCTTTATAAAAATCGACTTCAAAAGGCAGGATGCAGAACAGGTGGTCGACGATTCGTTTGATCCTTAATACCCGTTTTTGGTTCCATGCCCAAACTTTTGGGGAGATATAATAGCAGACCAGGATATTATTCGCCTTGGCAAACTCCGCAATTTTCAGGTTGAATCCCGGGAAGTCGATCAGCACCAAAACATCAGGCTGCCATGTGGCGATGTCCTCTTTGCAAGCCTTCATGTTTTTGAAAATCACGCGCAGATTGGCCACAACCTCGATAAAGCCCATGTAGGCCATATCAGCATAATGTTTTACCAATTCGCCGCCCTCAGCCAGCATCAGGTCACCGCCAAAGAAACGAAATTCAGCATTCGTATCCTTTTCTTTTAGCGCTTTCATCAGGTTGGCCCCGTGCAGATCGCCGGAGGCCTCGCCGGCTACCAGGTAATATCTCATAGCTCTCAGATATTGAAATTCCAGGTATTAATTAATGGGATTGCATGATGCGCTGTCATATCAAACTGCACCGGAACTACCGATACATAATTATTCTCCAAAGCCCATACATCAGTTTCTTCGCCCGTATCATTCAACTGAAACACGCCTGTCAGCCAATAGTAAGGACGTTTGTGCGGATCCATGCGCTCATCAAATTCCTCGGCCCATTTGGCATTGGCCTGGCGGCATATTTTTATGCCTTTAATATGAGCACCATTCGGGAAGTTAACATTTAGCAGGGTGGATGCGGGCAATCCATTTTGCAAAACCTGCAATGCTATTTCCCTGACATATTTAAGGCAGTGACTAAAATCGGCCTGCAGGGTATAATCGTCTAATGAAAAACCTATTGAAGGAATGCTTTCAATTGCCCCTTCAACCGCTGCCGACATGGTGCCTGAATACAATATATTGATAGAGTTATTCAATCCATGATTGATGCCTGAAACACATAGATCAGGCTTTTTCCCTTTGAAAACTTTGTTGACTGCCAGCTTTACACAATCGACAGGTGTGCCAGAGCAACGGTAACTTTCAATACCTTCATAAATATCTACCTTATCCAAACGCAGCGGACTCCCGATAGTAATAGCATGCCCCATGCCGGATTGCGGACTATCCGGCGCCACTACTACCACATTGCCAATATCGCGCATAGTATCCATTAAGGCTTTTATGCCGGGTGCAGTAATCCCGTCGTCGTTAACAACAAGTATGGTGGGTTTATTGGTTTTCATTTGGCCAAAATTAGTTATATTTGGTTTATGCTTGCAGTTGAAAAGAAAAAGAAATACACCGCGGATGACTACATGATGCTGGAAGAAGGTGCGCCTTTTCAATTGGTAGAAAATGATCTGATTATGTCGCCATCACCTTCTTTAGCTCATCAATTGGTACTTGGTGAGTTTTATGACTTAATAAAAGGCTTTATTAAAACGACAAATAGCCAGGGGTTAGTAGTTTTATCTCCAATGGACGTACGTTTTGATAATGACAATATTTTTCAACCGGATCTGATTTATATATCAAGGGAGAAAATAAACGAAATAGTTAAAGACATCATAGAAGGAGCTCCTGACCTGGTAATTGAAATACTCTCTCCTTCAAACGCTTATTACGACCTTCGTCAAAAGAAAGACATTTACCAAAAATATGGTGTAAAAGAATACATTATTGTCGACCCTATTGCTTTTAACTGCGAGTTGTACGTGTTGAAAGATGGCGTATATCAATTGCATCAAAAAGCTGAAAAAACGGAACCTCTCAATTCTGTTTTATTATCCGGATTGACTTTTGACCTGAATAAAATATTTAATTTCTGATTAGTAATTTTCAAACGATCTTTTTTACTCCAGGAATAGAGACAATTACTGAACCCAATAAGAAACTACCTATAATCGCGAAAGGTGCAGCCACGAGGAGTTTCCATACCGGATCGGTGTCCCAGTTTTTTAATGCTAGCGCTATAGAAATAACTACTATAGGGTGAAAAATATAAACAGCGAAAGCACTCCGGGATAGGTTTTTTGAAAATTTGGAAGAATGATACCAATGTTCTCTTGCAAAATATAATAGCGCTGCCATAATGCAGAGACCGGTTACCTGCTCCCACAAAGCATATAATAAAGATGGCCAGTGAACCCCTCCGCTAAAGTAACTGGACGGGAATTTCAACCAGGTAAGCAATACGTAAAAAAGTGGAAAAATAAGAGCTATGGCACAGCCAGCTATTCTTGCTAATTGTTTGGCGTCTTTGCTAGTTATGGAATGGATCCATGTATTCCGGTTGGCCATCAATCCCAGAATAAACATAACAATATACTGTGGAAAGTGTCCTAACTGAAAACCAACCGGTTTCAACACCCAGCCGATAGGAAATATTATCCTGACAAGAAAGCTAACTATTCCCAGCCCTATCGTGAATACAAGTATTTTACCGACTGGGAGCTTCGATGATAGATCATCATCTAATCGTGGTTTGAAAATTACCCGCCAAAAAACATACACGAGGTTGAACAGCAATAGTGCAGCCACAAACCATAATACCCCGAAGTCAATCCAGTCATCATAGCCGCTTAAATATTGCATAAATGAAATATGGTGATTATAACCAACATAATAAACCAGGTAATTCATTACTGGTCCGAATAAGAAGGAATAAAATACAAGTGGAATGCCGAGTCTGATAAGTCTGTCTGTAACAAAACGCCTGGCCCCTTTTTTCTCGTAAGAAGCGGGTACAAATAGCGCTGAAAGAAAAAAGAAAAAGCCCATAAAAAATGACTGGTTAACCGCAACGAATAAAGTCATTGGTATGAGTGCAGCCTGCTGCGTCGTTTTTTGTGCATAATACCATCCCCCTGGCGCCCCATAAGTAATAAACGTATGGTGTAGAATGACCAGTACGATCATCAGCACCTTAAGGCGGTCTACATAATCGATTCTTCGCTCAAGTTTTACAGAGGGATAGGTTGGTGGTGGGGTTGACATAAAGTTCTCAAGGATTTATGCAAAGGACATATAAACTTAACCAAAGTTACAGCAATAAAAAAGTCCCGTTTAAAAAACGAGACTTTCTTCTCTTATAAACTATTGATCCATTTGACCAGTTCATCGCGGCTTTTGCCGGTCTTTTGCTGGAGTTTTCCCAGCATTTCGTCGTCTTTGCCTTCTTCGTGAACCAGGTCATTATCGGTGAGGTCGCCGTATGCTTGTTTTATTTTTCCTTTCAGCTCGTTCCAGCCGCCTTTAATTTGTAATTTATCCATAATGTTTTTAGTTAGATGTATTGGTAGAACACCGCTAAAGAACATTTGGTTTGGATAGAACCAAGAAACAAGAGCCAAGAACCAAGATTAATTTTAAATAGTCTTGATTCTTGGCTCTTGTTTCTTGACTCTAATTAAAGAGCCCCTGCCTTAATTTCTTCCACAACAGCCGGATCGAGCAAAGTCGTTGTATCACCTAAGTTAGAAGTATCGCCTTCGGCAATCTTGCGCAGAATACGGCGCATGATCTTCCCGGAACGTGTTTTAGGCAATCCGGTTACAAACTGAATTTTATCTGGTTTGGCTATGGCGCCAATGATGCGGGTTACAGTCATCAAAATATCTTTGCGGGTAAGCTCCTCGTCGCCATGCATGTTAGGGCTAACTACAAATGCATATACACCCTGTCCCTTTATATCGTGCGGATAGCCCACTACTGCTGATTCTACTACGGTTGCATGCATGTTGATTGCATTTTCCACTTCGGCGGTACCGATACGGTGACCGGATACGTTCAATACGTCATCCACACGACCGGTGATGCGGTAATAGCCATCCTCGTCGCGCAGGCATCCGTCACCGGTAAAATATTTGCCCGGATAAGCTGAAAAATAAGTCTGGCGGCAGCGTTCATGATCGCCATACGTGGTACGCAGCATGCCCGGCCATGGGAACTGGATACATAAAAATCCGCTCACGCCGTTGCCATGTACTTCTTGTCCGTGCTCGTCTACCAGAACAGGCTGAACACCCGGAAGAGGTAAAGTAGCATAGGTTGGTTTGGTCTTGGTAACACCTGCGATCGGCGATATCATAATGCCCCCGGTTTCCGTTTGCCACCAGGTATCTACTATCGGACAATTTTTGTGGCCAACGTTCTCATCAAACCAGTGCCATGCCTCTTCGTTGATCGGTTCACCTACTGAACCTAATTTTTTTAATGAACTCAGATCTTTGCTCTTTACCACATCCGTACCAAAGCTCATCAACGAGCGGATTGCGGTAGGCGCGGTATATAATATGTTGACCTTATATTTTTCTACAATTTCCCAGAAACGACCCGGGCTTGGCCAGGTAGGTATACCTTCGAACATAAAGGTAGTAGCACCCTGTGAAAGCGGTCCGTAAACAATATAAGAGTGACCGGTGATCCAGCCGATATCTGCAGTGCAGAAAAATATCTCACCTGGATTATACTGGAATACATTTGCAAAAGTATAACCGGCATAAACCATGTAACCGCCGCAGGTATGCACTACGCCCTTTGGTTTCCCTGTTGATCCCGAAGTGTACAGGATGAACAGCATATCTTCGGCGTCCATTTCTTCGGCTTCGCAGTTGATATTGCCCTGGGTTTCTACTTTCTTGATCTCATCTTCCCACCACACATCGCGGCCTTTTATCATCGAGATTGGCGTACGGCTGCGGGTCAGTACGATCACTTTTTTAACGGAAGGGCATTGTACCAGCGCATCGTCTATGATAGATTTTAACGGAATTTCTTTTGTCCCCCTAAAGCCGCCATCTGCTGTGATCACGATATTGCAGGTAGCATCTTTAATACGGTCGGCAATAGATTGCGCCGAAAAACCACCAAACACAACCGAGTGAATAGCTCCGATACGGGCACATGCCAATACGGCAATAGCCAGCTCAGGTACCATCGGCATATAGATGCAAATACGGTCGCCCTTCCTGGCACCATTGTTTTTAAGCACATTGGCAAACTCACAAACCTTCTCGTGTAACTGGCGGTAGGTGAGCACACGGTGATCCTCATTTGGGTCGTTCGGCTCCCACATAATGGCGGGTTTATCGCCCAGTTTTGCCAGGTGGCGGTCGAGGCAGTTTTCGGTAATGTTCAGTTTGGCACCCCTGAACCATTTGATGTTAGGCTCAGTAAAGTTCCATTCTAGTACCTTTAGCCACGGCTTGCGCCACTGGAAATTCCCGGCAATATCGGCCCAGAACTCCTCGGGTTGTTCAACGCTTTTCTGGTAGGCTTGTTGGTACTCTTCAAAAGAAGTGATCTTCATGGTTGTGTGTTTTGATAAATTTTGTTGTTACTCAAATGACAGAACATTTCACAAACAACAGTGGAATATCAAATAGTAAATTGGTGAGCGAAAATTAGCAATTTTATTGTTAACTGAATATTTTAAAACTACCGTAGTGGGATTTTATATTAGAAATCATTCTTTAAAACTGTCAAATACAATATTTGACAGCTCTTCCCATTCTTTTTTAAGAGATTCTTTATTCTCAAAATTTATGAAGTCGTATAATCTATCGATTGTTAAAACAACATTTCCTAATACATTTTGATACGATACTATGTCGAAATCTATGTGAGAATTAAGTAAATTAATGGTTTTGGGGCTGTAGTGTTGGTACTGTGTGTAATATTTAAATAGACCCCTCAATTGTGAATGAGTTTCAAATCCTCGGTTTTTTATAAACTCCAATTTCTTTTCTTCCGTTATAAATGACTTTCTTTTCTTACCATCCTGATTCATTAGGTCGATAAAAGCTAAATGTGTCGTTTTTCGAATATCTTCATTGCGTTTCCATTCAAAATTCTCATCTATCAATTCGGGATTACTCTCCTTTATCTCTTTTATATAATCAGGCTTTTCTATACTTGGCTCATTTTTATATGAATTTACCAAATCCTGAAACTCGAATTCTGATTTTACGGCTTCAATGCTACTCAATAGATATTCTTTGTGAAGGATGTTTAATTCATTATTTAAAGCGCTTTGCAATGGATCATCTAATTTTATAAAGCCAATTAAATATGTTATAGTTATTATATCATCAACTACGCTTCTATAAAGTAAATTAGCACTAACTTTGAATCTATAGTCTTCATATAAAAAAGTAAGAACTGAGTTTATTGACTCTAGATTAATCCGAATTTTAGCTATCAGGTGTAAAAAGCAATCGCAATGCTCTAATTGAATTTGGTTATTTGCCGCTATTAAATTTTTGATTAGGAAATCGAGTACACGTTTTTGCATAACTAATTGCAAGTTCAACTTGCTTAAATAACGTGCATTATCCTCTGGTCTAAAAAAAGTCTCGTTGTAGCTCATTTTATTAAAATTAAGCAGTATCAAAGGGCTTTTCTAATACTTTCAATGTTTTTCAAATATTTTTAATTTCCCTATTGAATATTTGATTCAGAATTCGGATATTTGCAAACTCTTTTAGAAAAAGGGATTGAATTAAATCGATTGTCATGTCAAGAATTTGTGATTTAACAGGAAAAGGTTCACTGGTTGGTAACAACGTTTCTAACTCAAATGTTAAGACCAAACGCAGGTTTCATCCTAATTTAAAGCTGAAGAAGTTTTATATTCCTGAAGAAGATAAGTGGATCACTTTGAAAGTATCTACTTCGGCTGTTAAAACCATCAGCAAGAATGGTATAACTGCTTGTATCAATAAATACGTTAAAAAAGGATACATTTAATAGAGTTGATTGTGTGGTCCCGATAGCTATCGGGAGGTTGATTGGGTTCAATCGCTAATTCACTCATTCACTAACTCAATAATTAAAAATACGATGGCAAAAAAAGGTAACAGGGTTCAGGTAATACTAGAGTGTACCGAGCATAAAGAAAGCGGACTGCCAGGCATGTCTCGTTATATCACTACCAAGAACAAGAAAAATACTACTGAAAGACTGGAATTGAAAAAATTCAACCCGGTATTAAGGAAAGTAACCGTTCACAAAGAAATTAAGTAATAATTGGTTGATTAAGTTGATAAGTCGATTGGTTTCAATCACTAATTCACTCATTCACTAACTCAATAATTAAAAGAACATGGCAAAGAAAGTAGTTGCAACCCTGAAAACAGGAAAAGGCAAAGAATATTCAAAAGTGATCACCATGACTAAGTCGCCTAAAACCGGTGCTTATTCATTCAAAGAAGTAATCGTACATAACGACCACGTTAAGGATGCGATCAACGCTGGTAAAGGTCACTAATCAGATCTGAAAAATATATAAAAGCCGTCTTGTATTTACGAGAGGGCTTTTTTTGTTAAGCCTCACCCCATCCCTCTCCAAAGGAGAGGGGGTTAATAAGGCTGAATTAAAACAAATTAATATTAAAAAACTCCTCCCCTTTGGGGAGGCTGGGAGGGGCAAATGGGATTATTCGATTTTTTTAAGAAGAAAGAAAGTACGCCGCAGGAACAGCAGGCGCTTGATACCGGTTTGGAAAAAACCAAGGACAGCTTTTTTTCAAAGATCACCAAGGTAGTTGCAGGCAAGTCGACCGTTGATGACGATGTACTTGACGACCTGGAAGAGGTGCTTGTAACTTCGGACGTAGGTGTTACCACGACCCTGAAGATCATTAAGCGGATACAGGACCGCGTGGCCCGCGACAAATATGTAGGTACTTCTGAACTGAACAATCTGCTACGCGACGAGATACAACAGCTTTTAGCTGAAAATAACAGTAACGACTTCCATAATTTTGAATACGGTAACCACAAGCCTTATGTAATTATGGTGGTGGGTGTGAACGGTGTTGGTAAAACCACCACCATTGGTAAGCTGGCGCATAAATTAAAACAAGCTGGCAATAAAGTGGTTATCGGTGCTGCGGATACTTTTCGTGCGGCTGCCGTTGAACAGATTCAGCTTTGGGGTGAGCGTATTGGTGTAAAAGTAGTAGCCCAGGCCATGGGATCGGACCCGGCATCGGTGGCTTATGATGCATTGCGCTCGGCTGTAGCCAATGGTGATGATGTGGCGATTATCGACACTGCTGGTCGTCTACATAATAAAGTCGGCCTGATGAACGAGCTGACCAAGATCAAGAATGTAATGCAAAAGGTAGTTCCCGGCGCGCCGCACGAGATATTGCTGGTGCTGGATGCCTCAACCGGGCAAAATGCTATTGAACAATGCAAGCAATTCACCGAAGCGACAGCCGTAAATGCCCTGGCATTGACTAAACTGGACGGTACAGCTAAAGGTGGCGTGGTAATCGGTATTTCGGATCAGTTTAAGATCCCGGTAAAATATATAGGTGTGGGTGAAGGTGTGGAACATTTGCAGTTGTTTGATCGCAAAGCATTTGTGGATAGTTTATTTAAACAATAAATATTAATTAATACCGTCATTGCGAGGAACGAAGCAATCTCCGAACTATGCAGATCAGAGAGCACAAATTTCTCGAGGAACGTTCAGTATAAAATTCATGCTCCCTGAATGTCCTATGTAGAGATTGCTTCGTTCCTCGCAATGACGTTTAGATAAGTGAGATGAGGACAAAATCAGTAGATAAGGTAGAGATAATAGCAAAGCCCAGAGTCAACGTTGTAACCCTCGGTTGCTCCAAGAACATCCACGATTCAGAGGTGCTAATGGGCCAGCTCAAAGGCAACCATTTTGATGTGGTGCACGAGGCTGAGAAAGTAGCAAGCGATGATATCATTGTGATCAATACCTGCGGATTTATTGATAATGCCAAACAAGAATCAATAGATACAATTCTGCAATATAGCGAGTTGAAAGAGCAGGGGAAAGTAGGGAAGGTAATTGTTACCGGGTGCTTGTCTGAACGTTATAAACCGGAACTTTCTGCCGAGATCTCTAATGTTGATTCATGGTTTGGAACCAATGACTTACAAAACCTGCTGAGTACTTTAGGCGCAAATTACCGTCATGAACTCATAGGCGAGCGCCTGCTAACTACCCCAACTCATTTTGCTTATTTCAAAATCGCTGAGGGCTGTAACCGTCCATGCTCATTTTGCGCTATCCCTTTGATGCGTGGTAAACACGTGTCAAAACCTATCGAAGATTTGGTGAAGGAAGCACAGCATTTGGCAAAAAATGGAACTAAGGAATTGATATTGATCGCGCAGGACCTGACTTACTATGGTCTTGATCTCTATAATAAACGTAACCTGGATGAGTTGCTTCGCCATTTATCTGATGTGAATGGTATCGAGTGGATCCGTTTGCAATACGCCTATCCTTCCGGGTTTCCTATGGAAATCCTGGATGTGATGAACCAGCGCGAAAACATTTGCAATTATCTTGACATGCCGCTGCAGCATATCAGTGATAATATGCTAAAATCCATGCGTCGCGGAACTACTAAGCAAAAGACTATAGACCTGGTAAATGCCATTCGTGATAAGGTGCCAAATATAGCCATGCGCACCACGCTGATCACCGGCTACCCTGGCGAAACCCAGCAGGACTTTGAAGAAATGCAGCAATGGGTTGAAGAAACCCGTTTTGACAGACTGGGCTGTTTTACCTACTCGCACGAAGAGAAAACCCATGCTTATTCTTTGATAGATGACGTTCCGGAAGAAGTGAAGCAGGAGCGTGCAGATGCCATCATGGAAATCCAGCAGGGTATTTCGTTTGAAAAGAACCAGGAAAAGATCGGCCAGACCTACAAAGTGCTGATCGATAAAAAAGATGGCGGCTATTTTGTTGGCCGTACAGAATTTGATTCACCAGAGGTGGATAACGAAGTATTGATCGATGCTAAAAAGCATTATGCTACCGTTGGCAGCTTTGTTAACGTGAAGATTGACAGTGCGGAAGACTTCGATCTTTATGGACAGATTGTAAAATAACCTAATTTTAGCCGGGCGATTGCTGTTTTCAGATTTTAAAATCTAATTTCGGGATTAAATCAAGCAATTTTGAGATGATTGATGAAGTTTCTAAATCCGAAATCGAACATCCGAAATCCGAAATCAAACTCATGGATGCAGCCTGTATAAGCTACAAAGAGACCGGATATTTCTCGCAAACGGTTAGCGAATACCTGGAAGATAAACCTGAATTACGTCCTTTTTATAGTCATAGGCCAGATTGGGATGGTTTCAAAGCCCTGCTTCAGAATAAAAAAGTAATAGGCAACCGTGATCTTTTAGCACAGGTTCTGAACAAGCAATACCAATCTATTCCCGGCTCTGATAGCAGAAATTATGCACCAGTTAAGAGTAACATCGATCTCCTTAAATCAGAAAATACTTATACTATTACTACAGGGCACCAGTTAAATATTTTTGCTGGTCCATTATACTTTATATATAAGATCGTAACTGCGATTAAACTGGCAAACCAGCTAAAAAAGAGATTCCCGGATAAGGATTTTGTGCCTGTTTACTGGATGGCATCGGAGGATCACGATTTTGCTGAGATCAACTATACCAACATTGGTGGCAAGAAAGTGCATTGGTGGTACGAGGCATCGGGTGCAACCGGTCGTATTGACCCTGTTAGTATGCGGCAGGCATTAAATCAGTATAAAGGTGTTTTAGGTTTAGATCACCATGCCGAGAAACTGGCTGAAATAGTTGAAAATGCCTACGCCAAATTTGATAAGTTGGCTGACGCGACACGCTATCTCGTAAATGCCCTGTTCGGACAATATGGCCTGGTGATCATTGATGCGGACGATCACGATCTGAAGAAACAATTTGCTCATATCATTGAAAAAGATATTATTGAGCAGCATAGTTCAAAGAATATTGAAACGACCAATGAGCAGCTAAAGAAATTGCATGTTCATATACAAGTAAATCCGCGCGAGATCAACTTTTTCTATTTAAGCGACGGGCTGCGTGAACGTATTGTATTTGAAGATGGTGTTTACAAAGTGTTGAACACTGAGATCAGTTTTACCAAAGAAGAATTACAAAGAGAGATACACTCCACACCAGAGCATTTCAGTCCGAATGTGGTGATGCGCCCGCTTTATCAAGAGTATATTTTACCGA
Organism: Bacteroidota bacterium; assembly: GCA_018266915.1. Taxonomy (GTDB): domain Bacteria; phylum Bacteroidota; class Bacteroidia; order Sphingobacteriales; family Sphingobacteriaceae; genus Mucilaginibacter. The sequence continues at coordinate 11,222 of JAFDZM010000075.1, read as the reverse complement.
ACATCGCCTATGTTGGTGGCGGTGCTGAAGTAGTATATTGGCTGGAGCTAAAATCCAATTTCGAACATTATAAAGTTGATTTTCCGATACTGATCTTACGTAATTCAGGTTTGGTTATTCCTAAGCAATCTGCCTCAAAGGTTGCAAGGATGGAATTGCCGTTAGTTGAATTATTTAAAAGCACTGACGCCATCAAAACCAACTGGATAAAGCAGCACAGCGATCATGAACTTTCACTGAAAGAAGAATGGACCGAATTGAAACAAATTCTCGATAAAATCAAACTTCGCTCATCTAAAATAGACCCAACGCTGGCCCAATCCACAAGCGCTATCCAGGCAAGATTAGAACATGCTATTGACAGATTAGAGAAGAAACTTATCCGGGCCGAAAAGAAAAATTACCATACCCGCCTGGAGCAAATAGACCATATAAAGGCTGAGCTTTTCCCAAAAGACAGCCTGCAGGAGCGCACTGAGAACTTTGGCTTGTTCTATGTAAAATGGGGCCAGCAGTTTATCGACGAGCTCATCCGCAATTTTGAACCGCTGGATTTTAAATTCACCGTACTGACTGAAAAATAATGCAATTCCAATCTACCATTCTAACCCTTCCCGGTATTGGCGGCTCGGGACCGCAGCATTGGCAATCTTTATGGGAAAAAGAATACGGCTTTACCCGCATAGAACAACAGGAATGGGAAACGCCTTTCAGGGATGAATGGGTTGCAAATATTCAAAAGGCGGTAAAAAAGCACGACCCTAAAAACGTGATCCTGGTTGGTCACAGTGCGGTATGCTCAGCCATAGCCAAATGGGCCGAACGGTATCAAACCAAAATAAAAGCTGCTTTGCTGGTAGCGCCTGCTGATCCTGAAGCGCAAACTTTTCCGCAGGGAGCAATTGGGTTTGCACCAATGCCGTTGGCTAAGTTACCTTTCCCCTCAATTGCTGTTGCCAGTTCAAACGATTTCTTTGCAACTATTGAAAGAGCAAAAGAGTTTGCCAATGCATGGGGCAGTGAATTCATCAATATTGGCGAAGCCGGACATATCAATGTGTCTTCAGGATATGGCCAATGGGATGAAGGTTTGGAGATACTACACCATTTGGATAGAATCTAACGGTAGAGGCGCGAATTAGTCTCTCTGCACATCCCCGCTTCCTGATTTGGAGGAGGAAACATTATGGGCACCACCGGTATAGCGAACATCTCCTGAACCGGATACCGATGCCGATACGCTGTTGCTGGCGTTAATTGATGCGTCGCCTGAACCGGACACACGAACGATGGTGTTCACCGTAACTAATCCTCTTGCTTCAAAATCGCCTGAGCCGGATACACTCACTGCCGAGTTTTCAGCGCGACCGGAAAGTTTTACATCGCCTGAACCGGATATGCTGCTCTCCAAATTTTTTGCATCCACACGGCCGAACATATCACCTGAACCGGATACTCTTAATCTTAATGACTCAGCGTGTATGCCTTCTTTAAAGTAAACATCCCCGGAACCCGAAACAGCTACAGCGTTAAGGTCTTTGGCAGCTACATATACTACAATTTTCTTATGGTTGCCAAACAGGTCGCCCCAATGGAAATTGCGGTCGTTTTTATTGTAGATCCTCAAGGTACCATTATCCACTTCGGTAATGATATGGTCGATGATCTCATCCGGCGCCTCAACTTTAACCGACTCGCTTGAGCCTTGCGTGATATACACATCAAAAGAACCACCTACGTCTACTGCGTGAAAACCGGTAATATGACGGTCTTCAATTTTGCCCACATCAACGGTAACCGTGTTATGTGGACGGGCATAAACATGGGCTGATCCTGGTAAAAGCAGCGCTATTACTAATATTTTGGTTAGTGCTCTCATTATTATTGCATTTTGAAAATAAGACGCGGGCTGAAATAAAAGGTTGCACTAAAATATAAATAATAAGAAAATAAGCCAGTTAAATTATAATAACGAACATCGAATATTGAACACCGAATAATGATTTACTTCGGCGTTCGATATTCAAGATTCATTATTCGATATTTATTTCAATCTACCAATACGCCTATGTAATAATTAAAGGTATCTACTTCAATGTTGTCTTTGGTTGCACCCTCGATAGTTACAGGTGTGAAACGCGTTGTTGGTTTGATGTATTGATATTCTCCGCCTTTTACTTTCACACGAACCGGCATATTAAAGCCTTTGGCATCGGCTTGCCAGCGGACTGCCAGTTTACCTTCACGGTTGGTCATGAACTCCAGTATTGGGAGGTTTCTATAATGTAAGTACTGATCGAAAACAGGCGACAAGTTTATGCCTGATTGCTCATTGATATAATTGATGATATCATCATAAGTAACTGTTTGATGATAAAAAGTTTTGTTAAGTCCTCGAAGAATGGAACGCCATTTTTCATCGTCATTAATAATAGTGCGGATCATATTCAGCAGGTTGCCGCCTTTATAATACATATCGCTGGAGCCTTCCTTATTCACATTGTACGGACCTACAATAGGGCGATCATTCGCAATCAGCAGGCGTGTACCATGCACATATTCTTGTCCTGCTTGTTTGCCCCATCTAGTTTCGATAAATAATGATTCAGAATAATTGGTGAAGCTTTCATGTATCCACATATCGCCCAGATCTTTTGAGGTGATGTTGTTGCCGAACCACTCGTGCCCGCTCTCGTGAACCACAATAAAATCCCATTTCAACCCCCAGCCGGTACCTGAAAGATCACGACCTAAATAGCCGTTATGATAGTGGTTTCCATAAGCCGTCCCACTCTGGTGCTCCATACCCAGATGATGCGTTTCTATAAGCTTGTAACCGTCCTCATAAAAAGGATAGGGCCCAAACCAGTGTTCAAATGCCTTTAGCATAGGTTTGGCATTGTCGCCCCATTGCTTTTTGGCTTTATCGAGGTTATAACTCAAAGGCCAGAAATCCAGCGTCAGTTTGCCTTTTTCACCGTCGTAAGTGTCGCTGTAATGCGCATAATCACCAATGTTGGCTTCGATGTCGTAGTTATTGATTGGGTTGGCTACAAACCAATCGAACCGGGTGTAACCATCTTTCAGCTTGGTTACTTTACGCAGGCGACCGTTGGATACATCCTTCAAACCGGTTGGCACACTGATACTGATAAGGGCGCTGTCTACCTCATCATACTGATGATCTTTATTTGGCCACCATACGCTGGCGCCCATGCCCTGGCAGGCTGTTGATACCCATGGATGCCCCAATGAATCGGCATTGTACTCAACGCCGCCGTCCCACGGGGCTCGTTTGGCAATAGTTGGGTTGCCTGAATAATAGACTGTAAATTCTTCCTTGCTGCCTTTGGTGATGGTTTGCGGGAAGGTTACAAACACCGCGTTATACTCACGGGTATAAGGTAATTCCTGTCCCTTGTAAACCACTTTCTCTACTTTTAAGTTAGCAAACAGGTCGAATTGCAGTTTGGTGAAATCCTGCGTGGCAGTAAACTTAAATAGTACATTGCCGCTAATAAATTTGTTCGGGATATCGAACTTCACATCCAAATGGTAGTAGTTGATATCATAACAAGTGCGTAAAGGCGTAAGGTAGCCCCTGAGCGAATCAGCGCGTGTAAATGTTTCCTTGTTGGTACCTAACTGCGCAAATGTATTTAGCGCGATTAGCATTGCTGCAATGGTGAAGAGAATGTTTTTTTTTGTCATGGTATTTTTTTGTTATTCCAAATTTTTAACGAGCGTTGTCACCCTGAGCTTGTCGAAGGGTGCGGCGTAGAGGCCTGCCCACCATACTTCGAGAGCCTCAGCATGACACCCTGCTACAACCCCGAAGTTTTTATATAATAATTCAATGTATCAATCTGCAAATTCGCTTTGGTTGCGCCGGGGATATTAACCGGTTCCAAAGTAGTTGTTGGTTTGATGAACTTATACTCACCACCTTTAATCCGCACTTTTATTGGCATGTCAAAATTCTTAGCATCAGCTATCCATTTGCAGTAAGGTTTACCATCTTTCCAGGTAAATTGCAGCGTAGGTAAACCCTTATAATGCAGGTACTGATCAAACACAGGCGATAAATTCATGCCCGACTGCTTATTGATATAATCGACAATATCATTGTAAGTAACGGTCTGATGATAAAAGGTCTTGTTTAATCCCCGAAGGATACTGCGCCATTTTTCATCATCGTTAATGATGATTCTGACCATATTAAGCAACACCGCACCTTTGGAGTACATATCTTCGGAACCTTCCTTGTTCACGCCATACACACCTACTATTGGGCTGTTATTCTCGATCCCCATGCGTGCGCCATGGATATACTCTTCTCCGGCTTGCTTACCGTATTGATAATCGACAAAAAGCCCTTCTGAATAGCAGGTAAAGCTTTCATGTATCCACATATCAGCCAGATCTTTTGCAGTGATGTTGTTGCCGAACCACTCGTGCCCGCTCTCATGTACTACGATATAATCCCATTTCAATCCCCAGCCGGTACCCGAAAGATCGTGTCCCAAATAGCCATTCAGGAAATGATTGCCATAAGCCACAGCGCTTTGGTGTTCCATACCCAAATGCGGTGTCTCCACCAGTTTGTAGCCGTCTTCATAAAATGGGTATGGCCCGAACCAATATTCAAAGGCCTTCAGCATCGGTTTTACATTGGCCGCAAATTGTTTCTTCGCTTTCTCCAGGTCTGAGGGCAGCACCCAATAGTCCAGATCGAGTTTGCCTTTTTCGCCATCGTAGGTATCAGTAAACTCGGTATAATCGCCAATATTGGCTGCCACATCATAATTATTGATCGGGTTGGCCACAAACCAATCGAAGCGGGTATAACCATCGCCCAAATCAGTCACTTTGCGCAGGCGCCCATTGGATACATCCTTTAATCCTGTCGGCACGCTGATGCTGATCAGCATGCTGTCCACTTCGTCGGATAAATGATCTTTATTCGGCCACCAGATGCTGGCGCCAACACCTTCGCAGGCAGTAGCAACCCAGGGTTTGCCTGTGGTGTCCTGCGTATATACCACGCCACCATCCCAAGGCGCATTTTTAGCGACGGTTGGGTTACCCGAATAATAAACGGTAAACTCATCCTTGTTGCCTTTTTTTATAGTCTCCGGAAAAGTAATAAAAACTGCATTATATTCGCGTGTATAAGGCAATTCCTGCCCTTTGTATACTACCTTTTCGACTTTCAGATTATCAAATAGGTCGAACTGCAGTTTAGTAAAATCCTGTGTAGCAGTAAACTTAAACAGGTTGCTGCCGCTGATGAATTTGTTATTGATATCAAATTTCACATCCAAATGATAGTAATTGATATCATAACAGGTACGTAGAGGTGTGAGCGTTCCGCGCAAAGTATCGGCGCGGGTAAATTTATCCTTGTCGACCAAAAGCTGTGCATGCAGGTAATTGTGCATCAGGCTTAGGGTGAACAGGATGGCAAATAGTGTTTTCATCAATATTTAATTGTTTCTTAGCGGTGATGAAGCTATCATGATCTGTGTGTTAGTATGAATGGTAGATCATGATGGTTTCATTCAGCGAACTTAATCGGGTGGTTTAAATTTAGCAACTATATCAGCAATAAGTTGATTTTAGCACATAAGTGTTACAATGCGGTAAGTGTGGGGTAAAATGTGGTGGGTGGGTGGCGCAGGGCGGGTGGCGTGACGACTTTTTCATGTGCAGTTAAATTACCTGATAACTGATTAACCGGTCGCTGATCACTGTTATTATAATCCCCAAGTCAACTAATCTCTAATTAACTAACCTCTAATCCCTAAAATACTTACCTTTGCCGCACCACAAAAAACACATTTACTATGCAATATGATGTTATCGTTATCGGCTCGGGTCCTGGTGGCTATGTAGCTGCTATTCGTTGCGCCCAGCTGGGGTTAAAAACTGCTTGTATTGAAAAATATGCTACTTACGGCGGAACCTGCCTTAATGTGGGCTGTATCCCCTCAAAAGCTTTGTTAGATTCATCGGAACATTATTACAATGCGTCGCATTCCTTTAAAACACATGGTATCAACCTGGACAATCTTTCGGTGGATATGGAGCAGATGATGAAGCGTAAGGTAGATGTGGTGAACAAGAATACCAGTGGTATCAGTTTCCTCTTTAAAAAGAATAAGATCGACGGTATACAGGGTATTGGCTCGTTCAAGGATAAAAATACCATCATCATCAAGAAACCGGATGGCACAGAGCAGGAAATCACCGGTAAGAATATCATTATTGCAACCGGCTCAAAACCGTCTGCGCTGCCTTTTATCAAGAACGATAAGAAGAGGATCATCACCTCAACCGAGGCTTTAACCTTAACTGAAGTACCAAAGCACCTGATCCTGATCGGTGGCGGAGTGATAGGCTTAGAACTGGGTTCAGTTTATAAACGTCTCGGTGCCAAAGTATCTGTGATTGAGTTTATGGATTCTATTATCCCGACAATGGATCGTGGATTGGGTAAAGAACTGCAACGTGTTTTATCAAAACAGGGCATGGAGTTTTATACCGGCCATAAAGTAACCGGTGCTACGGTAAAAGGTAAAGAAGTAACCGTGACATTCGATGCTCCAAACGGCGAGAAGAAAGAGTTGAAAGGTGATTACTGCCTGGTAGCTGTTGGCCGTATTGCTTATACTGATAATTTAGGCTTGGATAAGATCGGTCTGACTGTGGAGGAACGCGGCCGCAAGATTACTGTTGACGAGCACATGGAAACCAGCGTAAAAGGCGTTTATGCTATTGGTGACGTGATCCGTGGTGCGATGCTGGCCCATAAAGCAGAAGACGAAGGTACGATGGTAGCCGAGATCATTGCCGGACAAAAGCCGCATATTGATTATAACCTGATCCCGGGTGTAGTTTATACCTGGCCTGAGGTGGCTGCTGTTGGACAAACCGAAGAGCAACTGAAAGAAAAGGGTGTAAAATATAAAACCGGTTCATTCCCGTTCAGGGCAAACGGTCGTGCTGTAGCAAGCGGTGACCTGGATGGCTTTATTAAAGTTTTGGCAGATGCTACAACTGACGAAATATTAGGCGTACACATGATCGGTCCGCGTGCGGCGGATATGATTGCCGAGGCTGTTGTTGCGATGGAATACCGCGCATCGGCGGAAGACGTTTCAAGAATGAGCCATGCACACCCAACTTTCACTGAGGCATTCAGAGAAGCTTGTTTGGCAGCTACGGATAATAGGCCGATTCATATTTAGTTTACGATTTCGGATTTACGATTTCGGATTTACGATTTTAGATTTAAAGAGAAGCGGTTTAAGAGACCGCTTTTTTTATTTGAGCCATATAACAATATGTTATAAACGAAAATGAACCAGATCAATAATTATCGAAATCGCTATTGCTAAAAGGAACACAAATATTGAAACTCTTACCAAATTCCTCATTGGAATTAAATAATTCATTTTGAGTATTTCTTGCTCAGTAACACTTGATATCATTTTTATTCTTTTCGATATGAAATTATTGCTTATGAAGAAGAATGTAATTGCGGCATGAAAAGTAAATAGCAGTATAAAAATCCCTCCGATATTTATTTGCTGTAGTCTTAGCGGGCCCGGTGCATTGTGACTATTCATAACAGGGTTTATAAAAGTGTGATAGATGATATAAAGTAAATAGAGAAAATAGAAAATTACTGGAGTTAAAGCATTTGCGACGTAAATCCTCGACTTATTCAAAACATTATTGTTAAAACTAATAACAGAGTACGCTTGATAAGAGAGTGCAATTAATATATTCAGTACCGTTAAGAAATTTGATATTAGAAAATGTTTATGATATGCATGTAAGTCAGTATGTGGCAAGTCCGAAATTATACACCCAACCAAAAATGGAATAAAAAGAATAGATGTTTGCCAGTAGTTTAGTTTTATTTTCATTTATAAGGCTTAAGATTTATGGCATAAATATAAGAATAGCTTTGTGATAATATCTTCCAGGCTCTCGCCCAATCCGATTAAAATTCCGAAATTCGCCACCAAACAAATCCGAAATCGAAACTCCGAATTCCGAAATCAAAAACCCATGCTGCAAATCCAGGAAAACGTATCCCTAAAAAACTTTAACACTTTTGGTATCGATGTTTCGGCGAGGTATTTTGTCGAAGTAGGTCATGAAGATGAACTGGTAGAGTTGTTTATGGATCCGCAATGGCTGCAGATGGAACGCCTGGTATTGGGAGGCGGGAGCAATATGCTGATGGTGAAGGATTTTGATGGGCTGGTTATCCGCATCAATATCCGTGGGATTGAACACCGCATTAATCATAACGAAGTTTTTGTTGAGGCCGGCGCTGGTGAGGTTTGGAACGACCTGGTGAATTTTTGTGTAGCCCGGGAATATGCCGGTATCGAGAACCTGAGTTTGATACCTGGTTCAGTAGGAGCATCACCTATACAAAATATTGGTGCCTATGGCGTTGAGTTAAAGGATGTATTCTATAGTTGCCAGGCATTTGAGATAGCAACAGGTACTTTCAGGAAGTTTACCAATGAAGATTGCCGCTTCGCCTATCGTGATAGCATTTTCAAAAATGAAATGAAAGAGAAGTTTATCATCACTTCAGTAAAGTTCAAATTATCGCTAATCCCTAATCTTAATTTGAAGTATGGAGCGATCGAGCAGGAGCTAACTAACCGTGGGATTACTCAGCCTACTATTAAAGATGTATCACAGGTAGTATCGCATATACGCGTATCCAAGTTACCTGATCCTTCTACTATCGGTAATGCCGGTAGCTTCTTTAAAAATCCTGTGATCCCAAAAGATCAATTCAAGCAGGTTTATTCCAAATTTCCTGAAGTAGTAAACTATCCCGCAACCGAAGGACAGATAAAACTGGCTGCCGGTTGGCTCATCGAGCAGTGCGGTTGGAAGGGAAAAGTAGTCGGCCACACAGGAACATGGAAGAATCAGGCACTTGTTTTAGTGAATCATGGAGGTGCTACAGGTGAAGAAGTGTACAGTTTTTCGTCGCAAATCATAGACAGTGTGTACAGTAAATTTGGCGTTTTGCTCGAACGCGAGGTGAATATTATTAATTAAATTTCTTTCATTTTAAGAAATTTATACCTTCTGCTCGTCTTTATTATAACAACTTTTTTCTTCTAAAAGACCAATATGATTACAATTAAATGACTGTTTTTCAGTCGGTTTATTTCTCTGCCCTTCTTGCCGATTTAACTTAACTCACATATAAATTGACGTGTGGTCAACTCTGTAGTGTATTGCTCTTTTTTCAAAGCGGTATCATGTTTGTCTAATACACAATACAAAACTTTAACAGAATGACAACAATCGAGTTTAACACCATGGTACTGCGTCAGGCAACTTCGCTAAGGTCATATGCCCTTCATTTTACCCGCGACGCAGATGATGCTAACGACCTTGTTCAGGATACAATGTTGAAAGCCATAACTTATTACAATAAGTTTAAAGAAGGAACTAACCTGAAAGGATGGTTATATACCATCATGAAAAACACTTTCATAAATAACTATCGCCGTTTTGTTAAGATGAGCACTTTTGTAACCAAGTCTGAAGAGATTTCTTCCGCTAACCTGGTTTTCAGCTCAACAAAAAATAACGGTGAATCAAAATTCGTGATGGACGACATCAAAAAAGCTTTGGACAGACTGCCTGAAGACTATTATGTGCCGTTCACCATGTATTTTGAAGGACATAAATATCATGAAATAGCCGATCACCTGGATATTCCGATCGGTACCGTAAAAACCCGAATTCACGTTGCACGCAAGCTTTTGAAAAAGAACCTGAAAGCTTATGACAATGGTATCAAAAAACCTGTATACGCCGAAGATTAGTCCGTATTTGACAACTCCATATATATTATCAAATAACCTGCTACGGCAGGTTATTTGATTTTTAGGTTTTTCCTAAATTAATTACTCATCCTTTTGATGCGGCTTGCCGAAATAATAGCAGGTTGAACTCCGCCCGATTTCGTAGATTTGAAGGAAATTGCTGCAAGAAGAATGAATCTGTATGATGATACCTGCTTCGAAAGCAGTAAACTGATTACTAATAAGTACAGCACCTCATTTAGTAAGGGTATCGGCACTTTTGACGAGCGTTTTCGTTACCCTATTTATGCTATTTACGGATTTGTGAGGTATGCGGATGAGATAGTTGATACTTTTCACGGACACGATCAGCATCAATTGATCAAAGATTTTAAGGCCGATGCCTTTAGAGCTATCGAACAAAAGATCAGTCTTAATCCGGTATTGCAGTCCTTCCAGTTGGTAGTTAACAAATACCATATTGATTTTGATCTGATCGAATCTTTCCTGAGATCAATGGAAATGGATCTGGATAAGAAGTCGTTTGAAAAGGATGAGTATGATGCCTATATCTATGGCTCGGCTGAGGTGATAGGATTGATGTGTCTGCGCGTATTTTGTGAGGGTGATGATGGTTTGTATAACCGTTTAAAACCACCAGCTCAAAAATTAGGTTCAGCTTTACAAAAAATAAATTTTCTGAGAGACATTAGGGCTGATTTACATGAACGGGGGCGCATTTACTTTCCTGGAGTTGATTTTAATCATTTTACTGATGCCGAAAAAGTACAAATAGAGTCCGATATTAAAAAGGATCTGGCTGAAGGCTTTAATGGTATAAAAGATCTGCCCCACGGAGCAAGACTGGGTGTTTATATTGCCTATATGTATTATAGCGAATTGCTGAAAAAGATTCTCAAAACGCCTGCACGGGTTATTTTGCAACAACGTATCAGGATTACCGATACAAATAAGAGCATGCTTTATTTGAAAGCTATCTCAAAACATAAATTGGGTTTAATATGAATGAATTGCCTGTTTATACACGCTCGCAATTAGCACTGCGCAATGGGCAGGATAAGCCTGAAGTTTGGATAGCTTATAAAGGCCTGATCTATGATGTAAGCAGAAGCCGCTTATGGCGTAACGGTCAACATTATGAACATTGGGCCGGGCAGGATTTAACTGCCGAATTGCCAGACGCCCCTCACGATGAATGGGTGTTTGAAAATTTTGACCCGATAGGGCGACTTGTTTGAGGTCGGAAGTAGGAATGCCGATTTCGGAAGTGTTTTTCATTCCGCATTCGACATCCTATGTTTGCATATAGGATAAAAACAATGTGAGTTAAGAGTAGATTTAATG
>JAFDZM010000074.1 GCA_018266915.1 Bacteroidota bacterium | reverse complement strand
GAATGAACTGTGTTTAAAAGCAAATATTTTTTGAATAATCTTGTTGATATTTTGATTGTGTTTTAGCGATAGCGAATGCTTGTTTCAGTAGCTTGTTAGCTACAGCAATCAAAGCCAGTTTCTTAGCTTTTCCTTTTGCTATGAGTCGTTCATAAAGATCTTGGCAAGCTTTATTGCAACGTTTAGCACTCCAGGAGCACAGGTATAACGAAGCCCTGATCGTCGACATGCCCATCTTGCATATTCGTGCTTTTCCTTTTACACTACTACCCGATTCAAATAATCGCGGGCATATTCCGATATAGGAACTGAGTTTCCGGCAATCATCAAAACGGTCAAATCCACCACTTATCAGGATCAACATCATGGCTGTCTTTTTACCGATCCCCGGTATAGTCTTCAGATCAGCCAACATCTGACCGTAATGTGCAAGGACGATTTGTTGCATACGCGCAGAAAGAAGTGCTATTAGCTGCTTAAGGTGCGCTAATTCCTTTTGTATCGTTTGCTTTAGTTGCTTGTGCAGCATGCCGCCTGCAATAAAGCTTTCCAGTTGGTTGCTTAACAATGTATGCTGTTTGTTCAATCCCGACACCAGAGCTTCAGTATGCTGTAATTCTATCATATGCCTTTGTGGAGGAATCCATAGTTCTGGCTTGGTCATTGCACCATACTCCGCAATTAAGCGCGCATCTTTTTTATCCGTTTTTGCCCGAGACAAGCGCATCTGGCTATAGCGGCGAATTACTAAAGGATTGACCACACTCACCCTGATCCCGTGGGCATGCAGATGACAGGCCAGCCTTAAATAATAAGGCCCTGAGGCCTCCATTACTATATGGCTATCTGCGCCCGATAGTTTTAACAGGCTTTCAAATCCAGCCTGGTCATTACTGAGCTGATAGTGCTTCTCGCCGATAGATACATCAAAGAACGATTTTGAAATGTCGATACCAATGTAATTTGTTTGGGTTTGCATAACTTTGTTTTAAGAGATAATACCAGTAGAAGAATCTGCTTACCCTGCTTATCAATCCTACATTCAGGCTCTCAAGGCCTAATGAACTGTTCAAGCTTGTAAGCAAAGGGGTAAAGGGATTAGCATTCCGAACGGCTTCCTACAGCCAATGACAAATCGTAATCTTTTTCTTTACCCTTTTCTTCTGCATTAAATCTACTCTTAACTCACATTGTTTTTATCCTATATGCAAACATAGGATG
>JAFDZM010000073.1 GCA_018266915.1 Bacteroidota bacterium | reverse complement strand
TTTTTCTGTCTTGATCTTTTGGTTACTTTTGGATCAAGCCAAAAGTAACTAGGCCTCCGCGGCAATGAGCGGACAGAATATCTTATTTGGATGAAATCTGTTTGCGAAGAATAACCCAAATAACTCTTCGATTCAATAAAAGCAAAAAAGCCCTCCCCAACCGGAAGGACTTTTCTATTTGTAATTAACTATATGATGGAGCCGACCTGGTCGGGTATGTTCTATTTTTTTCGGGGCAGGTTGATGTATGCTATTATGCTGACGATCATGGTTACGACAAAAAATATGATGCACCACATGATTCAATATTGATTACCCTGCCATGTAATATTGCTCACGTGATGTCAACTTGCTCAATTTTCCTTTCAGAATATTTCTTGCACGGTACAATGTAGTGCGTGATAGCAATTCGGTAATGCCTAACTTATTGCCGATCTCCTGGTGAGAGTAACCCTCAACAGCATACATATTGAACACCGAACGGTATGCCTGTGGCAACTGCTGAATCAGTTTCATCAGATCATTCACCTCCAGGTTATTGGCATTTTGTGCGGCTGAAGACATTGCACCCTCTTCGGCCATATCTTCAACCAATACCATCGGTTTCAGTTTGCGATAACGGGAGATAGCGGTATGCACCATAATCCGGCGGATCCAGCCTTCCAGGTTACCGTCGCCGCGGTATTTGTGCACGTTGTTAAACATCTTGATAAAACCTTCCTGCAGAATGTCCTGAGCTTCGTCCTTGTCGTTGGCGTAGCGCATGCAAACAGCCAACATTTTTGGTGCTAAGGCACGGTATAGCGCTTCCTGTTGTTTGCGATCGTTTTGCAGGCATCCTTCCCACATGCGGTTCAAATTGATATCGGTGTTCATGGCATTTATATTTGATACACCTATGCCAAACCGAATGCCCAAATGATAACTAATTGAATTTCAATAAAATAAATTTTTAAGATCTACGAAGGTGTTCGTTTTCGTTACACTGGGTGATACAAAGGCGGACGGTTTTGACCCTGGCCTCACCCCAACCCCTCTCCAAGTGGAGAGGGGCTTTAAATAAAAGTCTCCCCTTTTGGGGGAGATTTAGAGGGGGCTACATATCTTTGCTCCATCCCGGATAAAAACCGGGCAAGTTATGATTAAAGAAATAGAGATTGTCTGCCAGCCGGAGCAGCACGAAGATGAAGCCGCTTTAAAAAAGCTTGCGGCATCTACCTTAAAAACACCTCCCAATCAAATCACAGGGCTAAAAATACTTAAACGCTCTATTGATGCGCGTGGCCGCAAGGTTGTTTACCGCATGCAGGTAAGGGTGTATATTAATGAGCCTTATGTTCCAGAAAGTTATACAGTTAACTATCCCAATGTCAGTAATGCCAAACCTGTTATTATTATAGGTGCAGGTCCTGCGGGGTTATTTGCTGCTTTGCAATGTATCGAGTTGGGATTAAAGCCAGTAATATTGGAACGCGGCAAAGATGTAAAGCAACGCAGACGTGATCTGGCTAATATCAATAAACAAGGATTAGTAAACCCCGAGTCCAACTATTGCTTTGGCGAAGGCGGTGCAGGAACTTATTCGGATGGTAAACTCTATACACGCTCAACTAAGCGTGGTGACGTAAACCAGGTGCTGAAAATATTTGTAGCTCATGGCGCTTCGGAAGATATTCTGGTAGACGCCCGCCCGCATATCGGTACTAATAAGCTGCCGGGAATTATCATAGCCATTCGTGAAACAATACAAAATGCCGGTGGTGAAGTTCATTTTGATAGGAAAGTAACTGAGCTGCTCGTCGAATTTGGAAAGATCAAAGGTGTAAAAACGTCTGACGGCGAAACCTGGAAATCTGATGCTGTTATACTGGCAACCGGGCATTCAGCAAGGGATATATTCGAAATGCTGCACCGCCAAAATATCCTTATCGAAGCTAAACCTTTTGCATTGGGGGTGAGGATAGAACATCCGCAGGAAATTATTGACCGGGCGCAATACCATTGCGATATTAGAGGTGAGTATTTGCCACCATCTTATTACAGTTTGGTAGAACAAGTAGATGGCAGGGGTGTGTTCTCCTTTTGTATGTGTCCCGGTGGAATTATTGCACCATGTGCTACTGAAGATAAGGAAATTGTAGTGAACGGGTGGAGCCCATCCAAGCGGAATAACCCTTATGCAAATTCGGGTACTGTTGTGCAGGTCAATCTGGACGAGGTGAAGGGCGATAATAAAGATCCGTTTAAGCTTTTAAAATTTCAACAACAGATAGAGCAGTTGGCGTTCACGGCAGGTGGCAGCAGTTTGGTAGCTCCTGCACAGCGTATGGTTGATTTTGTAGAAAGACGAATTTCAGCTGATCTGCCAAAAAACTCTTACTTGCCAGGGACAAAAAGTATCGAACTGCGCGATGTATTGCCTAACTGGATAGCCGCCAGTTTACAAAAGGCATTACCGGTATTTGGCAAAAAAATGAAAGGTTATTATACCAATGAGGCTATATTAGTAGGTGTGGAATCGAGGACATCGTCACCGGTGAAAGTACCGAGGGATAAGGAGACCTTACAGCATCCGCAGGTTCAGGGATTGTTTCCTTGTGGTGAGGGGGCTGGTTATGCAGGTGGGATTATTTCGGCAGCGATTGATGGTATTAATTGTGCGGTAGCATCTAAAAAGATATTAGACAAATAGGTCTCTGTGCTCTCAGTGCAATCCTTTGTGCACTTTGTGGTTAATAACCACAGAGGACACAGAGATTTTCACAAAGGGCACAGAGTTAAAATAATATCACCATGACAACATCCGAAAAACTCCAAAACGAATTGCAAAAGGTATTATCCGGCGATCCATGGTATGGCGACCCGGTCTATAAGATACTGGAAAAGGTAACCTTTGAGGCTGCTTTTGAAAAGCCGGATCATTCTGCGCATAATATTGCCGAGATCGTGCTGCACATGCTGGCTTGGACGGAAGAAGTGATGGACAGGATGAATGGAATGGATGCGGGTCTCCCTTCAAGCGGCGACTGGCCACCAACCGGGAACCCGGAGGAACAAAAATGGCAGAGATATGTTAATGATTTAAAGTTGGTGAACGTAAATTTGCTAGATGTCATTCAGAATTTCCCCGAGGAAAACTGGAATGAGCCAATAAACGACGAACGAAACCGCGAATTGGGCAGTGGGGTAACTTATGAAGAACTGGTGAACGGACTGATCCAGCATCATATTTTCCACTCGGGCCAGATCGCGATACTAAACAGGATAATAAATGGCTGATAAAAAAACATTGGTTTTGGGCGCTACGCCAAATGAGGGCAGATATGCCAATCTTGCTGCTAACCGTTTGGTGCGCAGTGGGCATAGCATTGTGAACGTGGGTTTGCGTGATGGGGTTGTTGCCGGCGTGCCAATTGAGAAAGCCGAAACCATACATAATGATATTGATACTATAACGCTGTATGTTGGTCCGCAGAACCAGAAAAGGCTTTACGATTATATATTAGATACCCATCCCCGCCGTATCATCTTTAACCCGGGAACTGAAAATTCTGAATTGAAACGCATGGCGGATGAAATAGGCATTGAGACGGAATATGCTTGTACGCTGGTGTTACTGTCAATTGGGCAATATTAATTTTCATCAAAAAGAATGTTAAATATTGGTTCAAGTTCTAATATTAAGAAGAAATAAGTAAAGAGCTTGACTGCATTAATTTTCGTATTAAATGCATTAACAGATCCGTGGAGAATAGCATGTCGGTTTATAATATCGTGATCGCCGGTATCATTCATATATCTTGCATAGTAATTGTTCGAAAAAAGTAAAAATGAATTAAGGGCAGCTCCAATAATACCATACTTGTTTTTTTCCACCTGTTTAGCTAACAAGCTAAACTCGGCGGATTGTATTTTTTTTCCAACATTCTCTACACCTTCAGAATATATGTATTTCTCCAGTGCAATTGATGGCATTAAGTAGTCGATTTTTTCTAAATCAAAACCACATTCACTGAATAATTTACAAACCTTAGTTACACTCGTCGTTAATGATTCTGTTGCGATGAATTTACGAATAACGAAATCTATAATTGGAAATAATGTGCTAATAGAGGCGCTGTAATTTTTTGACTTATATGCTAAAAAGACATCTATAATTATGCTTCTTTTAGTAACTAATAGAGGATTATTTAAAATCTTATTTTCAATGTATTTAAGATTGATATCAAATATTTCCACCAAAAATGAATCTATTTTGTTATTTGAGAAAGTATTGCCAAAAACTGGAATCCAAAGCCAATAAAAACCAGCGGGTTTAGTGTATTTTTGTTTCTTATCCCAGCTTTTTACCCATTTCTTCCAATAATATTCATTCCAGAAACCAACATCTATCTTGTCAGGATTTACCCAAAGAGGCAATGGCCAATTTAACTTATTTAGATTATGAGTGTTATTTTCTAACGCGTTAACAGAGCGTTTATTGGAATATTTGGATAAGGCATCCTTAATGGTTTTGGGATAATCATCAGTATATTGACTAGGTTTTCCTGGAAGGGTATCTTTCAGGGTTTTGAGATTCTTTATCAACCTTTCTTTTGTAATCATAACTGATCAATTTTGACCCTGAGAAAATATCCTTATCTCCTTCGGATAATAATTATTAATGCGATTCGGCAACAATTTAGCCCATCCCAATGATTGCCCTTCATAGCACATGAGGCTCCAGCCTTTTTCATTTATATCCAGCCCGGTGATATTGTCACGACGCAGGTATTGGATAGCCTGATCTTTGGTCAACTCAGTTTGCAGGAATTGATCTTTATTAATATTAACGCTCAGCGCCAATTCGTGATCAGGTACCAAATCCTTACCCATCAGCTTACCAATTCGAATGCCCGACTTCTTTATGTATAGGTATCGCTGCAAAATGGCCAGGCTTTCTTTATGCTGACGGTCTATTGCCAGCCAGTCATCATTCACCTTAAAAAAAAAGAAATCATCCGCATTATTAATATATGGTTTTACCAGGTCGATCTCTTTAAAGTTGGGTTTCTGCTGCTCTTTGGATTTTGCAGGAACAACTTCACCATCATTATCCTTTTTGCTCAGGCAGGCTGCAAATAAGCCTTCGCCTTTTACTTTATCGGGATAAAAGCGGTAGCCCCAGGCTTTGCTTCGGGTTGATTGACTTTCTACTATTCCCCAATCACTCTCGATAGGTATGCGGATACTTTCGAGATCAAACTCATTACAAAGCCAATCCAATATATCTTCGTTTTCCTCCGTCGAATAGGAGCAGGTACTATATATAAGGTAGCCATCTTCTTTTAATGCCGGATAAACATCGGCCAGTATACGTTCCTGGCGCTGGTGACAAAGATTGACATTGGCTTCCGACCATTCATTCATCGCATCCGGATCTTTGCGGAACATGCCCGAGCCGGAACAAGGGGCATCAACCAATATAATATCGAAGAAGCCTTTCAGCTTACCGAAGTCTTTGGGATCGTTATTGCTTACTATAGTATTGGCAGTTCCCCATCTTGTCAGGTTATCGGCAAGTACGGGAACACGGGTTTTGATGATCTCATTGGCAACAAGCAGGCTATTCTCCTTTAAAGCAGAACTGATCAGCGTACTCTTCCCCCCTGGCGCTGCGCATAGATCGAGCACCTTAATGCCATCGCTATCCTTATTTATATAATGTAATATATGACTGATGAACATAGACGATGCTTCCTGCACATAGTAACACCCCGCATGAAAAAGCGGATCGAATGTAAATGACGGGCGGCTGTTCAAATAATATCCCTCGTTGCACCAGGCTACTTTTTCGTCACCTTTTATAATAGATGGTTTAAAAGGATTCAAACGAATTGAGGTAGGCGACTCGGCAGTTTGATGCGCTTTTGAGAAATTTTCTACATCCAAAGCGGGTGAGCCGGCAATTGAATTCAGAAAATTTGGAGGAAAAACAGGATTATTCATATCGTTCTCAAAGATACAAAAATCAGGAGTTTCGATTTTTGAATGGAGAAGTCCACATCTGTGCTAAAATAATTGACCTTAGTTTACAGTGAGTTAAACATTAATTTCGGATTATTTAATATTTCTTTTTGCAGGTCTGCGAAATCTCCTTACATTTGTGTCCCCTTTAGAAAAAGAGGGTTGTTTTTTGAAAAGTTTGGGACTAAAAAATAAATTCAAAAAAAGTGAAAATAACACTTGACACGAATAGATAAAAATTCCCATCTTTGCAGCCGCTTCGGCAACGAAGCAAATAGCTAAAAAATTTAAATCCTGCGGGATTTTAAATATAAGTTCCCTGCGACAGGGAGCAAATAAAGTTCTTTAAGAGATAAGAGATAATCAAACAGCGCAGCGGGGCATATCCCACGGGATGTGCACTGTCAAATTAAATAGGATAGGATACTGTATAAAGATACATTAATACAGATTTCTATTTTGAGTAATAGAGTCTGGATACAAACGAAAACATTATACAATGGAGAGTTTGATCCTGGCTCAGGATGAACGCTAGCGGCAG
>JAFDZM010000072.1 GCA_018266915.1 Bacteroidota bacterium | reverse complement strand
AATAATTTACAACAAACCATTTACTACCTAACTCTTATCCCGAACTCACGTTAATTTTAAATTTTTGCTATTGCCCAAACAACAAAACCAATTGTTGTGACGAGAAGTATGATGAGATTCGCGGCTGTCCCGAACTTTGCGTCGTTCCAGTCATTAATGATCAGGTATTGAGAAAGAATTAGTGCCAGGGCAGAAAATATCCACCATGATTGGCGGTTGACGGAAAACAGAATGGCTGCAAAAATAAAAAGCAAACAGGCCACCAACCACAACACGCCGCTCGACTTTGGTATAGGGTGTACCAATTGAGCCAAATCTGCTATGCGAAAAGCTTTAAAAAAGCCCATTGAATGGATGATACCATGCAGGATCATGAGAGCTATAAACACTATTTTCATAACCATCGCTTACTGAATTAATTGTGAATTTATTTGCAATAAAACACAAAAAAACCCGATATAAAATGATGATTATCAATCGAAAACATGATTATCGTCATTCACATAACAAGTACAGCAGCGCCTTTTATTTGTCCTTTACGCAGCTTTTGAATGGCTTCATTAGCCTTGTTTAACGGGAAAAATTCAGTTTGTGTGTGAACGGTAGTAGTCTTTAGCAAATCAAAAAAATTCAGTCCATCTTCGTGGGTTAAATTGGCCACTGAGCGAACAGATCTTTCTTCCCACAGAAGGTCGTAAGAAAAAGCAGGTATTTCGCTCATGTGTATGCCTCCGCATATCACAGTACCTCCTTTATCCAGGTCCTGTAAGGCTTTGGGGATCAGTTCGCCTGCGGGGGCAAAGATAATTGAAGCATCAAGTTTCTCATCAGGTATATCAGAACTTCCGCCAACCCAATACGCGCCCAGCCCCCGTGCAAATTGTTGTGATTGCAGGTCGCCATCTCTTGTAAAAGCGAATACTTTTTTGTTTTGGGCCTTGGCAATTTGTATTAAGATGTGCGCAGCAGCGCCAAATCCATACATACCTATATTTGTGGCTGCAGGATCGATCATCCGGTATGACCTGAAACCAATAAGGCCGGCGCAAAGTAAGGGTGCGGAGGCTGCATTATTATATTGTTTGGATAGTTTAAAGCAGTATTTGGCGTAAGCGACCGTATATTCCGCATAGCCACCATCGATTGTATAACCTGTAAACTTCGCATTTTCGCATAAGTTTTCTTTATCCCTTCGGCAGTATTTACAAGTGCCACAGGTATAACCCAACCAGGGAACACCAACCAATTGGCCCGTTTCAATATCGCTTACGTTATTACCTGTTTTGGTAACAATACCTATGATCTCATGCCCGGGTATGAGGGGCAGCTTTGGTTGGGTAAGTTCTCCGTCCAGCACATGAAGGTCAGTGCGGCAAATTCCGCAAGCTATAACCTTTATTTGAACCTGGTCTTCACCGGGTTCTGGGACAGGTAATTCGTTTAATGCCAGTGGCTTCCCCTTACCCGAAAAAACCATTGCTTTCATCAGCATCTTGTCCATTTAACTTTATTCAGCTACCATGTATTCTGAGGTGCTGTATAATGCCTGCTCCAGTTTCTTATCCAGGCTGTATATATCATTATATTTCACCACCATACCATTTTGCACCTCACATGTAATGTAAGTTATTTTTAAGGCAATAGGTTTTGTCAGAACAAAATTAGTTATCGCATAATCACTTATGGCCCTTCGGAGTGAATCAATTTTCTCAGCATAACCATCTGCCTTCAATAATAACGCTGCCAGCTGTTCGCCTTTTTCAACTTTAATATTGCCTTTACTCAGGGCCCGTACAGTGGGTTTGAAAATATCGTTATCCGGACGTCCGCAGATGGAAATACCATAGGTATTTTTGAACCAAAAGTAAATTACTCCCCTGGGGTTTATACCTGGTGATACATTATTATTGTGCGACATTTTCAATCTCGATGCGGTTGTAAAATCAGTTAATGTGCTATTTAACTGAGGCGTGGGTGTTGCCGGGCTGCCTATAATGGCTTTAAATTCATATACCTTATCTGGTTGATGAACAGTTAACTTGAATGAAGGTATATTTACCTGCAAATAAGACTCCTTGTTTGCAGCCGTCCAGCGCAGTCGTTCAAGGTTAATGGCCATTTTCTGTATTGCTGTATCAGGCAACGCATCGCAGTCTTGCTGAAATTGTGTTAACTCGCGCATCTGGTCTTCCAGATCTGTGTAAGCTTTAATTTGGGGCTGAACCGCTGTTATCGAACTCATAAAATGAGGTTTCCTGAGCGCAACCCCAAGTACCTTGCCGGCGTTAAAACCCGTGTCTGTTCCGGCATCAATTTTTGCAGTGGTGAAATATGGGTTTAGTTGGATCAAGCAGAATACTTGTGGGGGAGAATAAAAAGTAGTTGTTTTGTATAGA
>JAFDZM010000071.1 GCA_018266915.1 Bacteroidota bacterium | reverse complement strand
AAATCTACTCTTAACTCACATTGTTTTTATCCTATATGCAAACATAGGATGACAATCTATTTTTTTATGGTTTGGCGATAGAAAGAGATGTCAAAAACAATAAATGAAATAGTGTAACCGACAATAGGCTATTTATCAAAAATATCAAATAAAGTCTTGGCGCGACGAAACGAGATACGACTGCGAAGCCTATATTGATGATAAATAACGCTTCCAGTATAAATATTTCAAGGTCAGCGACATCAATGATCTTAATCAGCCATATTAGTAAAACAAACAATACAAGAAAATCTATCACAAGGGCAATTGATATTCTCAAAAGGAATGACTTATACTGGTGTAGTGCAAAAAGAGGTCGTCGTGAGCGAATATTCATTTATACTTCCAATTCCTTGTCTTCCCTTCAGCAATCCATTCCAATGCCTGTTGCATACGTTTTTCGCGGGTGGCTTCAGTTTTGGCTTCAACAAACCATTCCAGGTATTCACGTTTGCCTGATGGACTGAATTTCTCGTAGTTGCTCATTGCTGTTAAATTATTTCTAAGCAGCTTATCAAAGTCATCAGGCATGGGTATTTCTGCTTTGGGAGCAGATGGTTTCTTTGGCTCTTTCACCCCGCTTTCATTCATGGCGATCATCTGATGTATAAAGCCAATCAGCGCTTCATCTGATGGCAGGTCTTCCATTGTATTGATTCGCCCGAAGCTTCCTGCTGCGGCTTCATCGTCGCTTCCCTGAAGCAAATGGTCGGGATCATTTAATCTCGAAGCTTTCCAGAAACCAAATCCGCAATGTTGTTTAAAAGCGGCCATCATGCATACCGGGCCTTTATAGTCAAAGAAAGGCATTCCCCACTTAACAGTTTCAGTGATCAATGGTGATGCACGATGAACCACCTCGCGGATATGGATTAAAATTGGTTTAGCAAAATCACCCGATTTGGCGATATAAGCGTCTATACGGTCGTCAAATTGTCCCATGGTGAATAAAAATAATGGAATTCTCTTTAATATCGATACCAAATGCTATTTTAAAATTCGAATTGATGTGTGACTATTTTAACCAGTCGTGCGTCTGCTATATAAATCTTCAATCCATGCAAAAGCTTTTACCTTTTCTTTTTATCACTTTTACTAGCTGCGCCGTTGCCTTTGGTCAGGTTAAGAGCGATTCTGCAAGGCACTATGTTGAAAAAGAGATCGTTCAATGGGATTTTACCTCGAAGACTGTTGGCGATGACTTTACCATATACATACATTTCCCCCCGGGATACGATACCACAAAGACTAAGTACCCGGTACTGTACATGACCGACGGCGACTGGAACATGACCGTAGCCATGAACTGCTTTAACATGCTCAGGCAGGATTATAATATTACTGTAGAACCGCTTATAGTTGGAATAGGCTACGGCAACCGTCCAAATAAGCGCTCAAGAGATCTTGACCCAGGAAAAGGCGGACCGAAATTCCTGGACTTTATTCAAACAGAGGTTATGCCTTTTGTAGAAAAGCACTACCGCGTAACTGACAATAAAACCTTGTATGGCTATTCACTTGGCGGCATGTTTACCATCTACACCCTGTTTGAACATCCGGGAATGTTTAATATGATCGGCATTGGTGCGCCTGGTAATGCCGGAAATGATCTGATGATCGAAGCAAAGAAGTATTTCCCAACGCATAAAGATTTAAATACTAAAGTATTTTTGGGAGTAGGATCATACGAGCACGACAATGTAAAACACATTGATGAATTCAAGACTTATATCGATAAGCAAAACTTCAAAGAGTTCGATCTGCTTACAGGCATTACACCTAACGCCGCCCACGGAGCTGCATTGGCGCAGGTAATGCAAAATGCCATCAAATTCTTCTATTGTACTCAGCACAAACCAATTAAGATGACTGCAAGTGAGCTTAATAAATATACAGGAACTTATGCTGTTGCAGGTAGCCCCGATACAAAATTGAAGTTCTATGTTGACGACAATGCACTTTACTTTGTCGAAGGTGACAACGTACCCATACAAATTGTACCGTTTTCCAAGGACGGTTTCTTTTTCTATGAAAATGAAAAAATGGATATCCTTTTCAAAGAAGAGAACGGCAAAAAGTATTTCCTTGTCAGCTCGCCAAATGAGAAGCCAACTCGTATCGATAAAATAGATTGATCTTTGAAGTTAGTCTGTAACCAGGCTTCCAAACAACTGGTTATGCCAGCTATCTTTAAACGGCACTTCCCATTTGGTTTCCAGTTGCTCCAGGTTTTGCACCAGGTTATTGTAGACGATTGTATTGGAATTGATCTTGCCTGATCTTAATAAATCTTCAAACTCGTCACGCGGAGCTGAAAGCACTTTTTCTCCTTCGCGATACGCTAAGTTGAAGCGATCTAAAAGGGTGATGCCGAATTCCTGTTCAAGTCTTTTGATGAAGTTGACTGATTTGTCGATTGAGCATCCACTGGCCCCTGCCTGGCTTTCATCGACGATCAGGATCAGAAAGCGGTTATACCGGATCTCGGCTTTGGCCTTCAATTGATGATTATGGGCGGTCCATTCGGAGGCAAACTTATTTAAAATTTCATGTAACTGTTTTACCTCATCCTCGTATAGTTCCCTATCCGATTGGTATATCCATACTCTTGACTGTTCAGAAAATCGCATTCACAAAAATATCGAATTTCTTAACTTTAGTAATACAAAATGTTGTCATGGTAAAATCAATTCTTACTAAAGCTAGAATTCTGGTAATACTGGTTACAGTGGCGATTTGCTGCGCTTTTACCTATAAGATGGGCGAAAAAGAGTGGCTCGATTGGAGTAACAAATGCCTTTTGCAGACCTTCGACTCCTCTACAGACACCAAATTGAAAAAGTGGGAAATCGAGGTCACGCCGCAGCATTTTATCCATTTCAGAAAAACTTATCAACATGGTAAGCAGGAATATTTTTCCTTCCATCTGACTAAGTTAGACAGCGTAAACTTCCTGGGAGAAACCAACAATGGTCAACTGGAATTTAAAACCGTGAACGACGATATTATTGTCCAAACCTATGATGACCCTAAAGGCAATATCGATTCTATGGCGACTACCTTAACCATCCCGGTAAAAGATATGACGCCTGAAAAATTGGATAGCCTGAATAATGCGTTGGATTTTTTGAGGGACACTAAGTTATAGACCATTCGCTCTTGCGGTGATCTCTGCAATATCCAGCACTTCTATTTCCTTTTCTTTTTCTGAGAGTTTTACACCATCACGCAGCATGGTCATACAAAACGGACAAGCGGCAGCCACTACAGTAGCTTTACTTTCCAGCACATCGCTCATGCGTTCAATATTGATGTCTTTATTGCCTTTCTCCGGCTCTTTAAACATCTGCGCCCCTCCCGCCCCGCAACACAGACCATTTGAGCGGCAGCGTTTCATTTCAACCAGGTCAGCATCCAAAACCTCAAGAGCTTTGCGCGGAGCTTCATAAACATCATTACCTCTGCCTAAATAGCAAGGATCGTGATAAGTAATGCGTTTGCCTTTAAAGCTTTCGCCACCTTCGGCTTTTAGTTTTCCTTCATCTATCAATTGCTGTATAAGCTGAGTATGATGGATAACCTCGTAATTGCCGCCCAAACCCGGATATTCATTTTTAATGGTATTAAAGCAATGCGGACAACCCGTGACAATCTTTTTAATATTATATCCATTCAGCACCTGTATATTCATCATGGCTTGCATCTGAAACAGGAACTCGTTACCTGCACGTTTAGCCGGGTCACCTGTACATGCCTCTTCAGTACCCAATACAGCAAAGCTGATGCCCACATGACTTAATATCTTACAGATATCGCGGGTAATGCGCTGCGCCCGCTCATCAAAGCTGCCTGCACATCCCACCCAAAACAATATTTCAGGTTCCTTACCCTGGGCCATCATTTCGGCCATGGTTGGAACTATTATTGGTTCATTGCTCATAATTCATCATTGTGTCCATAGTCAATAGTCCATGGACCATAGTAATTTTATTTTCACAATCCAGCCATGGACTATCGGCCATTGACTATAGACTTACTCCTTCCAATTAAATCTATCCGCCTGGCTATACTTCCATGGCGCACCATTATTTTCTACGTTACCGAACATATTGTTCAAGCTGTTTGGCGCCTGTGATTCCTCCATCACAATATAGCGGCGCATTTCGGTAATAATCTCCAGTGGATTGATATTTACAGGGCAGGCTTCCACACAGGCATTGCAGGTGGTACAGGCCCAAAGCTCCTCGCGGGTGATATAATTATCCAGCAGCGATTTATCGTCTTTATAATCTTTCCCGTTTTTATCCAGGTTATTGCCCACCTCCGCGATACGATCTCTGGTATCCATCATGATCTTTCTTGGCGATAGCAGCTTGCCCGTTTGATTAGCCGGGCAAACCGAAGTACACCTGCCACATTCGGTACAGGTATAAGCCTCCATCAGATTTTTCCAGGTCAGGTCCGTTACGTCTTTGGCTCCAAAGCGGGCTATCTCACCAGTACTCTCAGGAACAAACGAAGGATCAAGCATGGCCTTTACCTCGTTGGTCACCGACGCCATATTGGTAAACTTACCCTTTGGGTTCAGGTTAGAGTAATAAGTATTCGGGAAAGCCAGCAGGATATGAAAATGCTTGGAGTAAGGCAAATAATTCAGGAAAGCCAATATGCCAATGATATGGAACCACCAGCAACCGCGCTCGATCGTTTCAAGAGAATTGGCACTATCCGGCAGCAGTGGACCGATCAAATTGCTTACAGGGAAACTGCCTGCCTTGATGTAATGACCAAAGTTCAGCAATTGCAATTTATGATCAGCGGCATTCATGGTCAGGAAGGCAGTCATCAACAGTATTTCGATGATCAGGATATAGTTAGCATCAGATTTTGGCCATGAGGTCATCTCAACGCCGCTAAAGCGTTTTAAATGGCCAATATTACGGCGTATAAGAAATGTGAAACAAGCTACCAAAACTAATACCGCCAAAAACTCAAATCCACCTATCAACAGATTATATAATCCACCTAACGGAGCAGAAAATATCCTGTGCGAGCCAAATACGCCGTCGATCAATATTTCCAGCACTTCAATATTGATGATGATAAAACCCACGTAAATAAAGAAGTGCATCACGGCTGCAAACGGGCGTTTGGTCATTTTGGTTTGACCGAGGGCAATTTTGGCCATCGTCTTCCATCTTTCGGCAGGATTATCCGAGCGATCAGTATCGCGGCCAAGCAGGATATTCCGCCTGATCTTACCCACATTTTTGCTGAAAAGATAAATTGCCGCCGCCAGTATGATGATAAAAATGACTTGTCCAATCATTATGCTTGCATAGTAAATTTTCCCAAAGTTAATTTTTAAGTTGAAATGTCAAAGAGGGGGAACTGTTGTAAAGTTGAAAAGTTGGAAGGTTGTAAAGTTGATTTTAACAGGAGATTAATCTTTTTTCAAAAAAAGTTTTCATAAACGAAAAAACACACTACATTTGCAGCCCCAACGGGATGGTATCATAGCTCAGTTGGTAGAGCAAAGGACTGAAAATCCTTGTGTCGCTGGTTCGATTCCAGCTGATACCACAGCTTAAAAGTCAAAAGCCTTTAGTCGTAAGTCTAAAGGCTTTTTTGTTTTTGGACACTTTTTCATTACTGTTCGTTCAGCTCGTGAACACCGTGAACACTGCCCGCTCTCCCGTCACACCAACGTCTTTTCTTTATTACTTGCAGCAAACAATCCCCATTTCGGCTATTGGTATCTTTGCCGCACATGCTACCACCTACTACTATAACATCATCTCAACTCAAAAATCAGCGAATTTCAACAATATTGGCGTTTGCCTTGTTGCCCCTGTCGGGGTTCGCTACAGACATTTATATCCCTTCGTTGCCCAATATGGGCGCCGATATGCACATCAGCAGCATACAGGTACAATTAACCCTAACGCTGTTCCTGATCAGCTACGGAACCTCCCAATTATTTTTGGGGAGTGTTTTAGATTCCTACGGACGGTACAAGTTTAGTACGGGAGCCTTGTTCGTATTTATCCTGGCAAGTATAGTTATTGCCATCACTCACAATATTTATGTGATCTATGCCATGCGGATCATCCATGGCATTACAGTGGCCATGATCGTCATAGCTAAACGGGCTTATTTTGTGGACGTGTACGAAGGCTCACAGTTAAAACATTACCTGAGCATGTTCACCATCATATGGTCTGCCGGACCAATAGTTGCACCTTTTTTGGGTGGTTATTTCCAGAACACTTTCGGCTGGCAGTCGAACTTTTATTTCCTTGCGGCCATGGCATCGGTTATAGCGGTGCTGGAACTTTTATACAGCGGCGAGACTATCCGCCACCGCACGCAATTCCATATCAAGAAAATTGCTGCCGTCTATGCTGAAATGATTAAAGCAACAACGTTCAGCCTGGGTATCCTGATGCTGAGCTTTGCTTATTCCATGGTGATCATGTATAACATGACCGGCCCTTTTATTATCGAGCATCACTTTAAATTTACTCCGGTTGTTGCAGGCTATTGCTCGCTCATCCTGGGCCTGGCCTGGATGGTAGGCGGCTTTATTGGCAAGGCATTGATCAGCCGACCGTTTTTTAGCAAGCTGTTCGTTAATATTTTGCTGCAACTCGCGATGGTTGTTTTAATGATTGTCACCGCGAAATTTGTGAGCAATGTTTACCTGATGGTATTTTTTGCTTTTGCGATACACGTAGGCGCCGGGTTTACTTACAATAATTACTTCACCTATTGTTTGGGCCGCTTTCCTAAAAACGCGGCTATGTCCGGCGGGTTTACCGGCGGTATGGTGTATGTCATCCTCTCGCTGCTTACTTACCTGGTAGTGGCTGCCATTCCCGCTAAAGATCAGCTTAACCTCAGCTATAGCTACCTGGTGTTTATCGCGTTATCGGTTGTGGTGATGCTGGTGTTGTTTAGATTGAATAGGAAGCGGGGGGCGGCAATAACTGGTTGAGCATGCCTAACCTACCGTGAGTATTACGTGCAAACCAAACATAAAGTATACTCATCGCTCTGTTTGGTCATGAGCACTCAGGCCAAAATCCTTTGCTGCAGACTCACGCCATTTAGGGAGATGAGAGGACATTGGGCGAGATTCGAACTCCGCCTCCACAGATCTTTTGCGAAATCGGCTGTGTTTATATTACATATTGTTAAGAATTTCGCTATACTACAAACCCTCGACGTACCAACATTCAATATCCTTCAATTGGTCAGCGAATAATCGAAAACTTGGGGAATTCTGATATATTATTGAAGGATCTGCATTTATAAACATATCAACTCCATCTGTCGTTTTACCATATGATCCCAATAACTCCTTTAATCTTGAGCTACCTTTGAGTCCATCTGTATTTTCTGGTTTTGCAGCATTTTGGGTTATTTTTCCCCAATCTGCTAATATCCAATTTTCAATCATACGATCTGCAACTCCAATTTTTAGTTCGATATCATTAATACCCTCTTCAATTATAAGTTGTCGCAACTTTTGACACATTTCTTCATTTGACATGTTGCGATCCTCTTTATCGACTAAAATTATTATTGGATAGTGGCGATTATTCAACAAACGTATTAATGAAGCAATTTTTTTTGCTATCGCTTCAATTGATACATTCTTCCCATTTAGATCTGTTCTTCGAATTGGTTTACCTGGGCAGATCTGCTGTACGATATTCCTTTCAGTAAAACCGTCTACTATAAATGCTGGGCTACTCATAATCAAAAGAATTAGCAAAGTAAAAATTTCCCAAACCTATACCTGTTTTTTCCATTTCAGTTTGCAATAATTCAATATATGGAATCTTCCTAGCTCGTGTTCTTCCTTCTATCAAATCGATTAATACAATTTCATGCGCATTGCTATGATTAAGTAATGATTCACTGTGAGTAGTCATAATTACAAACGCCTGGTTTCCTCGACTCTCGATGTGTTCCCTCATTATATTGGCAATTTCCGCTTGCATCCATGGGTGTAAAAAATTCTCCGGTTCCTCTATGGAAAATATAGTTTTAGACGTTAAAATAGCAGTTATGAGCGTTAACCATTTGATAGTGCCATCCGACATAGAAGACAATGGCAAAACCGCGTTGTAATCTCCTGTTTTAATAAAGATTTTTACAATTAACTTATTGTCAAAAGGATCATTCTCTACATCAAGGTCTATGACCGTCTTGTTAGCCAATTTTAGGTAAGAAATTATTTTGTTCAAAGTCTTGGGATCGTATTCTTTCTGATTCCTTTCGATATAGAAAAAAATGATTAAATCAGATTGAGGAACTGGTTTGCTTTTTTTTAAAGCGTATAAAGTAGTTGACAATCCTGAGCCGTCTTTTTTTATACCCGGAGGTTTTGCTGCATCTTCCTGCTCCTTAACTTTACTTGGTACTATGTTAAATGATTCACCTCCAAGAATATCATTTATAATGATATGCGTATGTTCAATTACTGGGTAAAGGGCTAATACCATCAATTGGGTTGATGGATCATTTTTATAAATGAATTCTCTAAAGGATTTTTCAAAACTTCGTTCTGTATCTGATGGGTTAAAAAAATGTCGTGGCCGAAACTTTTTTTTATTAATGTTATGAATTACAACACCGTTTTTATCGGTTGGATAACCGTACTCTAGATGAAAATCCCAAGTTGTTTTGCCTTTTATCTCGTCTGGATCATTCCAAAATTTAGTAGCCGTTCTAACTTTTACTTCCTGTTTATCAAAATAAATGTCATCCTTTTCAAACGATGATTTTATTACTGCTGAGAATTCATAAACTAAAAAATTTGTTTTGCTTTCTTGAAGTGAACCATGGATTTTAAAGCTGATCGTATCTTGGTATTCGGCATTGCCAATTTTTTTAAAAATGGAACCTGCTCCTCCAACAGAACTAACAGCGTGAGCTACAGGATTTCTAACTATCTTGGAAAGAAATTCAAAGAATAGTATAATATTCGTTTTCCCTGCTCCATTTGGTCCAACTAAAATATTAAGACCTGGATTCAGTTTTAACTCAAATTGAGATAATGATTTAAAGCCATCAACTTCTATCTTGGTTATCATAACGTAGGTTTAGAAACTAAATATAGATTATATAAATTACATTATAAACATTTAGCTTATCACACTAATATCAAATTAATTTTACCCCATCAGTTAAAGCGTCCTTATGCAGCCATAAACACCACGCTACCTCCGATTGATTTGATAAAATGACCGGAGAAAATTCAAATGAGATGGCGTATTAGCCTTCCGTCCCAGCAGGGTCTCCTGAAAGGGACCCTGCATTGTATGCAATCATTCGTTGGGTTTCTGGCAGTCATTCCGTAAATATAAATGGCTTGCGGTTCCTTTGACGCAGGGTCCCCGTTGGGAGACCCCGCTGAGACGGAAAATGAAGGTCATCAGTTGTGGCAAAATGGTAATTACCCGGTTGTTTTATTCAGGCCGGCTGTTATTGAACAAAAAATTGATTATATACAGAAAACCCCGTAAGGGCAGGTCTTGTGGGCTCGGCGCATGAGTATTGGTATAGCAGTGCTAATCCGGACTGCCCTTTGAAGGTGGTTTGGTGACGTCAGCGAGACGCTTGAACCGGCGGGCACCGGCGAGCTAGTTATGTATTCAGAAATACTTATTACCTCCGATTTATCTGATAAAATGACCGGAGAAAATTCAAATGAGACGCCGTACTAGTCGCCCCTTTCAGAAAATCATCTCCCAATCGAAAATAACCGGACACATCGTTAGAAGCATGCTCATCAACTATCTTAAAGCCCATTGACCAGTCCGTGAAACTACGTTTCTTTTCATATCCGTCGGTGAGGAGCATTACATGATGATGGCGCTCATCTTGCCGGATACGGTCGTAGATTTCCCGGACGTCCTTTTCGCGCCCCTCGAGCAACTGCATAAAACGCCCGTCCATTTTGGCCAGGAAACGGGTTTGCATATAAAGCAGCATTCCTGTGATGCCATATTGCTCATTATTCCGCCTGGATTGTTCAAGCAAAAAGTGGAGTTTCTCTTCGGGCATCAGCTCATGAGCTGTGCTGATATAGATGAGATAATAGATACTTCGTGATCTGGTTGCCGGCATATAGGGGAACAAAGGGCAAATATATTATTAGAAATAACAATCTCCTATTTTTAAAGCGTATGGCATAGTTAACTTCACCGATAATATTTTTCAAATTAAAACATTATCTTTAGCGTTATCTATTGATTATAACCCATGAAGAAACGCGTACTCATTATTGAAAACGACCAGGATATCCGCCTGATCGTTGATTATATCTTACAGGAGCAGGGTTTCGAGACGCTAAGCATTCCCGAACCACAAGAGCTTTGGGACCTTCTGAGCTTCCGCGCCCATGTGATCCTGCTGGATGAATTTGTCAACAGCCAGCCGGGCCACCGTTTATGCAGAAAGATGAAAAACATTCCTGAACTGGCAGCTATCCCCGTAATCATACTGTCTACAGCCAATGATATTGAATTGATTGCAAAGGAATGTGAAGCCAACGATTATATCCGCAAACCCTTTGATATTGAACTGATGGTAGACAAAGTGGTTCGTGTGGTTAATCACCAGCCGCTGCCTTCCGGAACGCTGGATGAATAGTATTCACCCATACCTCTTATTAAAAACAAAAGCCTTCAGCTTTCCGCTAAAGGCTCTTACCTGATTTATTCTAAGCTTAGGAAATTACAAATAACTCTTCAATTCCCTATAGGCCCTGTCGCTGTGCCTTAGCCTTGCCAAAGCTTTATCCTTTATCTGCCTTACCCGTTCCCTGGTCAGGTTGTATTTTTCGCCTATCTCTTCAAGGCTTAATGGTTGTGAACCGCTTAAACCAAAAAACAGTTCGACAATTTCCCTGTCCCTGGCGTCAAGCATCTTCAAACTGCGCGAAATTTCGGTTCTCAGTGAATCATCCATGATATACTTGTCCGTGTTCGATTCAGGGTTTTGCAGCACATCTAATAACGTGTTTTCTTCCTCGCTGCTGAATGGTGCATCAACAGATACGTGCCTGCTTGCGCTGGCAAGCGTTCCTGCAACCTTTTCAACAGTTACTTCCAAAATTTCGGCAATTTCTTCTACTGTTGCCGCCCTTTCAAGGTGCTGTTCCAATTCAGACGAAGCCTTGCTGATCTTGCTCAGGTCGCCAACCTTATTTGCTGGCAGGCGCACCAACCTGGCATGATCCGTAATAGCCTGGAGGATGGATTGACGGATCCACCAAACAGCATAGGAAATAAATTTGAAGCCTTTGGTTTCATCAAAACGTTTTGCTGCCTTGATCAATCCAAGGTTGCCCTCATTGATCAGGTCGCCCAGGGTAAGACCTGAACTTTCATATTGTTTCGCAACCGAAACTACAAACCGCAGGTTCGCGCTTGTGAGGCGTTCCAAAGCTGCCTGGTCGCCTTGTTTTATTTTCTGTGTTAAGACCACTTCCTCTTGCGGCGTCACCATCGGGATCTTTGCAATATCCGATAAATACTGTTGCAATGACGCAGACTCACGGTTCGTGATCGACTGACTTATTTTAAGTTGTCTCATTTATCAAAATACCTTTCTTAGTGAATGCTAAAGATTGTGTGCCTTAAAATGCGCGTAGTAATTTTGCTTATAAAAGCAGGAATAGCTAAAAGCCGGTGCGATCAAATGAAAGGAGTCGCTACAAATCTTCAACGTACAAAGATACACAGAAACGCTTCAAAATTTGTCGGGTGGATGTAAAGAAACGACTGAATATCAGCATCAATTAAAGAAAAAGGATACTTAATATACCGATTGGTTTTATTTATAGTCTGATTGGTTTAAACTATGGTATAGCCAGAACCATTTCTCATCCTATCAAGTTTACTCATAAACATGGTTGCCATTATCCCGGCCTTTTGCTTAGCTTCCACGGCTAGCGGTCCTGCGAAATTTGCGTCAATAGTTTCTGCGAACAGTTCCAGCCATCTTCCAAAATGATCATCTGCAATAGGCAGTGGCGCATGCTTTGCAAAAGGATTACCCTTAAAACCCGGAGCGCCAAACAGGACAGCGTTCCAGAATGCATACATTTTATCTAAATGCGGCTGCCAGTCGGTAATAACCCCGGCAAACACAGGCCCTATCACTTCATCCTCACGTACTTTGTTATAGAACTCGTCTACAAAGAGCTGTATATCTTCTAATCCTGTTATATCTTTCATATATAATACCTTTTTGTCTTTTATTAAAGCAAAATTTTTTATTTCTTTAATACTGCTATGCCCAGGTTCAAATCTTCATTAAACTCACCAATCTTGGTTGTCTTAAGCAGAACCTGTATCTGGTTACGGATAGCTTTAAATTCGTGATGTATCGGGCAGGGGTTTTCCTCTGAACAATATTCCAAACCCAAGCCGCACCCGATGAATATGTCATTGCCATCTACCGCTTCAACTATTGATGACAAAGGCATGTTAAGTATCGCTTCATCCACATAAAACCCACCGTTAGGGCCTTTTGCAGATTGTATCACTCCCCTTCTGCTTAAATCCTGCAATATTTTGGCAAGGAAATGTTCAGGAGAATCAATTCCCGTTGCAATTTCCTTTATGCCTACGCGACCGCCATCGGCGGTTTTGGCAGCGATGAAAAAAACTGCCCGCATAGCATATTCACACGTTTTTGAAAAGATTCCCATTTATTTATGAGACAAAGATAGAGATAATCGTTAAAATAAAAGAGTCTTTTGTCTTTTATTTGGATTGACGCCAGGCGCGTGGCGGTTGGCGCGACTTACACAAAGATTGGCTATAAATACCGCGTAATATGTGACCAGGAGAAATAGCTCACGATTATCTCGTTGCCCTTACCGCCAACCGCCTTGCATTTGCAAGCACTTTTCAATTTCTTCAAAAAACTTTCGTTTATTTTCTTTTATTTACTTTTATTTGCATATTGCATAGGATAAACAAAACCAATCAACCCATCAAAACCATGAGAAGGAAAGCATTTAATTTGCAGACTGAAAAATTTGTTCTCTTATTGCTGATAACTTTTACGCTGCCTGCATGGGCAATAGCCCAAATACGATCGGTTAATATGCCCCCCGAGATTCAGGCTGATAACTCGGTTATATTTCGTATAAAGGCACCAGACGCAAAGCAAGTCATCTTATTAGGAACCTGGCCGCCCAGCATGTACAACTTCACCATCCCAATGGTTAAAAAGGATTCAATTTGGGAGGTGAAAGTAAATCCGCTACCATCGGCTATGTATGAATACCGTTATTTGATCGACGGCATAAGTACCACTGAACCAGGAAGCAGTCTGGTTACCCGTGATGGTGTTAATGTAGAGAACCGCCTGATGGTTCCCGGTCCGCTTGCTGATCTGATTGATGCTAAAGATGTTCCGCATGGACAGGTGACGGCGGTTTGGTATCCATCACCTACATTGAGCAGCAACAGGAGGATGATGGTTTACACCCCACCGGGTTATGAAAAATCGAAACAAAAATACCCGGTAATGTACCTGCTTCATGGTGCAGGCGGCGACGAGGATGTGTGGGTAAACCGCGGCAGGGCCAATTACATTTTGGATAACCTGATCGCCGCCGGTAAAGCAAAACCGATGATCGTGGTGATCACAAATGGTAATCCAAATACTCCTGCTGAACCGCTCGACAGATCATATACCTCTAAAGCCAGCGAAAATATTATGGGCGGAATGTCCTCGCAAAAATTTGAAGAAAGCCTGGTAAAAGATGTAGTGCCTTATATTGAAAGCAACTACCGTGTAATTGCCGATCCTGACCACAGGGCGATAACCGGTTTTTCGATGGGCGGCTTTCAAACCCAAAACATCACTAACAATAACCCTGCGATGTTTAAATATATAGGTGTAATGAGTATGGGCTTATTTTCTTCCGCTGCACCGAATATGAAATACGACAAGGATGCTAATCTAAAGCAACTGCAGGCATTAAAGGCTGCCAGCCCGAAGGTTTACTGGATAGCTATCGGAAAAGCTGATTTTTTATACCAAACCGTAGTGAAATTAAGGGCGCTGTATGACGAAGTGGGCCTGAAATATACTTACCAGGAAACAGACCATCATCACGAATGGAATGCCTGGCGTCTGTATCTTACTGAATTTGCGCCGTTGTGTTTTAAATAGTTTCATTTGTTTTCTTTTTGTTGCGCAATGTCGCATTTTTGAAGAAAAACGAAAATATGCTACCAACATATAGAAGAGATAAAATATTAGAGCTTTTGCAGGAAGACGGCTCAGCCAAAGTGCTCGACCTAGCAAAGCTTTTTAAAGTGACCGAGGTTACCATCAGGCAGGACCTGGAGAAGCTTGAAAAAGACGGACTGATCATCCGCGAACATGGCGGGGCCTACCTCAAAAATATTAAAGACCAGGTGCAAACCTTTTCTTTAACACACCAGGAAAACCTGGATAAAAAAGAACTCATCGCCGGTAAGTGCCTTGAGTTTATTGAGAGTGGTGATACGATCATTTTGGATTCAGGCTCGACAACAACCGAGCTGGCCAAAAAGCTAAAAGGCATGAAAAACCTGACCGTGATCACCAACGCGCTCAACATAGCATTGATGCTTGGAGCAGAGCCTGGCATCGAGGTGATAGTGACAGGCGGCGAGTTTAAACCGCCTACACTATCACTGACCGGGCAAAAAGCCGCTGACTTTTTCAA
This sequence comes from Bacteroidota bacterium, assembly GCA_018266915.1. Classification (GTDB taxonomy): domain Bacteria; phylum Bacteroidota; class Bacteroidia; order Sphingobacteriales; family Sphingobacteriaceae; genus Mucilaginibacter. The sequence goes on along the minus strand of JAFDZM010000071.1, from coordinate 95,431 downwards.
GGGGCTGAATGTCCAAAAGCTGTTTTTGGCAACAGCCGGGATATCGCTTAAATCAGGTTTAACCTACCCCAGCATCAGCGATCTGGTGGTAAAGAAGGCGATGATAGAAGCAGCAGAGCAACGGTACCTGGTGGCCGATTCGACCAAAATAGGCAAAACAGCATTGGCCAGCCTGGGCGCGCTTTCGCTGATCGATTATATTATAACCGACCCGGGTATTGAAGAGAAAGACAAGGAAGTTTTTTATGATAACGAAATAGAACTAATTATTGCAGGGAATAAAAATGAAAAATAACGAAGGGAATATAACCTTAGGCGTCATCATCGGTAACCGCGATTTCTTTCCGGACAAGCTGGTTGGCGAATGCAGGGCAGATTTGACTAAAGCGTTTGAAAAAGCAGGTGTTACGCCGATTATGCTTAACGAAACCGATACCAAACTGGGCGGCGTAGAAACGTTTATTGAGGCGCAGAAATGTGCGGCCTTATTCAGAAAACATGCGGATACGATTGCAGGGGTACTGGTAGTATTGCCAAATTTTGGTGACGAAAAAGGCATTGCCGAAACACTCAAATTATCCGGTCTTAATGTGCCTGTGCTTATACAAGCCTATCCCGACGACCTGAACAAAATGGATGTGGTTAACCGCCGCGACGCCTGGTGCGGTAAAATTTCCGTTTGCAATAATCTTTACCAGTTCGGTATAAAATATTCATTGACCACCAAACATGTAGTACATCCTTTGGATGAGAGCTTTCACCAGGACCTGCTCAATTTTAAAGCGGTATGCCGTGTAGTAAAAGGCATGCGCACAGTGCGTATCGGTGCTGTCGGAGCACGCCCGGGTGGTTTTAACACTGTCCGGTATAGCGAAAAGATATTGCAGCGTAATGGTATATCGGTAGTTACAACCGATCTATCGGCGATATTGGGAAATGCCAATAAACTGACCAAAGATGATGGGATAGTCAAAGAACGACTGGAGAAAATCAAAGCTTACTCTTCTACCGGCAGAACGCCGGATGACAGGTTGATCCAGATAGCCAAGCTTGACGCTGTATTGCATGAGTTTATGCAAGAAAACGCTTTGGATGCTACAGCTATACAATGCTGGACATCGCTTCAGCAAAACTATGGTTGTAATGTATGCACCAGCATGAGCATGATGAGCGAGAACATGCTGCCGAGCGCTTGCGAGGTGGATGTGACCGGTACGCTTACCATGTATGCTATGCAGCTGGCGTCGAGTTCTCCAAGCGCATTGGTGGATTGGAACAACAATTATTCAGATGACGAAAATAAATGTGTGCTTTTCCACTGCGGTAACTGGGCAAAGTCATTCCTGCCGGATATCGAGATCAGCACAGCGCCGATCATAGGCACATCGGTAGGTGAAGAGAATACCTACGGGGCATTGGCCGGCCGTACCCCGGCAATGCCTTTAACCTATGGCAGAATCAGCACTGACGATTCAAAAGGCATTATCAAAGCTTATATCGGCGAAGGCATGCTGACCGATGACCCGCTGAATACTTTCGGTACACGAGCGGTAGCCAAAATAAACGACTTACAGGGACTGATGCAGTTTGTATGCCGCAATGGCTTTGAGCATCACGTAGTGATGAATGCGTCAAAAACTTCGGCTATTCTGCGCGAGTCATTTGAAAACTATATGGGTTGGGAAGTAAGTGTGTTCAATTAAAAGATCAAGCGGTGACGGAGAAAGAATTAGCTATAAAATCAGTTGAGTATCGCAAAAAGATACTCAAATACATCTATGCAGCAAAGGCGGGACATACGGGCGGGAGCTTGTCTTGCATTGATATTTTAAATGTGTTGTACAATCATGTACTTCATGTGAGTCCGCAGGATTTCTCGTCACCCAATCGCGACAGGTATATTCAAAGCAAGGGGCATACAGTAGAAGCGCTATATGTGGTATTAGCCGATAAAGGATTCTTCCCTGAGTCTGATCTGGAAACATTATGCAAATATAAATCGCATTATATCGGTCACCCTACAAAAAAGGTGCATGGTGTTGAGCAGAATACCGGTGCATTGGGGCATGGCTTGTCGCTAAGCGTCGGTAATGCATTAGCCGCCAAAATGGATGCGCGAAGCTACCGTGTATTTACCTTGTTAGGCGACGGTGAGCTCCCCGAGGGATCAAACTGGGAGGCCGCGCTCACCGCATCGCATTATAAACTGGATAACCTATGCGCGATCATCGATCACAATAAACTCCAAATTTCCGGCAGAACCTCTGAAGTATGCAACACTGATCCGATAGATGAAAAATTTGAAAGTTTTGGCTGGGCCGTAAAGCATGTTGACGGGCACGATTTCAAAGCATTGACCGAAGCATTTGATTCCATCCCTTTTGAGAAGGGGAAACCAAGTTTGATCATTGCCCACACCATTAAAGGCAAAGGAATCAGCTATATGGAGGATCAATTAAAATGGCATCATGGCGTGCCAAACCCTGAGCAATACGCGCAGGCTATACAGGAATTGGAAGCGGCGATAGTGAATTAATGAAATAGAAAATGATAGTTGAAGCAGAAAATAAATCGCAAACGGATAAAGCAAACCTGGAAGTTTTTGCCCAAACACTCGAAGAGCTGGCGGCGACAGACCGGGATGTGGTAGTGGTAACAAGCGATTCACGTGGATCTGGCAAACTGATAGGCTTTGGACAAAATTTTCCGGCACAAACTGTGGAGATCGGCATTGCCGAGCAAAACCTGGTAGGTGTAGCCGCCGGACTTGCGTCAGCAGGCAAAAAAACATTTGCCGTCTCTCCTGCATGCTTTCTTACCGCCCGTGCGCTGGAGCAGATCAAAAATGATGTAGCTTATTCGGATAATCCGGTAAAGCTGATCGGCATCAGCGCGGGGGTAAGTTATGGCGCTTTGGGCAGCACCCATCACAGCTTGCACGATTTTGCCGTGTTGCGTGCTATCAATAACCTGGTGATTGCCGCCCCTGCTGATAATTATGAAACAATAGAAGCCATCAGATTGGCTGCTAAATCAAATCATCCTATTTATCTGCGTTTTGGTAAAAAAGTAATGCCTAAATTATCTTGTGATCAGTCTTTTGAATTTGGGAAAGGACGGATTGTAAGAGAAGGCTGCGATATCGCGTTGGTCGCAACCGGCGAAACGGTATACCCCGCTCTGCAAGCTGCAGAAATATTGGAGCAAGAAAATAAAATATCTGCAATGGTCATCAGCATGCACACGATCAAACCATTAGACTATGATTTACTCGAATCTGTGGCTAAGAAATGTAAAGCTATGATAACCATAGAAGAGCACAGCATAAACGGTGGATTGGGCGAGGCCTGCGCTTCATTTCTTTTGCAGAATAATTTGTCTTTACCATTCAAGATAATGGGCATACCGGATGAATATACCGTCACTGGTTCGCAAACCGAAATATTTGAGCACTATGGTATTTCAAAAGCGGGGATCGCCAAAGAAGCAGTAGCATTATTAAAATAAACTATGAGATATTTGACTGTCATAAAACAATGTTCATTATACTTCCTCGTAGTGGTGGTGGTTTTATGCGGGTGCAGAAGTGGCAGCGATCAGGGCAGGCATAAAAAAGTGGCCGTCATCGTATCCACACTCAATAACCCCTGGTTTGTGGTGCTTGCGCAAACGGCGGCGGAGCAGGCTAAAAGCTTGGGGTATGAAACCAAAATATTCGACTCTCAAAACAATACAGCTATTGAGGCGGACAATTTTGAGAACGCCATCAGCGCCGGATACAATGCAATCCTCTTTAACCCTACCGATGCTGATGGCTCGGTAAGCAATGTGCTGGAGGCCAAATCAGCAGGTATTCCGGTTTTTTGCATGGACAGAGAAGTGAACTCCGTTGATGCTGCTACTTCTCAAATTCTATCTGATAATTACTCGGGCTGCGTTGCTATCGGGAAATATTTTGTGGAGAAGTTGAATAAGCAGGGGAAATACGTAGAGATATTAGGCTTGGTGGGTGATAATAACACCTGGAACCGGTCCAAAGGCTTTCACAGCGTAGTGGATTTCTTCCCCGGTTTGACAATGGTTGCTCAACAAAGTGCTGACTTCGACCGCAATAAAGCGATGGAAGTAATGGAGTCGATATTGCAGGCGCATCCTGACATTAACGCCGTTTTTTGCGGCAATGATGCGATGGCTTCAGGCGCTTACCAGGCACTTGTTGCATCGGGGAAAGCCAATGATATTAAAGTCTTTGGTTTTGATGGTGCGCAGGATGTAATCGAATCGATCCAAAACAAAAAGATAATGGCCACCGGGATGCAATTCCCGAAGGTAATGGCAAAAACAGCAGCTATTTACGCGGACGAATATTTTAAAGGCAAACGGGATTTCCCTAAAAAGATGCCGGTTGCCGTAGAATTGGTTACGCAGGAAAATGTTAACGACTACACCGGTTACGGTAAAAAAGAATAAAGCGATGGGAAAGAAAGTTATTAAATATATCATCGTCGCTTTTGTCGTTCTGCTGGTTGGCTACAATTCTGTTTACTTTAAAAAACTCGACGAGGTAAAAGCCGAACAAACAGCCAAAACATTTAACGCAGCAGCCTATGCTCAAAACTTTTGGGACAAAAAATTGACGCCCGGTCTTAGTAATGCTATAGCCATCGACAAGTTGATACCCATGCTCAATACCAACCCGGCACAAGCATTCGACAGCTATTCGCATGCGCTTGGTATTGGCAACCTGCGCTATTTTTTAATTCAGGGGAAGGGAACTGTTGCCGCTATTGACGGAGATGATGTAACCGTTTCTATCGCTGGCTTACCGGAGCAAAAAGTGAAGATAGCTACCGAGTATATTTTCGGAAATGCAGCCCGGGATGCTACCGGGCTAATCAACATCAACGATTTTAATAATACAATGGATTTTAATAATGTGTCGGCGGAGATCAATGCGATAATCCGGAGCAAAGTGTTGCCTCAATTAAAACACGCAAAAGTTGGGAACAGCATTTCGTTTACCGGGGCTATTGAATTGAATAAAGAGCATGTGAACCTGTCGCAAATTGAAGCAGTACCTGTTGCAGTAAATATTCAGCCATAAAAATTATAAGCCTTGCTGGTTGCAGAGAACATATCGAAGAAGTTTTCGGGCGTTACCGCCCTCGATAACGTGTGTATGGAACTGCACGCAGGCAAGGTAAACGCCATCATCGGCGAAAATGGTGCAGGTAAATCAACCCTGATGAAAATTCTGTCGGGCGTATATACTGAGTACGACGGGCAGATCATTTATGACGGTGAAATCATAAGATTCAAAAACACCAAAGACGCGCAGGCCAAAGGCATTGCCATTATCCACCAGGAGCTGAATTTGGTACCGCATCTTAGCGTGACCGAAAATATCTTTTTGGGAAGTGAATTGACCACTCCTTTAGGTCTGCTGGATAAAAAGCGAATGCGTGAACAAACGCAGAAGTTACTTGAAAGGCTTAAACTTAATGTAGATCCTGATGCGCAGATAGCAAGTTTAAAAGTCGGACAGCAGCAGGTGGTTGAAATTGCCAAGGCATTATTGCATAGTGCTGGAGTGATCATCATGGATGAACCGACATCAGCCATTGGTGATAGGGAAGTGAAGGTGCTGTTCGATATCATCAACAACCTAAAAGCCGAGGGCAAAGTAATCGTTTACATTTCGCACAAACTGGATGAATTGTTCGCGATAGCTGACAGGTATATTGTGTTAAGAGATGGACGGTTCATCGGGTCAGGAGAAATGAAAGAGATCAATCACGACAGGCTTATTCAGAAAATGGTGGGGCGCGAGATTGCTGTCAATTTAAAAAATAGGCTTTCAGAACAAGTAGAAGTGCTATTGTCGGTAGATCATCTGTCGCTCTGCAAAGACAAGGATAAAACGTTGTTAAAAGATATTTCATTCAAACTGCACAAAGGCGAAGTGTTAGGGATATTTGGGTTGATGGGCGCAGGCAGAACAGAATTGCTCGAAACTATTTTTGGGCTGCATAGCAAGCAAGTATCAGGCAGCATAACGATCAACAATAAAAATTGCCACTTCTTATCTCCCGCTGATGCTATACGGGAAGGTTTTGCGCTTGTACCGGAAGACCGCAAAAAAGATGGGCTTGTGTTGGGGCTGGATGTTAAGCAAAACATCTGTATTACTACGCTTGACCAGATGCAAAATATGGGTGTGCTGGATAATGGTAAAGAAACATCCCTGGCTCAAAAATACATCGACCGTTTACGCATCAAAACTTCTTCATCAAAACAACTGGCAAAGAATCTTAGCGGAGGCAATCAGCAGAAAATTGTGCTGGCTAAATGGCTGGCTACTAATCCCTGTGTTTTGATGCTGGACGAACCTACGCGTGGGATCGATATACATGCCAAGACGGAAATTTACAAACTCATTGCCCAACTGGCCGGCGAGGGCATGGGCATTATTGTCGTTTCGTCTGAAATGCCCGAGATACTTGCCGTGGCAGACCGAATACTGGTGATGTGCGAAGGCTGCATTACCGCAGAATTAAGCATCGACGAAGCCACTGAAGATAAAATATTAATGGAAGCCATCCCTAAAAACAACTAATGGACGCAGCGATCAACACACAAAATTACAGGCAATACCTGGCACGGTTCCAATCATTAATAGCGCTTTTTGTACTGTGCGTTCTCATTAGTTTTTTATCTGATAAGTTCCTTACCGTCACTAATGCGTGGAATGTGATGCGCCAGATATCGGTGAATATTTGCATTTCTGTAGGGATGACACTGGTGGTGCTTACTGCCGGTATCGATCTGTCGGTAGGTTCAATTCTTGCGTTATGCGGTGCTGTTACCGCGGGTTTGCTCAGGAATGGCATAGAGTTACAATCATCAAATTTATATATCGGGTTTACTGTTCTCGGAGCTTGTGTTGCAGGTATCATTGTTGGGTCGGCACTTGGTTGGTTTAATGGCTGGGCCATCACCAGGTTTAAAGTTCCGCCATTCGTAGCTACGCTTGCTATGCTCACCATCGCACGTGGTTTAACCATGCTCTGGACAAAAGGCTTCCCTATTACAGGCCTCGATCATAAGTTCGCCTTTCTTGGCACCGGCTGGTTTCTTGGCATACCACTGCCGGTTTGGATATCAGGAATAGTAGTTATTTCAGCTATCATCATTACCAAAAAGACCCGGCTTGGCCGGTACATTTATGCTATCGGAGGCAACGAAAATGCAGCACGGCTTTCAGGTATCAATATAAATTATATAAAAATAGCTGTGTACACCATTGCGGGCGCTTTGGCGGCCGTTGGCGGCCTCATCATCACCTCGCGACTGGATGCAGCACAACCAAATGCAGGCACAGGTTACGAATTGGATTCCATAGCAGCGGTTGTTATAGGCGGAACATCGCTTTCAGGTGGTAGGGGTTCAATATTAGGCACGGTGTTAGGTGCGGTTATTATTGGCGTATTAAACAATGGGTTGGTTTTATTGAATGTATCCCCCTTCTGGCAGCAGGTAGTAAAAGGCCTGGTGATCCTGGCAGCGGTGATCATTGATAAGGCAAATAGCAAAAACGAATAATGAATACATCATCCTATATATTGGCTATCGATCAGGGCACCAGCAGTACCAAAACGCTTATTTTTAATGAGCAGGGCGAGATTGTTGCCAAAGCTACTGAGCCGCTTGCCTCCTATCATGAACAAGGTTTTGCCGAACAAGTGCCGGATGAGATTTACAGCAATGTGTTAGCTTCCGTTTCAAAATGCATCGATACTTTTAAAAATGGTGGCGGCGATGTAAGTGCAATAAAAGTCTCCGGCATTTCCAACCAGCGGGAGACATTTATTATCTGGGATAAAAGTGGGAAGCCATTATACAATGCTGTACTCTGGCAATGCAAGCGCTCGATAACCATTTGTGAACGACTAAAGCAACGAGGCTTTGAGCCGGCCATCAAACAAAAAACGGGACTGATCATCGACCCATACTTTTCGGGAACCAAACTCATCTGGCTTTACGAAAATGTCGATGCCATAAAACAAGCTATAGATAATGAGGATGCCTATTTCGGTACGGTGGACACTTGGTTATTGTACAAATTATCTGGTGGTAAGCAGTATTATACTGACTATACCAATGCTTCGCGAACAATGTTCTTTAACCTGGAGGCACTTACCTGGGATAAGGAGCTGCTCGAAATATTTAATTTATCAAAACTAAACTTGCCTGAGTGCAAGCCTTCATCAGAGTGGTTTGGTGAAACAGATTTTGATGGTTTACTGGGTCAGCCAATAACAATTTCAGCCATGATAGGCGACTCTCATGCTGCCGCTTTCGGCGAAGGCTGTTTTAATACTGGCATGGCAAAGGCAACTCTTGGCACCGGATGCTCTATACTGATGAATGTGGGTGATAAGGTAAAGCATTCCGACAACGGCATGATAGGCACCGTGTGCTGGAGTACAAGCGATAAAGTTCAATATGCTTTGGAAGGTGTAATCGTCACTTGCGGCGCAACGATTGAATGGCTGAAAAACGAATTGGGAATACTTACCGATAGTAAAGACACAGAAGCTATTGCAACAAGTATTCCCGACAATGGAGGTGTTTACCTGGTGCCGGCTTTTAGTGGGCTTGGTGCGCCGCATTGGGATATGAATAGGAAAGCATCCATTACCGGGCTTACCTTTAGTACAGGAAAAAGCCATATCGTTCGGGCGGCGTTGGAAAGTATCCCCTACCAGATAAAAGATATCATTACGGTAATGGAGCAGGATGCAGATACAGCACTGGATCAATTAATGATAGATGGTGGCATTAGCGCCAATAGGTTTATCGTACAGTTTTTGGCTGACCTGTTGGGCAAAACGGTAATCAATATCGGCATCGCAGAAGTATCGGCGCTTGGTGCGGCTTACCTGGCGGGATTGCAGCAGGGTATTTATAAAAGCATAGAAGATTTGGGCAGATTACAGAGGGACGGGAAATCACATAAGCCTTCGGGGAATGAAAGCATAGATGGATATTACGGGGGCTGGAAAAAAGCGATCAATAATCAAACCTAATAACATACACATTCACCAAACCTGAGTTATGAAAAGGATTAAATTTTTACTGCCATTTGTAACCGCGCTTTTGTTGAGCATACCGTCTATGCTGTCAGCACAAGCATCAAAAAAATTAAGAGTTGTTGTACTAACAGACATCGAAGCTGATCCCGACGATACAGAATCAATGGTGCGTTTTCTCACCTATTGTAACCAATGGGATGTAGAAGGTTTGATTGCAACAACATCCATCCATCAAAAAACGCGTGTAGCGCCTGAGAGTATATTGAGAGTATTGGATGCTTATGAAAAAGTGCAACCCAACTTGCTTAAGCACGAACCGGGCTATCCTACGGCGCTGGTATTAAAGGCCAAAGTAAAAAAGGGACTTGCGGTGTATGGCATGGAAGGTGTCGGTCAGGGTCATGATTCGCAAGGTTCTGATTGGATTGTGAATGTGTTAAAGAAAGCCGATGATCGCCCGGTTTGGTTTACAGTTTGGGGCGGTCCGAATACGCTGGCCCAGGCGCTATGGAAAATAAAGAATACCATGACTGCGCAGGAGGCTGAAAAGATATACAAGAAAGTAAGACTGTATACTATTTCGGACCAGGATGATAGCGGACCGTGGATCAGGAAGAACTTCCCATCCATATTTTTTGTAGTAACGCCTGGTTATAATTACGGAAAGGCTACCTGGCTGGGTATGTCGTTCGGTATGCCGGGATCGAATACAGAGGTTGTATCTGCTGAATGGCTGGCAAAAAACATACAACAAGGGCACGGACCGATGGGTGCAGCTTATCCGGATGTAGCTTATGGTATGGAAGGTGATTCTCCCAGCTTTCTGAACCTGATCAGTAATGGCTTGAATAATCCCGAACATCCTAACTACGGTGGCTGGGGTGGAAGATATGAATTGTATTTACCGCAGTTTGAAGACTCCAACACAGGCCGATTCCACCGGGACAACTGGCCAAAGGATGAACCGGAAACAAGACCAATCTGGACAAATGCATCGGACTCTCTGATATCCCCTGTCGATAAAAAAGGTTACAACAGCAACCAGGCAACTATATGGCGCTGGCGCGTGGAGTACCAAAATGACTTTGCCGCCCGAATGCAATGGACCACCAAAAGCTACAAAGAATGCAATCACCCGCCTGTACCGAGAATAGCAAACGGTGAAAAAATGACTGTTAAATCCGGTGAGCAATTTCACTTAAGTGCAGCAGGCACCACTGATCCTGATGGCGACTCATTGAGTTACCTCTGGTTTCAATATCCCGAAGCAGGTACTTACAAAGGACGTGTGAGTTTTGCACCTTATTCGTCTAATTTGTATGATGTGCCAGTAACCGCCCCTGTGGTGGATAGCGCTGTAACTTTACATTTTATTTTGAAAGTAACAGATAAAGGCACACCTGCTTTAACGCGATATAAAAGAGTGATCGTAACAGTTTTGCCGAAATCTTAGGCTACTCATACAAATAAAACTTCAGCGTATCTGACTGCATAGCGGTAAAAATGCCGAGGCCATTGATTACGTTTGTGGGTATATTCAACAGATTCTGTGAGTTGGAACCTAAAGCGTTACTTTTTAGCAGGTCGATATATTCCTGGTTGACGCGAAGCAGCACCACCTGGTAATGACCATAATATGGGAAGCTTTTATTCACGATGTAATACACTGGCTTTCGTTCAGTGTTTACTGAAAAAATGTTGGAAACGCCATTAGGCACAAACCCGCCATCTAATGGAAAAAAGGAGTCGTCAATGTTATCGAATACAAGCACGTGATTAAGTGAATCCGCATTATCCCAGATAAATTTATTCAGCGTATCGGCTGTGGCGCTTGGTGTGTTTACGTGGGTATAATGAACGCTGTCGTGTTGGGTAGCAAAATTTGTCGGTTTGAACGGCATAACCGTTTTGGCCGATACCTGGCGCGATTGATAATTAAAGGTCAATGTATATGTCCTACCTGCTACCAAATAACTGCTATCAATATAGGTATAAGTCCCTTTGGGAGACTCAGTAAGCTGTATCTGCTGACTGCCATCGGAGATCAGAAGTTGCTGCCCGGTAATTGCCGCACCATATTTAGCAGTATCTGTTAACGACTTTTGCTGATACAATTTTACTTTGATGGGATGACCCGCATACAGATAAGCTTCCACCACCGGCAATGAAGCCGATGTCGTATTATCTTTTTTACAACCTGCCCAGATCGCGCACAGCAAGCCTGCAAGGCAAAGTCCCCAAAAATATCTCCTTATTTCCATCTTAAGCTCAGTGTTATATTTGGTGTAAATCCGAGGTAGTTGACGTCGGTAGTAATGGCGGCATTGTCGCGGATATAGTATTCGCGGTACCAGGTATTCACATGGTTGTAAACGTTAAACAATGACAGGCCGATGCTGCCGATCTTATCGCCACTGATCTTTAGCAGATCGTAAGTAGCTGACAGATCCAGGCGATGATAATCAGGCAATCGTTCGGCGTTTTTACCACTTACATTAAAGTAAGTGACACGATTACCGTCAGCCCCGGTGATGCTGTAGGTTGATAGCGGCGCAGTATAAGGGTGACCCGTACTGAAAATGAACACGGCTGAGAAGTTCCAGCGGTTATCATGATACATATTAATCGCCTTAAACTCATGACGTATATCCTGATCGGCCGGGTAGTAATTGTTGCCATATACAGCAAACTTATTTTCCGCATCGGCCAGAGTATAGCTCAGCCATCCTGTATATTGGCCCAATTTCTTTTGTACCAAAACCTCTATCCCTTTAGCACGACCCTGACCGGTGTAAAAGTTTTCAGTAACCGTAGGCGTTCCACCAGCAAACCCAAAACCAGTTTGCGTGATGGTATATTGGGTAAGCCCATTTAACCATTTATAATAACCTTCCACATCAACTAAAAACTGGTCATTTTCATAAGCCACTCCACCCATCAGGTGGCGAGACCTGCCCACCGGGATACTTGAATTATTGGAGAGCACCCAGAAGTTCCGGTTACCATCGGCAATATCATCGCGGGTTACCTGGTTGATAAATTGATAGAATTGGCCGGTTGCAAATTTCAGCGTGTAGTTATCGTTCACCACATAGCTTGCTGAAAAACGTGGCTCGAAATAAGTGCCGCCCGTTGGACCATAGTAAGTAGCCCGTATGCCAGGTTGCAAATGCAGTGCATTGACAGGCTCATATTCGGTTTCAAAATAACCACCGCCTAATAAAGCCGAATTATGCTGACTGATCAGGTTAGTAGTATCATCCTGTATATAATCATAGTTGATGTGCTGGTACGACCCAAACCCGCCATAGCGGAATCTTAAATTATTGTTCAATTCCCAAACCCAATCTGATTTCAGGTCAATATCTTTCAGGTTGTTATCTTCTATTGTCCCGTTACTAAAGTTCACTGTATTGCCCAGGCTATCCGTGGTGGTACCTGAATTGTTGCGGACACGGTCATTAAAGTAGGACGAATAGGTGATATAAGTATTTGAGTGAATCGTCTTATTCCACTGGTGAAACCACTTCAGGCTGCTTGCCAGGTTACCATATTTGGTGTAATCGGTAATATCAGGAGCGCTGCCCCCTCCAAGAAATGACGGCAATTGTAATTGGCGGCTATTATCCGTTTTATCTTCACCAGAATAAAAACTCCAGGTAAAGATGTTATTCTGATCAGCATGATAAGTATAACGGACATTGGCATCATAAAAATGAGATGCTGGTGTAGTTTCCTCACCAAAACCGCCGGGGCCCCCCGGACCACCACCTCCGCCACGGAAGCCTCCGCCGGTAGATGCATTGAATTGCTTGAATATCTTATCATAAAAGGGCCCCTGGTACGAACGACGTACGGCAACAAGAAGCGACGATTTATCATTGATAGGTGTCTCAAGAAAAGCATTGAGACTTAACAAACTCAGGTCAACACCATAAGTAGTGGTTTTAGTGTTACCATCTTTGCCGTTGATCTCTGTCACGCTTGAGAGACGTCCACCATATTGAGATGAGAAACCACCTTTATAAAGCTGTACGTCCTTTATCGCATTGCTGTTGAATGCGCTGAAAAAGCCATACAAGTGATCGACCTGGTATATGGTGAACCCATCAAATACTACCAGGTTCTGATCGGGAGTTCCGCCGCGAACATAGGCACCCGAAGATGACTCGTTAGTTGCTCCTACTCCCGGCATTAATTGAAAGGCCCGCATGATGTCCTTTTCGCCCAGGCTTGGCAGCTTGTCCAAGTTCGCGGGTGAAAGTTGCAACACACCGACTTTCTTAACATCGGTATTCATCACACCGCTTTTTTGGCCAATAATGGATACTTCGTTTAGCGTAGTCAACGCAGGGAGCAATGAGAGCACCAAAGGTTGTTTAAGCAGATCGCTGCTCAACTTAAAGCTATCCTGCTGGTAACCTGAGTAGCTTACTTCCAAAGTACAGGTGTCACTTGGCACATTGAATAGCGTAAAATTACCATCGCTACTGGCCAGCACAAAAAGCTTGGTATTGCGCACATGCACTGTTGCCGACGGCAATGCAAGCCCGGAATTCTGATCAGTAACCTTACCGTTTACAGTTACAGAATAATGAATTTGCTGCTGCGGAACTACCGGAACTATAGGGGATGCCGGTGTAGGGTTTTGTACAGGCTGTTCCGCAGGGGGAGAGGCGGCCAATTGCTGTTGGTCTTTTGGTTGCGCTGATGGTGATGATTTAATATGTTTGTCCCGATCCTCTTTTAATGCTTCTACATCCTGCTCGTTTGAGGTGTCGGATTTGGCGACTATTTTAGTTACCGGTTTCGGTTGCTTAATGGTTTTAGCCAGTTTCCTCAACCGCGCCATGTCATCTACATTTTGCAGCACATATATCGTCCCTGCTGCATCAACCCAGTAATTCAGGGTAAACTCGCGGCACACCTTTGCAAGCACATTATCAAGAGATTCATTAAAAAAATGCTCTACCACGTCGTAACGGTGCAGGGAGTCACGCTCAAATACGATCTTCAACCCATAATTGATAGAGAGCGTATCTAGCAGGTCGTCCAAGGGCCGGGCAACAAACTTATTGAGGGTATCTTTTTTCAGGGCGTCCCTTTTATTCTGGGCATGCGCTGTATAAGCTAAACTGGAAATCAATAAAAAAAGTAACAATTTCTTCATCCGCGCTGGCTGCTAAACAGCTGCCAATTTGCGGCATGAACAGCTCATCAGAAAATAAATGAGACGAGCCGCCCGAATGTGCAGACAAATGCCTTATTTGTGCGTTAGTCCATTACCCGGCCCGTCATGCGATGAATCATATCACGATAAGAATCACTCAATGGAAGCTCAGAATTGACCGTTTTAACCCGTCCACGCCTGATCCTGGTTACGTGATCGACATTGATGATGTATGATTTATGCACCCGGTAAAACTGCTCATTTGGTAATTGCTGCTCCAACGATTTGATGCTCATGCGCGAAAGCAGGGGTTTGTCTCCGCCGGTCAGGTGGATTTTTACGTAATCTTTTAAGCCTTCAATATATTCTATCTGTTCGAGGCTGATCTTAACCAGGTTATAATCCGAATAAACAAACAGGTATTTTCGTCCCGGATTTGTCTGCATACCATATGCCCGTTTCATTTCCATAGCAAGGTAAGCCTTTTGGCAAGCCCGGTGAAAACGGTCCATCGGCACGGGCTTGATGAGGTAGTCCAACACGTCCAGTTCAAAACCCTGCAGGGCAAAATGTTCATATGCGGTTACGAAGATCACCATAGGCTTATAAGGCATATTTTGAACTAACTGCAATCCATTCAGACCTGGCATCTGGATATCGCAGAAGATCAGATCGACAGGATCATCGCGCAGCACACGCAGGGCATCAGCAGCATTACGGCATTTGGCTGCAACATGGATATAACCTACCTGTCGAAGGTTGTCCTCGATCAGGTCAAGCGCCAGCGGCTCATCATCAATAATTAAGCATCGTATCATTTAATGAAATTGTAATTGAAGGTGCACATTGTAGGTATTTGAATCGGGCATGATCGACAAGCGATGTTTACCCGGATATAAAAGTTCTAACCGCCGTTTTACATTGGCCAGGCCTATGCCGTGATATTCATCGCTATTCTCATCTTCAGGATTGTAATTATTACTTACACGGAAGTCGAGCGTTTTTTCGTTTGCGACGAGGGAAACCTGTATGGCCGGGTGTTCCACATCGCTGATGCCATGTTTGAAGGCGTTCTCCACAAACGGGATAAGCAGCATAGGCTCCAGTGTCTTCTCAGGAGAGCCAATATGCGCCAGGTAATCGATATTGACATTCGCGCCAAAACGAAGTTTCTGCAATTGGATATAACTGTCCAGGTATTCAGCCTTTTTCCCCATGTTTATCTTTTCTTCATCCGAGATATACAACATGTAGCGCAATAACTGTGATAGCTGTATTAAAGTAGGCTCAACAGCAGCAGGTTTTAAGCGCGACAAGGCCACCACGCTATTGATAACATTAAACATAAAATGCGGACTGATCTGCGAACGCAGAAAAGCTAGTTCAGATGTAAGGGCGGCATTCCGTATGTCATTGCGTTTGCGCGCTTGCCGGAAATGATCGGTCAGATATCGATAGGCAAAGCTTGCAGCAGTAATGGCTACCAAGGGCAAAAAGAACCAGCGACCCGCAGGCGGTGGACCGGGGAATTGCGGGTGCATTCGCTGAAAAAACTCCGGTTCGGGCCTGGTGTAGACGATTATAAATGAAGCGGCTGTAAAGGAAAAAGCCAGCAAAAGAAAATAGAGGGCGGGTTGCTTTCCATTGTTCAACACGAATGGAATCAATACAAATGCATTCAAATAAAACTGAACCGCCAGCAATGTATTGATCAGCAACACATGACTAAAAGGTATAAACCGGCGCTGGGGCCCTGAAAAAAAAGGCAAAAAAGTGATGAATGCCCAAAAGAGCAGGTGGAGCAGTATCTCCAGTAAAACGGCGGGTTTAAAATGCTTCAATGTTTATTTGATCAGTTGCTTAATATGCTTCTGAAACGATGCGGTGCAGTGGAAATTATTGCGCGATGGCGCTGAATACAGGCTTTTAACATTATTTAACGAAACAAAGGCTGATTGACCATAGATTTCATTTGCAACAAATTAAAACCTATATTAGGTGAGGCGCTTACACTGCCGGTCAACCAATTTATCACCTTTATAATTTAATGAGTCAAACTGCTTACCTCCCATCCAAAAGCCATTACCAGATCCTTGACGGTCTGCGTGGCGTGGCTTCAGTCCTGGTTATAATTTTTCACGTGTTCGAAACCTTTACCGGGGGCAACCGATTTATCCAGATCATCAACCATGGTTACCTTGCTGTCGATTTCTTTTTTGTGCTGTCGGGCTTTGTAGTAGCTTATGCCTATGATGACCGCTGGGGCAAACTAACCCAATGGGATTTTTATAAACGACGTTTAGTGCGACTGCAACCTATGGTGATAATGGGCTCGATCATAGGCGCGGCACTGTTCTACTTCCAGGCAAGCAATGTAGCTTTCCCTAATATCGCAGGCACGCCGGTATGGGAAATGCTTTTACTGATGGTGATCGGCTGCACGCTTATTCCTGTCCCGATTTCGATGGACATACGCGGCTGGCAGGAAATGCACCCGCTTAACGGTCCGGCATGGTCGCTATTTTTTGAGTATATCGCGAATATTCTTTATGCTGTTATTATACGCCGTTTTTCAAAATTACTGCTTTCTATATTCGTATCGCTGGCAGGTTTGATGCTGATATTGTACCTGGTTCTTGGTCCTCAGGGTGATTTGATTGGCGGCTGGTCATTAAACGGGCCGGGGTTGTTTGTTGGTTTTACGAGACTACTGTATCCTTTCTTTGGTGGCGTACTGCTTTGCCGCATGGGTAAACTCATTCATATCAAAAATGCATTCTGGTGGTGCAGCCTGCTCACCGTTGCTGTAATGAGTGTACCACGCATAGGCGACGAACATCATCTGTGGATGAACGGTATTTACGATGCATTCTGCGTGATCCTGGTATTTCCGCTCATAGTATCTATCGGCGCAGGGGGCCAAATCGATAACCCCAGGGCGCTTAAAGTGTGTAAATTTTTCGGCGATATCTCCTATCCGCTTTATATCACACATTACCCGCTGATCTATGTATTTACTGCCTGGGTTGCTAACAACAAGATACCACTAGGCCCACAAGGGTTGCTTGTTGGATTGGCGCTCTGCGTTGTAAGCATATTAATTGCATACGCCTGTCTCAAACTATATGATGAGCCTGTTCGCGAATGGTTGAAGAAAAAGGTTTTGATGAAGAAAGCATAAGCTGACTATTTTAACTGTGACAATTTAAAACGGATCGCTTCAATGGATTCCTTTTGACGGGATATGATGACATACATATAACCTTTGTACACCATAGTTACCGGGTAGCCATATTGACCGCCTTTCCATAAACCTTTCTTTTTTAAGGTGTAAAGGTCATCGGCTATGATGTATTGTTTATTGAAATATTTGCCATCATCAGAAAGCGCCAATACCAATGGGTTACGGTCATAATGATGAAGTGTGTCAGGTATACCCACATAGTAAAACCTTTTATCCGGCAATCTTCCAAAATGGAATTTACTGTCATTGTCGGTAAAATTAGTCTCAATTGGTCTTGACCAGCTTTCGCCATTATCCTTGCTTTCTGTTAGCCACAGCTTACCTTTCCAGCCTTTGCCGGTTACGCGCAGCAGCATGTGGATCACTTTATCATCGGTCTGGAAAAAAGAGCCTTCACATAAAGGTGGCAATCCCATTTTCTCTGCGGGACTATAGAATGTCGCCGGGTTGTCCTGTTTGTAAAGTGAATCCTGATAAAAGCTACTCATCTTCCAGCCAGAAAGCCCGGTATAGTCATCAGTATAAGGGAAAGTAAAATTGCCGCTTATGATGAGCCTTCCGCCTTGCACCATCGTTGGACCATGATTGGGATTGACAGGCACATGCATATCTATCGGCGCGCTCCAATGCAGACCGTCAGTACTGGTTTTTGCCCATAAATGAGTATTTGTTCGGTCCTTTTCGTATTCGCCATAATACGCTACTAACGTGCCATTAAACTGATAAAACCCTGCAGCGGTCAGCACTTTCAATATGCCTTTACTGCCTTTTGATGGTGATGCAAGTTCCTGCGGGGCCGACCATTTTTTAAAATCATTTGATATTGAAAATACAACCCTCTGTCCGGGAGAATCCTCATCTATCATCCCGTCCGACCAAATAGCGATCAGTTTACCCTTAAATGCAGTAATTGCAGGATGATGATTATACAACCATTCCTTCTCAGGCGAAAAGATTATGCTTCGCTCAATTTTCAGGTGCGGCAGACCAGTTGTGTCGCGATAATTATTTCTGATTTCCGAATGCTGAGCATACGCGCTAAAGGATATGAAAATCAGAAAACAGGGTACAACATTTTTTAAGGTCTTTATTATGGGCATAACTTTATAACGTAAATCATCAAAAAAACCGTTCCGGTTTCCCGGAACGGTTGCGATCAACTAATCAACGAATGTTGCACAACCAAATGCAATCATTGTTATCTTCTACCGCATAGCGGTTATTTCTTTAGTTCCTGAACCAGGATGCCGGTATATCCTTTGGTTCCGAACCGTTAAAGCTGTATTTCAATTTAAGTGTAAAGCCGCCACCGCCTTCAATAAAATCAAGCGCGAATGGTTGCAGTCCTTTATCCAACGCTACCTGTCCTGTTTTCTCAATTGCCGAGTGCAAACCATCATTATCTACAGTCATTCTATCAGCTACTTTTAATATTCCACCATCATCGCAGGTTAGGTAGAACGTATAAATCCCCGGTTCCAGTATGTCAATATAGCCCCGGTATTTTAACCCGAATGTTGGTGCATTAACCGATTTTGGCACATCGATACTTACAGCGTTGTAGGTGCTATCCGATTTTCCGGCAGGAATTTTAGTAGTTCCTTTAAAAAAGCCTTTATAATAATCTACTTTTAACCCCGGAGCTGTTTTATCCGGTGTTGCAGGCTTGGCCAGGCTTTGTTGTTCATATTTTATTGAGTAAACATCCCCACGTTTACCTCTTGGCGTAAAGGCAGCAACCTTCACAGTTTCAGTATGGCTAACCAGCAGGTTATTTAATATAGGTGAAGTCGCTTGAGGCAATGAACCATCAGTAGTGTACCTGACAGTTAATGTTTTAAGCGGCGATATCACATTCAAATGGTCATTATCTACAAATACTTTGCTATCGATGATACCTTCCAGGTCAGGCAGTCGATAATTGATATTCAAGGCATCCATGCGGGGGAATTGCATTACCAGTCTTTTTTGATAAGACGCATAGTCTTCTTTATTATTCGTCCACAGCATTTCGGCAAGCGCAGTCATACGCGGCATGGTCATATAGTCCGCACGTTTTTCTGAAGGGATATTTTCAGACCATACATTTGCCTGTGCACCGATAATCAATTTGGCCTGCTCCGGCGTCAATCCTGCCGGGATCGGGTTAAAATGATAAACATTATAGATGGAATTCTTATCGGCAGGATAATCAAAATATAAGGGGCTTCCCGGTGTCATGATTACATGATTACCATTGCGGGCCGCTTTTGCCGGTGCATCAGGCACCCAGGTGCGCCAGTACATAATATTTGCCGTCGGACTGATGCCGCCTTCCAACACCTCATCCCAGCCGATCAGTTTACGGCCTTTTGAATTAAAAAACTTTTCCATCCGGTTGATGAAATAGCTCTCCAAACCAGCAATATCTTTTATCCCTTCCTTCTGCATCAAAGCTTTGCATGCATCAGATTTGGCCCAATCGCTGCGGTCAACTTCATCTCCACCGATATGGATATATTCTGATGGGAAAATGTCCATGATCTCGGTGAACACATTTTCAGCAAAGTCAAAAGTAGTTTCGTTGCAAGGGCAAATTGGCTTGGTAAATAACTCTCCCCAACTGTTCTCACCGTTGCAGGTAAGGAAAGGATAAGAGTTAATAGCCGCCATCATGTGGCCCGGCATATCTATTTCCGGGATGATGTCGACATGTTTTTGAGCAGCATACTTTACCAGGTCCTTCATTTGTTGCTGGGTATAAAATCCGCCATAAAGCGTTTTGCCATTACGCTGGATAATATGCTCTTTATCAATCGCAAAATCAGGATTGTCCGCAGCACGTTTCATGCAGGCGGTATCGTTCTTATCAAATGTCCGCCATGCACCGTTTTCGGTTAGCTTTGGATATTTCTTTATTTCTATGCGCCAACCCTGGTCGTCCGTCAGATGCAAGTGCAGTTTGTTCATTTTGTAAAGCGCCATCCGGTCGATGAACGTCCTCAGGTAAGCGATCGAAAAGAAATGCCGCGAAACGTCCAGGTGCATACCACGCCACGAGTAATCGGGCTCATCACTGATCATTAATGCTGGCAAGCTTAATTTCGATGCAGTATTCCCTTCTTCCACCGACACAGGCAACAACTGCCTGATGGTCTCAATGGCATAAAATACACCTGAATTACTGCCCGACACGATCGTCACTTTTGATGGTGTTATCTTTAATCGATATTCTCCAGTTGATTTTATATCAGGGTCGTAAACGATATCAATAACGTTGGTTTGATGCGTAGTTCTTAAAACCTTTAAATCACTTTTTAATGATTGAGCAAGCAGTTGATTCAATTGCTGTATTTCGCTACTGAACCTTTCCTGCGAAGCGGAACTGATAACGGTTTGTTTGGTAATATAAAATTCTCCTTTACCCGGTTCCAGGGATTTTGGATACGGTATCAGGGCATAGTCTGCCTGTGCAAAAGAATATGAGGTAGTGAGCGCTAAACTTACTAACAGAATGGATAAGGCAGATATATATTTTCTAATCATCTTATTGATTGACAGTATTTTAAATAGAATAAAGCAATCCCACAATTATACTCATCAATGGCGGTCAATTATTTTCAAAAAACTGCCATTTCTTAAGCTATTTTGGCATCATTAAAATAATATCAAGCCCAAAATATGCTTAATAAGGTGAATAAACGCACTTTTTCGGCTTAGATATATCACACAATTTATTGAGCCATTTCTTAATTATGCTGAACAGGTAGAATACCTGCCTTTTTAATTTTAGCTACCACATAATCTCCGAGCTTATTCCCTTCCGTTACACCACTATTTACGCTCTCCATGTAATGTATACCACCATAAAATCGTGACAGTGCTGCCTGGGCCGACGCATCAGCAAAAGATTTGAATGATCTCTCGCTGCTTCCAAAAGGGATTTCTGTAACATCTGTGTAAGCAAAATTATCGCCTATTAAATAGGTTAACAATTGAGCTGATGCTGTCGAAATAACAGAATGCGCACTGGTATATTCAGGGAAAGGCGGCGTCTGTAAAATGGGTTGCCATTTTATATCTATATACCTGTTAATGTATGTTTCCGGGCGAATACGATTGCTGCGATACTTCTCATCCCAACTGCTGATAAAAGCATCCATTAAAGTACAGCCTTCAAGTGTCAAAACAACTACGGTTTGGTCAAAGCTAACATGTGCTTGTTTACACACTAATCCGGCTACATTCATCCAGTGCCCCCCCGGTGTGATCTTTTTAAAGCCTATTGACATATGCCCCGATGTGGTAATAGCAAATGGATTACAGTCCCAAAAAAGTGCATTGTTAATCTGCTCGGTTGTTAGATGTTTGGATGCTTCATAAACGTCTTTTGCATGTTTGTAAAACGCTGATGCTGTATCCTTACTAAATGGTGTAAGCGTTGCAGGTTTGAACTGTGAAGATGAGTCAATCAAAACAGTTCTTATAGTTTTCCAGTTCGGTTCAACAGCTTCAAAGTATCCCGGAGGAGTAGGGTACCAATAGGCATCACCCTTTAATGGGGTGTATCTTCTAAGTGTACTAAGTTTATTATAGTGATCCGTCTTTGAAAAATTAACAATGTCAACT
The DNA here is from genome assembly GCA_018266915.1 of Bacteroidota bacterium. Lineage (GTDB taxonomy): Bacteria > Bacteroidota > Bacteroidia > Sphingobacteriales > Sphingobacteriaceae > Mucilaginibacter. The sequence continues at coordinate 73,314 of JAFDZM010000071.1, read as the reverse complement.
GTAGCCAGCTTTGCTGCTTTAATTGAATTATCAAGCACATCTTTTTTAATCCCTGTTTTTTTTAAAAGTTCTACAAAACTGTCCTCGTCATCCTTAAGCATAAACCCTGAAGGGAGTAATTGCCTGGCAGTCTCCATTATACTGTAATAAGCAGCTATCCGGTAATCATATTTCAAATTTGCCGTGTCCAATCCTCTGTCTGGTGTGTAGTTATTTATAAAACTTTGCAATGCAGGTATGGCCTCATTGTGAGCTTTAACAATGTTATACGCCCCGAGCATACAATACGCATAGTAGCGCGCTGCAACCGGCGGACTGGTAACATCGTGTATCATCACCATTGTTACTGCAAATATTGCATGGTCTGGTTGTAAATAATCAGGGTAAGTATCCGTGTTCTTTTGAGCGAAACCAGGTAAGGTTATTAAAGTGCACAATAAAATCAGTAAGTATTTGTAGCAGGTTTTCATTCTTTGTAAAATTGCAGAGGGCTGTCGCTTAAACCGATAATCAAGTAGGGAACATTATTAATTTTTGTTTCAATGGCTGACTTTACATCGCCAATAATGGAAAGGCCCGATACGGGCTGATCGACATAAGTAAAGCCGCCTTTACCATCACCTTTTAGTAAGCAGCCATAATTGGCATCAATACTGCCCAGCTTGAGCCTGTTGTCTGAGTGGTTACCCAATAGCAGGATATCTGTAGCACCGTCATGATCAAAGTCGCCAGTCAGTATCTGGCTCACTACCGAGAACTGTGCCTGAATTGGCAACGGTGTAGCTTTAAACTTTCCATGCTGATTGATGTAAAGCATGGTCTTGGTTTCGCTAACGGTCAAATGTTGAGCTTTGGCCAGTTCTGACGGACTTAAAATATCAGCCATCGCCGCGTCAGCATAAGCAGCATAAGAGCTAAACTTACGGCGCATCGGGTATATCTGTTCGTTCAGCTCATCGCGGCTTACAAATGGATAGCTTTTACCTTGTACATAAAAATTCAAGAATGGGTCGATGGAACCATTATTATCAACATCCAGTGCGTACATTTCGGCTGGCTCTTTTGCTGATGTGTGGATTTGTGAGTTAAGGCCAAGGTTACCTGCTATCAGATCAGGTTCGCCATCGCCGTTTACATCAGCAAATGCGATTGAGAACCAAAAGCCATTTTGAGGTGCATCGAAATAATCAGATGTCTTATCTTTAAACCCTTCCGGTGTATTGATTAATACCGTAATCGGCATAAACTCGCCGCATATCACCAGGTCTTTACGGCCGTCTTTGTTCAGGTCGATCCATTGGGCATCAGTCACCATACCTATTTTGCTGAAAGGTATCGTCACTTCGGTGAATTTGCCTTTGCCATCATTCACCAATAAAAAGCTTTCAGGAGTAGACGGGTACTGGCCCGGTATTACCCGGCCCCCTACAAAAAGATCAATATCGCCATCGCCATCAAAATCGCAAGGGCGCACCACCGATTTACTGTTTGCATTAAGGATAGGCAAAGCACCCGGCGATAGCACAAAATTGCCCTTGCCATTGTTTAAATACAATTCATCCTGAAGATCAAGCGTATGCGGTTCATAAAGGGCATATCCTCCTTTGGCGATATACAAGTCGGGGAAGCCGTCGCCATTTGCGTCAAAGAAAACCGCAGCTGCCGTAGTGCCCATATTCGCTTCGCTGCCTCTATCGAGTTTTGAAATGATATATTTACCACCCGGTTGTTGTAAATATATTTTACCTGGGTTATCCTGATCGCCACTGATAAACAGGTCTTCCAATCCGTCGTGATTTACATCGGCTTTTGCAATAACCGGTGCTGTTTTCGAATACATAAACAGCATCAGCAATTGGCGTTTAAAGTCGTTGAGGGTGATCACTTCAGGTTTATAATCGATGATCGGATCACTATGTTTAAATATTGGGTTAACCGGCTTAGCAACCTCAACATAAGGTTTTGATGCACCAGGATAATCGATATTCAACAATTGATTGCCTTTAACTGAGGTTAATAACTTCGATGTTTGATCCGGCCAGATCACACGCACTGAATCTACCGTCTTATTATCACCCAGACCAAAGTTTAATGTGGTAGACATGCACGACAAGTACCCACGGGTAGGATACACTTCCTGGTACTGCACATGGCCATCGGTGTATACAAAGATTTTTGAACCAATAGCTTGGGTGTTTTTGCCTGTTCCTTTTACTTTGACAGCGAGATAGTTGGTATTGCTATTCTCGCGGCTCATGTTTTGGTATATGGAAGCCGGCTCATTAATGTTATTAATAACCAGGTCCAGGTCGCCGTCGTTATCCAGGTCGACATACACTGCGCCGCTGGATACCGTTGCTTCATCTAAACCCCACTCTTTTTGTTTGTTTGCGAAAGTCAGGTCATGGTTATTGCGGAAAATATAATTGGGCACCTTGGTTGATGGCATGGCCTTTATCAGGTCCATTAGCAAAAATGGCTCACGGGCCATCGCCTTTTTAATTTTATAATCGCCCCAGTAACGCATGAAGTCCTTATTAGTGTAATCCCTTAAATAACCGTTACTTATAAAAATGTCCTTATAGCCGTCGTTGTCAAAATCGGCCATTAGCGGGCACCAGCTCCAGTCGGTATTGGATACGCCTGCCAGTTGCGCAATTTCGCTAAAAGTGCCGTCACCATTATTGACCTGCAACATATTGCGCATATATTGTTTATACAATCCTTGTGTTTGCATCAGCTCAAAGGATTCGTAGTTTTCTTCTAATTGAAGTGATTTCTGACGGTGATTATCCTCCGGAAGCATGTCCAAGGTCATTACATCCGGCAGGCCGTCATTGTTAAAATCGGCAATATCTACTCCCATCGAAAAGTGGGAAAGATGCCTGAATAGTTGTTCTGATTTTTCGGTAAATGTGCCGTTATGATTATTGATATAAACATAATCGGGCTCGTTGTAGTCGTTGGTAACGTAAATATCGGGCCAGCCGTCTTTATTGATATCGGCAATGGCCACACCTAATCCAAAAGTTAAAGGATTTTGTATGATGCCTGCTGTTTTTGAAACATCCGTAAAATGCCCGTTGTCATTACGGAAAAGTTTATTGCTCGCCAGTTCATCAGTAACATTCTGATACTTGGCAAACTCCATATTATCGATTTTCTTGACGCTGTGATTCAGCAGGAACATATCCAGGTCCCCGTCATTATCATAATCGAAGAAAACTGCCTGCGTACTATATCCCGGATCATCTAACCCGTATTTTTTAGCCTCTTCTTTAAATTTATTATTACCCTGGTTAATGAATAATTGATTTCTGCGGATGTCTCCATCAATTTTACCTGAATAACAGATATAGATATCAATCAGACCATCACCATTAACATCAGCCATTGTCACCCCTGTTTTCCAGCCATTTGGCCGCCCGGCAAGATCGGGGCAAGCCTCTTTGGTGATATCCTTAAACTTCATGTGCCCCAGGTTCAGGTACAATTTGTTTTCGCCCATGTTACTGGTGAAGAACAGATCGGGCAAACCATCATTATTGATATCCCCTACCGCAACGCCACCGCCATTATAGAAATATTCGTAAGCCAACACATTTTGCGACTCCGATTCATTAATATCATTCCTGAACTTAATGTTGGTCTCTTTGGATGGTAAAAGCTTGAATAAGGGTTGCTGCGCAAATCCGGTATAAGATGTAATACTGATAGCTAAAGCAGCAAAGATGGTTTTAAAATAACCAGGAGTAAAAATTTCTAATCCGCGCATTCCTGAATCAAAAAAGGTAATATGAGATTGTAAAAGACTTTTTGAATTTAGTTTTTACAATACTAATTAACGAACAAAGAGACATTGACTGTCTCTTTGTTCGTTAGAAAAATGAAATTTATTTATCCCACCAAACGCGGGTTTCAAATTTGTCAGCTCCTTGGTCGGCAACAGCCTGAGCCAAACCTTTAGGGTTTGTAGAGGCCAGTGTTGGCGGATATTCGATTCTGCGAGGAATGCTGCCATCAGTAAACTGGCCAGGATAAACCACCGGAGTAAGTACCGGATATCCTGAACGTTTCCAGTTGTTCCATGCTTCGTTGAAGCTGAAGCCTGTAGTAGTAGCTACAAAGTACTCCATGTTGATCTGCTGCAACGCTGTAGCTTGAGTGGCCGACAGTGGATTAGCAGCAACATAAGCTGCGATAGCAGTTGGATCTACTACCGCCTGAGGAGTAGCGTTGAATTCAGCAAGAGACTGCATATCAGCCGCCACAGCATTAGCCCAATGGGTAGCAGCAACGCCTGTGTTCCAGCCGCGAACAGCAGCCTCAGCAAAAAGCAACTCTGTTTCACCATAAGTTACCAACATATTCTTACGGTTAAGGTCAACATATACCTGGAAACGTGGGCGTGAATATTTTCCCAGTGGTGCAGGCGCATCGGTACCACCTGAAGAAGGTGTTGCGCCCGGATAACCTGGTGCATGAGAAATATCAGTTGCGCCACCGTTCAGGTCGTAACCGTTTGGCATACCAATTTGCAGGCTTGCAGTGTTGTCACCGGCTGCGTAGGTATCATTAGCTGCTAAACCGTTTCCTGCTGCAATTTCACCTACGGCAGAGATACGGGGGTCGTTAGTTGAATGTAAATAGTTCATTAAAGTAGCTGACCAGCGTACCTGCTCAAAGTCAGGTGTATTGTTGCGTATAGTTTGGGCATCAGAGTTACCGTTACCATTGCTGTTGTCAGTAGTAGAAAATGCGTCATCTGCTGTGCTGGCCATTGCACCGCCTGCATAAGCCATCTCAACATATTTCTGTGCAGTTGCAGCATCAACTTTTACTAACCTCATAGCTAAACGGGCCATTAGCGAATAACCTAACTTTTTCCATTTAGCAACATCGCCACCGTAGAAAAGGTCAGCAGTCGGGCCTGGTTTAGTTGCATCCAGCGCAGGTATTGCCGTTTCCAGTTGGCTCAGCATGCTGGTATATATTGCCTGCTGTTTATCGAAAGATGGAGTGTAAATACCATTCTTTGCCTGGTATGCCTCTGAATAAGGACAATCGCCATAGGCATCGGTAACCTGTTGTTGAAACATCACCAGCAAAATAGTACCGCAGTTATCCAGGTTACTATAAGCTGCATTACCTTTGATCAGGTTCTTCATTTCATAAATCAGTGAACCTGCCTGATAGGATTGATTCCAGGTTTCGGGTAAATAGCTGCCGAAACTACCGCCCTGTACGTACTTATCACCATTAGTATAATATCCTTCTGTTCCGGCCAGGCCTTGTACCCACATACTTTGGAATAACAACTGATTGTAACCGGAGTTACCAAACTGAACCTGGGCTTGAGATACAAAATAGTTCGGATTGATAAGAGCACCCGTAGTCTGGTTAGGGTCGGTATTTATTTTATCAAAGTTTTTTGTACAGCTCGCCGATAGCATTAAACCTGCTATTAAGCCGCCATATATATATCTTCTTTTCATGTCTGTTTAGTTTTTAAATTTAAAGTTCACATTGAAACCGAATGTCCTAACAGCTGGTAAGCTGGTTCCTTCAATACCTGCATAAGCAACGGTAGATGAGAAACCTGACTCAGGATCGATATTGTCACTGCGTTTCATGATCGTCCATAAGTTGCGGCCAACCAATGACACATTGATGGCACTGAACGGTGTATGCTGAAGCGTAGTGCCGCCGATAGTATAACCGAAAGTAACCTGACGCAATTTGATAAAGCTTCCGTCAAGCACGTCGTAAGATGAAATTCTTTGCGCAAGAGCCTGATAGTAGGTTTGTGCAGGAACGTTGGTAGTGTTTGCTGCACCCGACTCTGTAACACCTACTCCGGTTACACCCGTTTCACGACCAGGTAATGTAAGCTTGTTCTCGCCGCGATAGATGCTATAGTAAGCTGTTGAAGAAAGTATCTTGTTACCGTAACGGTAGTCGATCAGGAATGATAAATTAAACTTTTTGTAATTGAAACTGTTGTTGAAACCACCGTATATTTTCGGAACAGTGCTACCCATTGGCTTCAATGCAGTTTTTTCCGGCAAACCGCTTGCATCGTAAATAATCTGTCCTGAAGCGTTACGCAGGTAATCAGCAGCCATTACCTGTGGCCCTGGCAATCCAACAACATACTGAGTAACCGCACCGTTCAGCGGACGGAAATTACCGCCACCGAGGTTGTTGTCTGCTAAGTCTGTTTGAAGAACTTTATTCTTTACATAGGTAAAGTTGAATGCAGGAGTCCAGCTGAAATCTGCAGTTTTTACTGGTGTTCCGTGCAACTCAATCTCAATACCATTGTTTTGATCCGATCCGGTACCAACATAATAGTTAGAATATCCTGTTGATGGATCTAGATTTGCAGGAAGGATTTCGTTACGTGTTTTACGGTGGAATACTGCAAGGTCAAAACCTAAGCGGTCACCCCAGAATTTCATCTCGATACCACCTTCTAACTCTCTAAGCGTATATGGCTTAAGTGTCAGATTCGGTAAAGTGCTGCTGAAACCAGCGGCCGGTATACCGTTAATGGTATTATTAAGTGTATAATAAATTGCATCTCTGTAAGCTTGTCCTGCATCACCACTGGTTTGTGCATAAGACAACCTGATCTTACCGAAATCAACTCCATTCATATGGTACAGGTCAGAGAAGATAAAGCTGCCCGAAACCGATGGAGAGAAAATTCCGCGATTAGCATCCGGCAAAGTACTATAAGTATCGTACCTTCCGGTAGTGCTTAATACCAAGAAATCTTTTATCGCAAAATCAGCAGTATAGTAAGCTGAGTTTGTTTGAAGCTTGTCATAATTTACTGAACCAGGGTGACTTGGTAAGTTAGAAATAGCATAGTAGTACGGAATGATGAAGTTTGTACCGCCACTATTAATGGATGTTCCGTCATCAATGTGTTTACGGATACTTGCACCACCAGAGAAATCAAGGTTTACCCAATTTTTTATCAGGTCGTGTTTAATACCGATCAATGCGTCATAGTTCAATTCCAGAATACGGCCATTTATCTGGTCCATGTTACCCTGGCTATTGTAGCCTGTACCGGTTGGGGTGATATCAACACGTTTGTCGTTAATGTTATCATATCCCATACGCAATTGTGCATATGCCCAATCAGTAAAGTTGTATTTACCGCTCATTGAACTGATCAAGCGCTGACGGTATGTAGAACTTGAGAAATTGTAGGCGGCAAAATAAGGGTTAGTTACATAGTTATCATTTGTAAACTGGGTTTCAACCCCGTTTGCTCCATATCCCGGAGCCAGTATTTTCTGGTCCTCATTCGGAGCCAGGAATAATACGTTGTTAGGGTTACCTGGTCCGTCGCTCAAACTTGTTCTGTTCTTTTCAGAATCATCGATATAGTTTGCAATCACGGTCACATCCAGCTTAGGGATAACTGTTTGAGTAGTATTAAAGTTGATTGACTTACGATCTAAACCGCTGTTTGGCACAATTCCGGTATTATTCACATTTGACAACGATAAACGATATGAGCCATTTGCGCTGCCGCCGGTAAATGCAACCGTATTTGTAAAGGTTCTGCCCGTGTTATAGAAAGAATAAATATTGTTATTTACGGCTGAGTAAGGGTATGATTTGCCATCGAACTGGATAACCGATGAACCATCCAGTTTAGCGCCCCATGCCAAACTTCCTGAATTTAACGCATCAGTTACAGAAACCGGTTTCTGGCCTAGCTGACCTTGACCATAAACCTGCTGGAAATCTTCACTGTGAATAGCTTGGTCGTATTGCAGGTTGGTGTTATATTCCACACCAAAGTTCGAGTTCTTTTTGCCGCCTTTAGTAGTGATCAGAATAACGCCATTTGCTGCACGGGAACCATACAAAGCTGATGCAGACTGACCTTTCAGTACAGTCATCGATTCGATATCATCAGGGTTAAGGTTGGAGATACCATCACCATAATCCGCACCACCCCATTCGCTTGAGGAACCGCGTTGCGTGTTATCCATCGGTACGCCGTTAATAACGAACAACGGAGATCCTGCAGCGGTCAGTGAGCTTACACCACGCAACAAAATTCTGGCAGAAGAGCCCGGGCCACCGTTAGTACCGCTTACCTGCAAACCGGCAACGCGGCCTTCCAAAGACATAGCAACGTTAGTTTCTTTCGCTTTATTCAGTTCGTCGCCGCCTACAGTTGTAACTGAGTAACCCAGTTTTCTTTCGTCTTTTTTGATACCCAAAGCCGTAACAACTACCTCATTAAGGTTTTTGCTTGAGCTTTGCATGGTAATGTTGATAGACGATTTACCTGCTACAGGTACTTCCTGTGTTTCATAACCGATAAAAGAAACTACAAGCACAGCATCGTCTGCTACGTTGATGGAGAAACCACCGTTGACATCAGAAACGGTCCCAGTGCCCGAACCTTTTACCTTGATGGATACACCAGGCAAAGGCAAACCTTTATCATCAACTACCTTACCGGTAACTACCTTGTTTACGACAACGTCGTTTTTACCTGTAATTACAATCAGGTTGTTATCTAATTGAGTGTACGTAAAATCGGTGTTAGCCAGTAACTGATCCAGTACTGTTGTAACATTTTCGTTTTGAACGTTGATTGAAACGTTTTTTGCCGGGATTTTGCGTTCACTAAATACAAAGTGGTAATTGGTTTGCTTTTGAATGGCAGTAATAACTTTCTTAAAGTCAGCCGATTTTAAATTGATGCTGACTTTCTGCTGCGAATAAACATTAGCTAATGCCTGCAGATTGAAAATTGCCAAAAATAGTATTATTAACTTCATTATCAATATGGACTTGATTAGCCGATATCTATTTCTTACACCCCGAAGGTGTTTAAAATATTTCATATTTTTACTTATTAAAGGTGAATGATACATTGCTAAATTCTGTTCCAGAGAAAATAGCATGAATTAATTAACGGATGTTCATCTTTTTTCGGGAGTTGTCTTAGCGGCGATTCCCGTTTTTTTTGGTTGGTGAGTAAGTTTTTTTTCAATTCATAAGCATTTAGTTAATTAGGGTTAATAAATGGATACTGTCTCGTTATTATACTTGTAATTAAATGGTTCTATCATCTTCAAAGCATTTAATGCCTGAACGATATTTTCTTTCATGAAGACACCCGTAAAGTGGTAATCTTTCGTGCTCGAATTCTTAAACTTAATTTTTATGCCATACCATCTTTCCATTTGGTTGGCCAGATCGCTGAAGGCTTCATCTTTGAAAACAAGTTCATTGTTTACCCATGAGGTCTCAACTATCGTTGTATCATTTGATCGGAGGTGAGTTAGGTTTGTAAGTGCGTAATTGGTGTTGCTTTCCTCGGCAGCGGGTAGATTATTTGCACGGGGTTTATTAAAGGTTTTATTATTCAGAACTAATTTCTCATTTGGTTTCAGTATGATTCTATCAGACGGGCGATCTGACAGTGTTACTTCGATAGCGCCCTTTATCAGGGTGGTTTCAATGTTTTTGTCGTTCGCATACGATTTTACATTGAACGAAGTGCCTAATACTTTGATATTCATCTTACCTGCATGCACTATAAAAGGATGCGTATGGTCTTTTGTCACATTAAAAAATGCCTCGCCATTAAGGTAAACCTCCCTGGTGGGCCCTGAAAAAGAAGAAGGGTACCGCAAAACCGTTTCGGAGTTTAAGGTAACGACAGAGCCATCGCTCAGGTATATCTTGGATTTTGTACGGCTTGGGGTTTTGGTAATGGCGATATTCCCCTCACTATTTATTGTTGATGGATGATGCGCATAGCCATAATAAGCAAATACACATATCCCTAATACCAGCACTGCAGCCAGGCTGCGCCAGAAGAACGGAAATCTTCTGATCCAGCCTTTTTTTGAATCAGTGTCATCAAAGTCTTCCGGAACAGTAAGCCTGTTTCTTATGCGCTGAAAGAGCAACTCTTCGTTGGAATATTTTTCCTCGTCCTGCGCCCAGTAGGTTTTGAAGAAATTATATTGCTGAAGGCATTCCTCATCATTGAGCAACATATAGTTTAATTCAGCCAATTCGCTTTCATCTATCTCATCTGAAAGCTTTTTAGTGATTAACTGAATAAATCTGTCGTTGACCATTAGAGTCGTTAGGGCGCTGGTTTGGTCTAAGGACAATCTTTTTTGACAAATTGCCTACAAGGCTGAAAAAAATATTTTTATTTTTTTCTATCCCTCTAATCAGAAACGCAAAAATTGGCACCAATTATTTAAGCAACATTCTATTATTTACCATGTTCTAATTTTTCAAGCATTTGTTTACCGTTATCGTTATGCGGATTTAATTCGACGGACTTTTTGTAATTCAGGATGGCCAACTGCTTATTTGCTGCATCCATATAAGCTTCGCCCAGGCTATCATAAGCATTAAATGAGTTGGGATGGCGTTTAACATTTTCAGCAAAGATTCCGATAGCGTTATCAATGTGCTTTAAGCGCAATTGGTAGTAGCCACAATTATTGAGAAAATCCTCACTCGCGTTAATAGTATAACCAAACTCTGCCGAAAGCCTTGTAAAACGATTATTGATATCCTGCATGGTCAGATTTTCATCTCCATAGTAATCAATAAACCAATCGCGGTAAATAAATTTCAGGCCATCAAAAAGTGTTTTGAATGGCGCGGTGAAATGATTTTCATCATCATACTTTTTGTTCGCCCATTCGAACCAATCAGGAGCACGGCGCTTTAACCCTGCAGCTAAAGCATCCACTTTAACTGTATTCTCATTCCCGATTCCAAAAAACATTTTTCCGTTATGCGGGTGGTCGCCTGTAAGAAACGTTTGCATGTTACGTAACTCCTGGCCACTAATCACAGGGCTGGTCAGGATCATTCCGGGGAACAAAAGTGGCCGGGTTTCTTTGGCATATAATGCAAATAAACCACCCAGCGAATGAGCTGCCAGTATGCGATAAGGCTGAACGCGATAATGGGAATCTATATATGGGACCACTTCATCTTCTAAGTAACGAAGAAAGCGTCCCGCACCAACATCGGTCAATACCTTATTACTATCAAGGCTGCCATCTGATCTTTTTGAAAATACCGGTGTAAAATCTCTACCGCGGTCAACATTCACTATGCCTACCACAATCATAGGTGGTATACGGTTACGGTCATATCCGGCAAGAAAATCAGATGTTCTGGCGCCATAATCGAAATGCGAGTCGCCATCAAGGAGGTATAAAACCGGGTAGGCATTAGGAGTTGTGTTATAATCAGGCGGCACATGAACCCAAAGTGTCCGGTGTTCTGCCATTATTTTTGAAGAGAAATATAAAGCACTATCGTTCCGAACCGGTAGTGGATCAGTTTGAGCGCGGGAAGTAAACGGGACAACCAACAATAAGAAAAGAAATACAGTTAAAGAAAAAGCATAACGGCTGAAATTCATGGCGATGTTTTTTGCAATTTAGGATTTAACCCGGTGCAATATGCCCGTGTTATCTTTTCAATGACGCCTGCCGTTGAAAAAATGTTACTTGTGCCTAAATAAAAAGTCAGGAAGCTATAATAAACCCATCAATGGCGTAGTAGCCGAAGGATTAACAACAGATTTAGAAGCTAATTGATGATCTGATAAAATTACGCTCAGCTTTTTTATAGCTCTGAATAATTGAGTCTGCACGGTACGGGGCGAAATATTCAGTATCTCTGCTACTTCTTTATATTTCATTCCGTCTTCCTTTATCAGTTTAAATACGATACAGGCCTGCTGAGGTAATTTTGCAATAGCCTGGTCAAGCAGAAAATGTAACTCTTTACGCTCCATTTCCTTTTCAGGATCATAAGTATTCACGAACTCAACTTTGTCAGTTGATTCGATTTGAACCAAATGAATATTTGAATACTTTTTAACGTAGTTTAAAGATTGATTCTTAACACAGACGAATAAGTAAGTTTCCGGGTTAACTATTTCAGTTAAACCCTTTCTTCCTTCCCAACACTTTACAAAGACGTCAGACACTATCTCCTCTGCTGCCTCTTTCTGGTGCACATATAATATACAGAATTTTATAAGCCGGTTGTTAAGACCATAGAAGAGCGCTTCGAATGCCTTTAGGTCATCGTTCAAACATATTTGTCGCCATAAACCTGAAGTATCGGTTCTTTGTTTCAAATTGTTCTTCCAGTTGAGTTATTAACACAATAATACGATTTAACTTAGAAATTCATAACAAAATTTAATATTTTTTTAATAAGTAGGTAAACTTTTTAAAAAAATTAAACAATGCAAGCAAATTATTAACGCTTATTGTCATTAGTATCAGAAGTTCACTGATTTAAGCTAATTTCAAATAATAAATTACCAGAAAAATGAAAAAAGTCCTCGCTTTTTTAGTGATTGTATCGATCACAATAATCAAACTTTTTGCACAAGAGCACCAGATGTCAAAAAGTTACATACCTCCTGATGATCAATTAGTAAAAGAAAAACTGGCCAACTGGCAGGACTTAAAATTCGGCCTCTTTATGCACTGGGGAACTTACAGCCAATGGGGTGTAGTTGAAAGCTGGAGCATATGCCCCGAGGATGAGGGTTGGACACAGCGCCGCGGGCCTTATAGCGCCAGCTACAACACCTATAAAACGGCCTATGAGAATTTGCAGACCACTTTCAATCCAACCAAATTCAATCCGGAGAAATGGGTTCAGGCTGCAAAAGATGCCGGGATGAAATATGTAGTTTTCACTACCAAACATCACGACGGCTTTTGCATGTTTGATACCAAACAGACAGATTATAAAATAACCAGCACAAAAACGCCTTTTTCCTCTAATCCAAGAGCCAATGTCACTAAAGAAATATTCAACGCCTTCAGAAAAGAGAATTTTATGATAGGTGCCTATTTTTCTAAGCCCGACTGGCATACGAAATATTATTGGTGGCCGTATTTTCCGCCTAAGGACCGTAATGTAAATTATGATCCAGCCAAATATCCTGACCGCTGGCAAAAATTTAAGGACTTTACCTATAACCAGATCGGTGAGTTGATGAGCGATTATGGCCGGGTAGATATCTTGTGGCTTGATGGTGGCTGGGTGAGACCCAAAAGTACTATTGATGCAAGTGTCGACTGGCAAAGAACCATCACTTATAACCAGGATATTGATATGCCCAAAATTGCAGCCATGGCCCGCAGCAAACAACCTGGTTTGATTGTGGTTGACCGAACAGTTGCCGGTAAGTATGAAAACTATACTACGCCGGAGCAACAAGTGCCTGATGTTCCTTTAGATCATCCCTGGGAGAGCTGTATCACAATGGGCAACTCCTGGAGCTATGTGCCTGGCGATCACTATAAATCCGCCGACCAGATCGTCTCTTTATTAGTAAAGATTGTTTCGCGTGGAGGTAACCTTTTAATGAATATCGGTCCCGGGCCTGACGGTGATTGGGACCCCGTAGCTTACGAAAGATTGCAGCAGATCGGTGCCTGGATAAAAATTAACGGAGAGGGCATCTATAATACTACGTCAGTAGCACCCTATTCTGAAGGCAATACCTTTTATACTAAGCTGAAAAATTCAAATACAATCTACGCTTTTCTTTTGGCTGATAAGGGTTCGGTGACTTTGCCGGCAAAAGCTACTTTTCATTTAAAGGTTGATGGTAAGGTAAAAAAAATCAGCCTGCTTGGAGTTGATAAGAAGTTGAAATGGGCGCAATACGGAGATAGCATTAATGTACTTATACCAAAAGACTTGCAAGCCAATAGCGGGTTAAATCACGCTGCCGGATTTAAGATCCAATATTAATACAACACTAATGTTACACTAAATAATTACAACATATACCCGCAATTATTTGTTACATGTCAGCTGGCAAAAACCAAAGGGTGCCAAGTTTGGGCTGATCATATTTAAGAATCAGCTTTATCAGCCTAAGAAGAATAGCAAATAATTTAGTCAGGCAATTATTATAATATAAAAAAATAATGGCTCCGGTATGAATCCGGAGCCATTTGCTATTTAAATATTTTTATTATTTATCGCTAACCGAGCTTATATCCGATACAAACTGATCCGGGCTTTCATCAGGAAACCCGTCCCAGCTTTTTAAAACTTTACCATTCTCATCTACCAATAAAGTGAATGGGAATTTACCATCGGCATTATACTTATCGGCAAGAGCCTCATTTAATTTAGTTTGCTCTTTGCTCAACTGGTTCTTTTTCTGACGCGGGAAATCGGCCCTTACCAACACCAGGTGATCAGACGCATAATTTTCGAAAGTGCCAGATTCCAGTATTTCTTTGCGCAAGCGAATGCACGGGCCGCACCAGTCGGAACCCGAAAAATTGATCAGAATCAGTTTATGCTTTTGAGCGGCTTCTGTTTTTGCTGCATTAAAATCACCCATCCAGGTCACTCCCGGCAAAAGCAGCATTCCGAAATATATTGCTAACAACTTCATATTCAAATTTATTAACTGTTATTATTAAAAAAATATTGTACTCATATCATTTAAAGCTCAGACTAAGCGATACCACATCCGACACCAGATCAGTAGTCTGCGAATAATGCCCGTACCGTAATTCCAGGTCGTGAAGGTTTTGCCAGCCAAAAACGCCTTTAGGCGGAGCAACCCTGAACCCTACCCCATAAAAATTAGCATGGAATTGGGCATACTCGTAATTACTGGTAAAATACTGATCCGTTGGGCTATGCGTCTCATATGGCGCAAAGTATTTTGCCGCCGTTTGGTCGTAATACCTGTAAAACGGTGAAATCGAGAAAAAAGGTGTGATTTTTATCGCTGTTTCCAATCCAGCGGTATTGGATTTTACACCCCAGCTATCCATATAATACCGGTAATACGAACGCAGGATAATATTATCACCCAGGAAATAGTTCAGCCTAACTCCCACCGGCAGCTTAAACCTGTTCGATGGCAAATGTTCTATGGTATCTTTTCCCGTATTAAAATATACTCTATGGAACGGCAGCCCCAGGTAACCATTCTGTGCTACCCCATCTACCAAAAACATCACCTGCATACGCGAATTAATGATCTGCGAATAACCAAAGGACGCCGAATATGTATTTCGCGGACTGCTTGGGATATTTGCCCTATGCCCCTCTTCGGTAGTCCCACTGGCTGAAGTGATAATAGTTGTCGTACTTTTTGGAATAAACTCAGACGGGTAGATCATTTTTACCTGGTCAAAGTACCCCTGAAATTTGGCAGTGAACTCCCCATTCTTATCAGCAGTTTTTTGTGAAAAATGGATGTCTGCACCTAAAGACTTATAATTATACTCACCAGAATAGTAAGCTCCAATACCAAAGCTGCTACCTTTTTTTACATTTTCGGTCGTCCAGTCAAGGGAGGGATAAATCCTGCTGCCACCTGTTTTTGAAGCGCCGCTCACATTCACATAAGCAGCCGAGGCCGATGTGTGATGGTCGATGCCAAGCCCAACAGTTAATGAATTCTGTTTCACTTGAGGGTCACCCCACACCATCTTCAGATCGATGCCATTTGAGATGTCTGTTACCTTCTCGGTACCGATACCGCCGGTTACCGGGCTGTGATCGCCATTTTGCCAGTAATAGCTCGAAACCAGGTTGATCTCGTCTATATGCAAGCCCCTTGGATTATATTCCGAAGGCTCCGGTTCGCCAACAGGTCTGAATAAACTCACGCCTGTAGTTTTCGGGAGTGTGTCTTGTTTGGTTTGCGCAGAAACATTTAATCTGCATAGCAGGGAAAAACCCACTATTGATAAATATACCTTTCTCATTATAAATTATGCGTTTTTAAGAAAGGCTTATTAATTACATCCGCAGCCACCACCGGTTTTACCGGCATTGGCGCCTGATGCGGCTTCCCTGTACGATTGAAAATTCAGTTCATTTTTCTCTACCTTGCGGTTGCCTAATACCATCTCGGCATCGTTAATGCGGCTTTTTTGGTACTCTTTGAGGTGGACACATGACGATACACTCATCATGGCGACCAGCCCACCTACAATCTTCAGCGTTTTTTTTATCATAGTTTTTAAGGGGTATTATTTTATATTAATATTCTTTGATGTATACATCTTATCGTAATCATCAATAATTACTGCCTCTATATCTTTTATCTGATCTATCATATCCAGTCCGGTCCTGATGCCCATGATCATTACCGGTGTTGCCATCGCATCGGCTATTTCGGCATTAGTAGTGATAATGGTAACACTCTTTATACCGGTTACGGGCAAGCCTGTGCGCGGGTTTATCGTGTGCGAATATTTCTTCCCGTCTATCATTACAAACTTTTCGTAATTACCTGATGTGGCCACGGCCATATCAGTTATTGACATATAAGAAAACACCTCGTGCTTTGCATCCGGGTTTGCTATACCTACCGTCCAGGGTTTGCCATTTGGCTGAAGCCCCCAGGCTGTTAAGTCGCCTGAAGCATTGACAACACCGCTCTCTACGCCCTGCTGCTTCATTATTAATTTTGCTCGCTCAGCGGCATAGCCTTTACCAATCCCGCCAAAGCCGATGCGCATTCCTTTCTCTTTTAAAAAGACCGTGCTTTTTTCCCGGTCAAGGATCACATTTTGGTAGTTGATCAGTCGAACCATATTTTTTGCGGTTTCTTTATCAGGTAATGCAGTCATATGCTGATCAAAATTCCAGAGCCGCTTATCTATCGAACCATAAGTAATATCAAAAGCGCCCTGGGTAACCTGTGATATCCGCAGTGAGCGCTCTATCAGGTTAAAAGTTTCTGCACTGACAACAACCGGGCTAAATCCTGCATTCTGATTAATAAGATTAGTTTCGCTGTCGTCGCTAAAAGTAGTAAGCAGTCGCTCTATCCGTTGTATTTCACTTACGCCGGCGTCAATCTGCTCATAAGCCCATTTTTCGTCACCGGCGACCACAGTTAGCTCAAAATGGTTACCCATCAGCTTGCAACTTTTCTTAAAAGCGGAACTTACTGCCATATTGCCAACCAGTTAACCAATAATCAAAACCTATTAACTTAATAATATCAACAATATTACATTCCAATTCTGGAGAATAGATGAAAAGGGGGAGTGTGCCGATGAATGACTGTTTTTTTAACACTTTTTAACTTTTACCCGGCACGCAAACTTTATAAGAAAAAATGCCTTCAAAAAATTTTGAAGGCATCGTCTTATCAGTGGCATAACCAAATTATTTCATTCCTTTTTTGATCTTCTCTATCACTTCGAGGTGCATTTTTAAAGTAGGGAGGGTTTTTACTGCGAACGCCTTCAGATCGGCATCCTTCAGATTTTTTGTAGCGTCTTCAAAGGCTTTTACATCTTTTTTATGGTCGTCTACCATATCCTTAACATAATCCTTGTCAAAATCAGCGCCCGATTTTTTTGCCAGGTCTTCCCTCGTCTTGCTTTCGTCAGAGCTGATTGAATCAGGCAAGGTAATATTTAATTTCTGAGCCAGGGCCTTTAACTCATCGTTAGCCTTAGAATGGTCTGTCACCATCATGGTTCCAAAATCTTTTACTTTTTGATTTGTGGCCTTTTCTGATGCCAGTTTGCCAAGCACCACTTCGGCCATACCGCCGTTTGCTGCCTCAGTGGCGAATTTAGCATCGCTTTCATCTACCTTAATTGCAGGCGTAGCTGCTTTACCCGAATCGCTAACGCTTGTTTGCATAGTGTCTTTTGCCTGGTTAGCGCTATCAGCTGCGCCTTTACTGTCTTTGCCCTTACATGCGCCCAACAAAAGTGCGCCGATTGCAAATGCCCAAATGAAATTCCGTGTTTTCATAATATGTTTTTCAAGATTGATTGTTAACCTTTTTAACAAATTATTTAACTACTAGTTTTAATAATTAACATTGGATTTTATACCGGTGAATGACTTAGCAGATGATTTTTCACCGATTAAAATCCGTTGTTCACCGACTTCCCCGAACATTTAACAAGATTTAACTTTTGTCCGGCGACGTACAGCCTTAGTTTTGATCTACATTTAATTCTTAAGGCCATGAACTTGCAATCAACCATCATCCCGAACAGCGAAGACCAGATCAATATCAACTCTGTTTTTAGCAACATAGATAAACCGATGATCTCGAAAGAATTTAAAGGTGGTAAGATCAATAATATGTTTGCAACTACGCAGGTTGACCTCAGTAACGCCGATTTGACCGGCATGGCCGTATTAAATATCTCACAGCTTTTTGGTGAAGTTACTTTAACGGTACCTGCCGACTGGCATGTAGAAACCGATATCTCGCAGTTATTTGCCACAATAGACGACTATCGCGAAAATAAATACAGGGCCAGGAATTCAGAAAAAGTGCTGGTGCTAAAAGGCACTTCGGTATTTGCCAATATCGAGATCCATAACAATATTTAATTTTCGAAAGGTTCTCCCCCACATTCCACAAGGGTCGGATGGTAGTTTATAAATTTTCTTTTTTAGATTTAGCTGCCAATTATATTTCATCTCATGAAAAAACTGACCCTGATGCTCCTTGCATTAAGCTATTTTGCCGCGCATGCGCAGGACAAGATCACCTGGCCCGATCACAAAAAAGCCGTAATTGTGCTTACCTATGATGATGCACTTCACTCGCAATTGAATGTTGCTATACCGCAACTGGATTCTGCTCACTTAAAAGGCACCTTTTTCCTTACCGGGGATATAAACAGCCAGACCATCCCTCAATGGCGAAAAGCCAGTAAAAAAGGACATGAATTAGCTAATCATACCGTATTCCACCCCTGCCTGAGTACCGAAGACAACCCGACTGCGTCAGATCATTACACTGTTTACCGGATACTCCATGAAATCGAAGTGATGAATAGTCTTTTATTTGCTGTTGACGGGAAAGGGCCCCGTACCTACGCTTATCCGTGTACCGAAACGCATGTTGGAGGTAAAGACTATGTAGATTCGCTGCGTAAACATGGCATTATAAAATACGCACGTATCGGCGGTGACGCTGACGCGGTGATTACAGATTTTAAGCACCTTGATCCATTACTGGTTCCCTCCTATGGATTGGAGGAGGGTACAAGTGCTGATAAACTCATCGCTTTTGTAAAAAAAGTAGAAGAAAGCGGCGGCATGGGTGTTATTATGTTTCATGGTGTAGGTGGGGATTATATCACAACTTCTGCACAGGCTCACCGCGAATTGCTGACTTATTTGAAAGCAAATCAGAAAGACATTTGGATAACCACTTTTCAGCAGGCGATGGATTATGCAATGGCGAATAAGCCGAAATAAGGTTTAAAATTCCGACTTAGTATCATGAAAATTATTATTGATCTTGATAAAATTAAAGACCTTTCTAAACAGCAGTGGCTAATTAATTCGCTAAAATTAATGCAGATCGATTTTCAGAAAGTAGAAAAACCACAAACCATTAATCAATACCATAAAGATCTTGAAAAAGGCAATGCTGAAATTGAAGCCGGAGAATACATTTCTGCGAATGATTTAAAAGCAGAAGTAGATAAATGGTAAAGCGGTTAATTTGAAAATAAGCCTTATTCCAAAAATTTTTCCACCTTGTCCAATTTGCAAAACATGACTTGTTATGGATGTATAATTCATATATTCATTAACCCTTTAATTTTAAAAAAATGGACGAGTACGCATTAATTATGAGACATGAGGATGGCAGCAAAATAGCTTCTCCTGAACAAATGCAGATCTGGATGAAACAAACTATGGACTGGATTGGCGGTATTGCTGCGCAGAACAAATTTGTTGGCGGTACAGGTTTATTGTTTGCCGATGCTAAAGTGGTTCATCACAACAAAATGGTAACAGACGGCCCTTTCGGCGAGATAAAAGAAACCATCGGCGGTTTCATTACCGTAAGAGCTGAATCAGCCGAGGAAGCTGCAGAATTTGCCAAGGGCTGCCCTGTACTGCAAGGCGAAGGTAATACCATGGAAGTACGCCGGATACATAAAAACGAAGGCAGGCACTAATCGCTTTTGCCATGAAACAGCAGGAATTGATACCGCACTTATTCAGAACGGAGTACAGGAAGATCGTCTCCGTTCTGTGTAAGCGCTTTGGTTTCGACCAAATAGAGACTGCTGAAGACATTGCAGCTGACACTTTTCTGGCTGCTTCACAAACCTGGCCTTATAATGGTATTCCTCAAAACCCGGTGGCATGGCTGTACTTTGTTGCGAAAAACAAAGCCAAAAATCATTTACAACGAAACCTTGTATTTGAAAGTAAAGTTAGTGATGAGCTAAAAAGGTCATCTGATGAAGCTGATGAAACTGAGGTCGACCTGTCGCCTCAAAACATAAATGACAGCCAATTGCAGATGATGTTTGCCATTTGTCAGCCCTCAATCCCGCCCGAGGCGCAGATTGGTTTATCGCTCCGTATCCTTTGCGGGTTTGGTATCGGGGAAATTGCAGATGCCTTTCTATCCAACAAAGAAACGATCAACAAACGCCTGTTCCGCGCAAAAGAAAAATTGAGGGAAGAAAATTCCAAAATCGAATTCCCGGGAGCATCCGAAATAGACGAGCGGCTTGCAACAGTGCTTACTACTTTATACTTGCTATTTAATGAAGGTTATTATTCCAGTAGCCAGGATACCATCATACGTAAAGATTTGTGCGATGAAGCTATGCGCTTGTGTACTATGCTGGTTGAAAACAAATTAACCGGCAAACCTGAAGTAAATGCACTGTTGGCATTGATGTGCTTCCAGGCGTCACGGTTTGATGCGCGGATCGATCAAAACGGTGAATTGGTACTATATGATGATCAGGACACCAACCTTTGGGATCCAGAACTAATCAGCAAAGGGGCTTATTTTCTTAATTGCGCCACTACAGGTAATACCTTATCTAAATACCATATCCAGGCAGCTATCGCTTACTGGGGAACTCAAAAGGCCGATACACAAGAGAAATGGGAAAGCATATTACAGCTTTATAACCAATTACTACAGATAGAATACTCACCCGTTGCCGCATTAAACCGCACCTACGCACTTTCAAAAACTATAGGAAAAGAAGCAGCCATAATTGAGGCTGAAAAATTAAAACTTATCAATAATCATTTCTATTATGCTTTGCTGGGTGAGCTTTATACCAGTATTGATAACCATATTGCACGTGAGCATTTTCAAAATGCATTGGCTCTTGCCCGAACCCAAACTGATAAGCAGGCTATTCAGAAAAAAATAGATAGCCTCACCTAAATCCTCTCCAAGGGAGAGGACTTTTTTAACTCCCTCTCCCTTGGAGAGGGCCGGGGTGAGGCTTCATGTAACATACTTGTTCAAAAATGTCATACCGTTTTACATTTAGAGCAATCCGTACTATATTGGCATCGTTATCCAATAAATCTGTATGAGAACTTTTTGTATTGCTTTAATCCTCTCTTTTTTCTTTTTACAAAGCCAGGCCCAGTTAAGCACAGCCCATATTTTTGGCGACCATATGGTTTTGCAGCGCAACCAGGATATACCTGTTTGGGGCTGGTCTGACAAGGACTCAAAAGTGAATGTGAGCCTGAACGGAAAGAAAGTAAGCACAAAAACCGATGCACAGGGAAACTGGAAGGTCGCCTTTAAACCAATGGAAGCCGGAGGACCTTATGTAATGACGGTTACTTCCGGCAAATCAAAAATAACATACAGCGATATTATGATCGGCGAAGTATGGCTTTGCTCAGGCCAATCTAACATGGAATTTGCCTTGAGAAATGCGCTTGGCTATCGTTCTGAATTGAAGACCGCCGCTCAAATGAACATCCGTCATTTTAAGGTACCTAATAAAATGAGTCTTGACCCTGAAAAGGATATTTCCGGTGGACAATGGATGAAAGCAGATACCAACACCATTGGCGATTTTACTGCTGTTGGCTACTTTTTCGCCAAAAAGATTTCACAGGAATTGCATGTAGCTGTAGGATTGGTAAACAGCAGTTGGGGCGGCACCCAGGTTGAAAGCTGGATAAGTAAAGATGCTATGCTAAATTCCCCGGAATTGGCAGGTGCAACAAAGAGTCTGCCAACTGACTGGGACGGCTTAAATAAAAGACTCGATAAACAATTACGGGATGCTTATTACAAACCCGATATTGCTAATTTAACTGCTGAACGACTGGCTGCTGAGCCTGCAACATTCTTCGATGCATGGCCAAAAGGTTATGCTCCCGGCTCATGGGAATGGCAAAACAAACTTTATTCTTATCGCGGCGAAGGGTTTATGGAGCGTACCATTAAATTGGAAGATATATACGCCAACCGTAAATCAATTTTGCGTTTAGGCCAGTCGGATGCCGATATGAGTATTTATATTAATGGCAAGCTGATTAATAATGGTCCACTCCCAGCCAATTTTCAGCTTGATCTTCCTGCCGGGACATGGAAAGGAGGCGATAATGTGCTGCTCATTAACCTTAAATCGGAACAAAAAAATCCTTCGTGGTTTGGCGTGGGGTTGATGGGACAGGGTAATGATCTGTATGTCAGTTTCCCGGATACCTCGGTAAATCTTGCCGACAATAACTGGCACAACATGCCCAATCTGAATAAGCCTTACCATTTCAATTATCTACCAAATAATACGGGATATGTGTTGTATAATGCCATGATCCATCCACTTATTCCTTATGCTATGGCGGGCGCTTTGTGGTACCAGGGCGAGGCTAACGTGGGCAGGGCCTTTCAATATCGTACTTCGTTCCCGCTGATGATCACCAACTGGCGCGATGAGTGGAAGCGCGAATTTCCATTCTATTTTGTGCAGTTATCCTCCTTTGGTGGTTTCCAGGGAAGCGATAAAGGGAGCGAATGGGCAGAATTACGCGAAGCACAAACCATGACCCTGAAACTGCCGAAAACAGGTATGGCTATTACCACCGATATAGGCAATCCATATGATGTGCACCCGAAAGACAAGGCCGATGTTGGTTTTAGATTGGCAGCAAAAGCGTTAACGCTTACTTATGGTAAAACGGGTTTTTATGAAAGTCCGCAATACAACTCAGCTGATTTTAAGGATGGTTATGCTGAGGTCAAATTCAACTATGCCGGCGATGGACTGATCGCAAAAGATAAATACGGCTATGTTAAAGGCTTTGAATTGGCAGGTGCCGATCATAAGTTTTATTATGCACAGGCCACGGTTGTTGATGGTAACAAAGTAAAAGTATGGTGCGACCAGGTAAAGCAACCGGTTGCCGTACGCTATGCATGGACCGATTCTCCTATCGATGCCAACCTGTTCAGCAAAGAAGGATTTCCGGTTGCTGCATTCCGGTCGGATAACTGGAAAGGGTTGACTGACAATAAGAAATTTGAATAAGTATTAGCGCAATAACCTGTATCGAATCCTTAAATACAATCCACGAATAAAGCCGACCCGGTGCAAAGGGTATTTTAATTTAGCCGATAAGCTGCCGATATAAGCAGCTATTAAATCTTTCTCAGCTACGCTTAATAAATCCTGCTGCTGATGTTCTGTCGTTTTGATGACCTCACCGGCTACAGGCTCTTTAATAAAGGAGCTATTAGCCTGTACAGGTATCCCGGCTACGGTAGGCTGATTTAATGCAGCCGACATTGGAATACCAAGGAAGGATGCAATCTCCGTAGTAATCAGCTCAGGTTCTTCACAAAGTTCCTCATAGTGCACCTGCATATAATGCGAGTAATTTAAAGCGGACTGTTTTGCAGCAACGCTAAAAGAAACTTTAAGATCGGCAAGAGCATGCCTGAAGCTTACCGAAGGCTCCATTTTTTTACGCGAGGTAAGGGTAGCTAAAGGATGACGGACAACATGAATAATTTTAGCATGAGGCACAGAGTCCCTTATCCGTGCAAGGTAGCGCTCGTTTACCGGGGTCTTATCTACCCAATACCTCGCGCTCAGCTTGTTAGTGCATGAGGCCCATGCAAGCACCAGAGCAATATGCGGCCACTGGTCATTATCTCTTTTAACATGCCCCCACCAGGCCATCAGGTACCGGGCAAAATCAACATAAGGTGAACTGTCAACAGCACTTCGTCCGGCTAACCAATAAGGAGGCTGATTGATGGGATTTGCCAATCGGCGCAGCCATTCCTTTGCTAAAAAAACGATCCATGCATCTTTTGGCAACAAACTCAGCTTGTATTCCAGGTTGGTATACCACGTGCCTTCAGACGGTAGTACAACCAGGTCAGGATGTCCTTCCAATATGTCTTTCACCAGCGTGGTTCCGCTGCGATGCACCCCGCAAATGTATATTGGATTTTTCGCCAGTAACTTACCTTGTATCAACTGATCGTTGGTTAAAGGCATTGGCCCAACAGATAATGCGTATTCCCAAACTGTCTCCGACCACAATTTTGCAGCGGCTATTAAAGCAGCAGTCGGACTACCCTCAAGCCTTTTTTCAGGTAACAGGTCGGCCAGCTTTTGCTCAGCTTCTATGATTTGAGATGACATGCGTGATGCTCTTTATCATTACCTTAAAACAAAGCTACGGGTTGCCTGTAGAATAACATAATATTACCTGCCGAAGCGAAAAACAATCGTATTTTTATAGTGATACTAAAGTCTTAATACAATTAACCTTAATCCGTTAAATATACATATGCAGCCAAAAACCTTTACTAAACTCAGAAAAAACAGATTTTTAAGATTTTTAACCCTGCTTGGGCCAGGCCTTACCACCGGTGCCGCCGATGATGACCCGTCTGGCATTGCTACTTATTCCCAAACCGGCGCACAGTTTGGTTACGGTCAATTATGGACTGCACTATATATGCTGCCCTTTATGATGGCTGTACAGGAAAGTTGCGCAAGGATCGGGTTAGTAACCGGCAAAGGAATTGCTGCGGTAGTAAAGGAAAATTACAGCAAAACGGTATTATATCTTGTGGTGGGTCTTGTAGTAATAGCAAACACCATCAATATTGGTGCAGATATTGGCGCTATGGCCGAAGCAGCAAGATTATTGATACCTGTGCATTTCGTGATACTTACACTGGCTATTACGGCTATCATCCTTGCACTTGAAATTTTTACCAATTATAAAACCTACTCCAAAATACTTAAATGGCTTGCATTGGCATTACTTGCCTATCCTATCACTGCATTTATCGTGCATCAACCATGGGGAACAGTATTTAAGTCTACAATTGTACCTACTATTGAGTTCAATTTTGGATTTCTGTTTATAATAACAGGGGTTCTTGGTACCACTATTTCGCCTTACATGTTCTTTTGGGAAGCATCACAGGTTGTTGAAGAACAGGAAGAAAAAAGGAATGGGTACGGCAATAATAGTGGTAAACGCGTGGTCACCGGAAACATGATTCACCGGATGAGGCTGGATAATAATATTGGGATGATCGTATCCGAGATCACCACCTGGTGTATTTTGCTTGTGGGCGCTACAGTACTGCATCAAAGTGGTGTCAAGGATGTTAAAACGGCTGCTGATGCAGCAAAAGCGCTGGAACCACTCGTACATTCGTTCCCGAATTCTGGCTTTTGGGCAAAGCTTATTTTCTCTGTAGGGATTATTGGTTTAGGGTTCCTTGCTGTACCCGTATTATCCGGTTCAGCTGCTTACGCTGTTTCCGAAGCCTTTAACTGGAATGCCAGTTTGAATTACAAACCTAAGCAGGCGCGCGGCTTTTATGGGGTGATAACGGTAGCGACAGTCATCGGCCTTATCATCAACTTTGTCGGCATAGACCCGGTAAAAGCGTTGGTTTATGCTGCAGTACTGAATGGCGTAGCTGCTGTGCCTCTTCTCTATCTTATCCTTCGGGTCGCTAAAAACGAAAAAATTATGGGTGAACATAAAAGTGGAGCATTATCCACCTCCCTGCTCTGGACCACTTTTGTAGCTATGGGAGCTGCTGCAGTGGCGATGTTTTTTACGATTGGAAAGTGATCAGTTTGCAGTTCTGAGTTGGCGTTAGCAACAGTAAAAGTTTTGGTTATCCGCACTTCTCTTTAATTTTCAATTATAAATAATTGTAAATTAGAGAATAAGCTCCAATCCGATGAAAAGATCACTTTATCTTTTGCTGATACCCTTGCTATTTTCATGCAACCAAAACGCAGAAAAATCCAAAGCGCCAAAATCAAGGGCCGACTATTTGCGCAATGCACTCCAAAGCGACGAGTACAAAAATGCTTCTAAGAATGTCCAGCGGGTAAAGGATATTCTGGATTCCGTAAAAAAAGGCACCATGGATACTATGGCTGCTATTTTTGTATACAACAACTCCATAGCCACACCAACAACCCAGGTAAAAACGGTAGCAGAAGTTAAAGAAGGAATGAAAAAAGATACTGCCTTCCTAAAATCCGTTCAACTGAAAGCAGCAAACGAACTAGCCTCAGCAGATTCGGCAAAAATAAAACGGTAGCTTGCGGATTTGCTGATTGTTGTCCAGTCGAAAGCTGCTAACTGCAAACTGCTCTACTCGGTTCTTAAGCTCTTTACTGGGTTTGCTAAAGCTGCTTTTACTGATTGATAGCTGATAGTCAGGAAGGCAATTACCAATGCCATCACACCCGCCAGAGCGAATATCCACCAACTGATATGAATGCGGTATACATAGTTATCCAGCCACTTGTTCATCATCCACCAGGCTAAGGGGAAGGCTACTAATAAGGCGGCAAAAACCAGTTTTACAAAGTCTTTTGCCAGCATGCCTACTATACCCCCAGCGCTGGCCCCCAGTACACGACGTACACCGATTTCTTTTATCCGTCGTTGTGTTGCAAAAGTTGCCAGTCCGAACAAGCCAAGACAAGAAATAATGATAGACACCACCGAAAACACATTGAACAGTTTGCCCATCCGTTGTTCGGCAATATAAAGTTTGGAAAGGTCCTGGTCGACAAAGCCATATGAAAACGGATAGTCCTTGTAAACGCTTTGGAAAACACCTTTCAGACTGGCGATTACCTGCTGCATATTGGCAGGACTGGTGCGCACTACAGCAAAGCCGCCTTGTTTGGTGTATCGTAATATTAATGGCTGGATGCCCTGCTGTACGGGTTTAAAATTAAAGTCTTTTACTACCCCGATGATCTCACCTGGATTGCCATTCATGGTAATTTTTTTACCAACAGCTGTAGCCGGTGTCATACCCATTACTTTCAGAGCTGTCTCGTTCACAACATAATTTGATTTGTCAACATTTGAATTATCATCAAATGTCCTGCCTGCTATAATATGCATACCGAATGTCTTTATAAAGTTACCATCAGCGCCAATATGCGGGAATATGGTTTGCAGATTAGGGTCCTTGCCGCTCCATTGCACATCGGTAGTGCCGGTGGTCAGGTCGGTTGGTAAATGCTCTATCAGCGTATAATTTTTTATTGCAGCATTTTGGCTAAGGGCTGTTTTTAGCGCTGCATAATTATTTTGCAAATCGCCAACCTGTGGCATCTGGATATACATCAGGTTCTCTTTATCATAGCCCATGTCACGGTTCTGGATAAATTTAAGCTGATTATTTACTACCAGCGTACTCACCATCAGGATAACGGAGATAGCGAACTGCAGAACAACCAAACCGTTACGGAGAAATGCTTTTTGTCCGCCTATGATCTTCATACCTTTTAACACTTTAGCAGGATTAAAGGACGACAGGAAAAACGCCGGGTAACTGCCCGATATTAAACCCACCAAGACGGCTATGCCTAATAAGCTGCCTATAATTTTTGCATCCAATAAGTTAACGGTAATGTTTTTGGATGACAGGTCATTGAACAAGGGCAATAATAACCATGCAATAGCCACACCAATAACTAGTGATATGAATGCTACCAATAGCGACTCACCCAAAAACTGAATGATTAGTTGAAAGCGTAACGCGCCGATAGTTTTGCGCAAACCAACCTCTTTTGCGCGTTGCCCGGCAAGGGCAGTTGATAAATTCATAAAGTTGATGCAGGCAATTACGAGGATAAAGATGGCCACAATGGAAAATATATTGGCATACTGCGCATTACCTTGTCCATCCACATCAAGCAAATAATGTGAGTGTAAATGGATATCGGTTAATGACTGCATGGTATATTCTGTCCTGGTATGGGTGGGGTCGTTAGCTGCATGAAACTGATCGATCTGCTTCTCGAAAGAACTGATATTTGCTGCCGTCGGTTTAAATTGCTCGTCCATTTGCAGGTAAGTGTATACCAGGTAATTACCCCATTCTTGTGGTGCATTCATATGGTAATTGCTGGTTTTTTCGTAAGTGATTAACGGTAACAGCATACCAAACTTCAAATGCGAATTATGCGGGATGTCTTTTAAAACTCCGGTAACTACGTAATTATGAGGCGTAATATCATCGTCGATATGAATTACTTTTCCAACTGCATTTGCGTCGCCAAAGTATTTCTTAGCCATATCGGCAGTTATCACAGCAGCATCAGGGCGCGAAAGAACAGTTGCTTTATCGCCCTGCAATAACGGATAGCTAAACATTTGCAGAAAAGAAGGGTCGGCATAAAAGATACTCTTCTCATCAAATTTGCGCTTATCAATAGTAACCATTGAATGCAAGGCAACTAGTCGCGCATAGTTTTTTACTGCCGGCAATTGCCGCTTTAAGACCTCGGCAACTGGCAGAGGAGTTACGGCAGCATCAGTACCAGATACATTGTCTGTCAAGCGGTATAATTGTGAGGCGTGCTCATTAAATTGATCATAACTGCGTTCGTCCTGAACCCAAAGTAAGATCAAAATACTACAGGCCATGCCCGATGCTAATCCAAAAACATTGAGTGAAGTGAATAACTTATACCTTTTAAGGCTGCGAATGGCGGTGGTTAAATAGTTCTTGAACATGACAGGCTACTTATGATGATGAAACTGTTCAAAAGCTTACCAAAGTGGATGCCATATTGCATTCAATTGATTATCAATATACTTTTCAGTTAAACCACTATTAACCTGTTCGGTTACGATACAGCGGGGCGTTCATTTTTGAACAGGGGAGTGTCTGAACCAGAATTTTCAGAATTAAAAAATTAATAGAATTCAGGCAACTCTATAATTCGAGAAATTCAGGTTCAGACAACAAAAAAAGCCTGCTCCATTACTGAAACAAGCCCAAAGGAAATTATCAATCACTCAATTATAATTTGCCATTAAATGCCAGTACTGCTTTTTGCGATAAAGGGAAGAAGTTATTAAATATGTCGGCAGTTTGGCCTACGTGTATTTCGTATTCATCTTTTTGCATAGCTGTAATCAGATCATCAGCAACTTGTTTTGGTGGGATACCATTTGCACCGCCAATAATGGCAGAAAATTCGGTATCAACA
This sequence comes from Bacteroidota bacterium, assembly GCA_018266915.1. GTDB lineage: Bacteria > Bacteroidota > Bacteroidia > Sphingobacteriales > Sphingobacteriaceae > Mucilaginibacter. The sequence goes on along the minus strand of JAFDZM010000071.1, from coordinate 43,975 downwards.
AGTGGAGGCATTAATTCAAATACTTTTATCGGACCATTTTCCAGCATAATGCGCAGGCTGTTGGTGTAAGAGTGTAAAGCAGCTTTACTTGCAGCGTAAGTTGGCAATGTACTGGCCCTGCCGGCAAAGGCTACTATCGAAGACACATTCACAATTGCAGCCTCTGACTGTTGCTTAAGCAATGGAAGCAATTTTTCATTCAGGCGAATGATAGACAGATAGTTAGTCAGCATTTCTTCACTTGCTTTTTCAAATGCATTTATGCATGGCTCAATCATATTGTATACTTGGGCGCTGCCTGCATTATTGATCACCACATTCAAATTAGGATAATCCTTTTGCAACTGAGCTACCAGTTTGTCTACATCCTCGGCGTTGGTTACATCGCTTACAATATCAGTTGTGTTTTTTAGTTTGGCGATGGCTTTGTCCATACGTTCTTTGTTACGCCCGGTAATAATTACCTGGTTACCTGCTTCAGAGAATAATTTAGCCATCTCGAACCCGATGCCAGCGCTTCCTCCGGTTATCAGTATAGTGTTGTTTGTTGTTTTCATTTTGTTTTTATATTTAGAATTAAGTCTTTTGTTAAATAGTTAAGTAGTTGATTGTGTTAAGTGGTTAAATTTCTGATTGGAATAATTTAATCAACCAATCAACATAATCAACTACTTAACCAACCCATCAATGATCCGACACGATCACATTAGCTGTTTTACCTTTTTTGCGGCCGATAACGAATAACAGTAGAGGTAATGTAACGGCGAACAGTAATCCTATCAGTAAGTAAGAATCGAGGTAACTGAGTAAAGTAGATTGCTTTACTACGGCAACATCTATCGCTTTTATGGCCATTTGTTTGGCATCCAGCAGGGTTTTGCCCTTATCGAGAAAATAACTGGTAAAGCGCATTACTCTGTCATGTACCTGTGGGTTGATGTCGGTAATATTTGCCAGCAAATCGGTTCGGTGGAGTTCCGTACGCCGTGCTGAATAGGTGTTGACGATACTGATACCAAACGATCCTCCTAACTGGCGCATCATATTATTTAGAGCTGTTCCCTGCGGGATATCAGCTGCTTTCAAAGATGATACAGCCAAAGAGCTTAAAGGCACAGTCAGCAGAGCTATTCCCAATGCACGGGTAATCAGTATCAAACTGATACCTTTTGCAGAGGTATCCAGGCTCATATGCCCCATTGCCCAGTTAAAGTAGATAAACAGCAGGTATCCAACGGCTACTATTATTGCCGGAGATACCCCTTTTTGCAATAACCTACCTGTCAGGACCAGCGCTACCAGGGCTGCGATGGAGCCGGGCAATAATAATAAACCGGTTTGTGTGGGAGTAAATCCCAACAAACGCTGGGCAAACACCGGTGTAAGGTAGATAGTGGTAAATAAGCCGAGGCCGCTAACAAACGTAAGTATGGCGGCAATAAAAAGCTGCTTACTTTTTAATACCCGCAGATTGACTACCGGATTAGATACACGAAGTTCCCACAGTACAAAAGCTGTAAGGGCAATAGCGGCTGTGATAGATAATACGAGAATATAACCGGCAGAGAACCAGTCATCAGTTTGGCCGCGTTCCAATACGGTTTGCAAACTTCCTATACCAATGGTTAAAAGGAAAATGCCAGGCCAGTCAATCTTGGGTTTATGGTTACCATTGCTGCTGTGGCTTTGGGTAGGTGCTTCGGGCAATAAAAAATAACAAGATATGATAGCTGCAATACCTATTGGCACATTAATGTAAAATATCCAGGGCCATGAGTAGTTTTCGGTAATAAAACCGCCCAGCGTAGGGCCAATGGTTGGACCAATGAACACGCCAATACCGAATAATGCGCTGGCAGTAGCAATTTTTTCCTTAGGAAACATTTCATAAACCACAGCTGCTGATACCGATAACAAAGCACCGCCGCCAAGCCCCTGTAAAAAGCGGAAGAATACCAGCACCCAGATATTGCCTGCCTGTCCGCACATAAAGGAACAGAATACAAACAGGATAATGGATCCAATATAGTAGACACAGCGACCCAAAACATTGGTCAGAAAGCTGGTCATGGGGATAATGATTACGTTGGCTATGGCATAGGAAGTAATTACCCAGGCTGTGTCTTCGAGTGTTGACCCCAGGTTGCCGCTCATATAATTAAGGGCAACATTCACTATCGAGGTATCAATCAGTTCCATAATCGCAGCGGCGATTACAGTAACTATCAGCAATTTCTTTTTAAACTCATTCATATTTTATACCAATTGGTATATTTTAAGGCATGGCAATTCTTTTAATTGCATCGGAAGACTAAATATTTATCCTGAAATGCAATGCAATATTAGATATAATATTATACCGATTGGTATTTTTTACGTCATAATTTTAAAAAAAATTAATTGGTATTAGTTTTTAAACGAGACCCAACATACCCAATCAACTTAATCCAACTCAGTCAACTAAATTATAGCACACCCTGCATCTCGGCTCATAACTTTCTTTTTCGCCCAAAAGAACTGTGTCGGAGTTAGACACTAAGCGGTAAGAATACACTGCCGGGTTGCCGCATTTAACGCATACGGCGTGCACTTTGGTAACTGACTCGGCTATGGCCATGAGGGCGGGCATGGGCCCGAAGGGCTTGCCTTTGAAATTCATATCCAGCCCGGCGACAATCACGCGAACGCCTCGATTGGCGAGGATGTTGCAGACGTTGGGTAGTTCTTCATCAAAAAACTGGGCCTCGTCGATGCCTACTACTTGTATATCGCTGCCTAATAGCAATATGGCTGATGAGGTGTCAACGGGTGTTGAGGGAATGGAATTAGCGTCATGCGATACAACGTCGGATTCATGAAAGCGGTTATCGGTGCGGGGTTTAAATATTTCCACTTTCAACCGGGCTATTTGTGCGCGGCGCAACCTGCGTATCAGTTCCTCGGTTTTACCCGAAAACATCGATCCGCAAATTACTTCGATACTGCCGCCTAATTCACTTTTGCGCTTAAAAACTTCTTCGCTATACAGCATTACAAACTCCTTATAGCGGGCAAATATCATAATTAAATGTTATTTTTGAGAAGCATTTGCATATATCGCCATGAAGCAACAGGAAGTTTTTAAAAAGATAGGCACTATTCTGAAGGAGCTGAACGACCAATACCATTACCTGACCGAAAACGAAAGTGAACTGAATGATCTTGAGCTTGAATTGTTTGTAGCCAACGCTCATTTTTTGGCCGATCACTCCGAAGTTTTACGTAAGCTTAATTTAAACAAACCTGAGCCTCCAAAACAATTACCGGCTCCGGAACCCCGCTTTTTTGAACCGGTAGTGCAACAGGCCCCGCCCCCCCTTGTTGAGATAGAACCGGTAAAAGAAGAAAAAAAGGAAGTTCCTGCGATTGCTGAAAAGCCCAAAATTGACGTCCCGGTTCCGCATATCGATCTGAGGGGTGATGATACAGGCACTGATTATTCTTATGTAAGGCAGGACGAGCCGCCGATGATAAAGCATGAGCTTAAGCTGGAAGATATACCACACATTGAAGAGAATGATGAGGAACCAGAACCGGATAAAATGAGTCATCCAATCCACCACATACCTGCAATACCGAAAGCGGAATCGCCAAAAGTTGAAGCAAACCCTGCGCCGGTGATTAAAGAGCCACTAAATCCACAGGTAGATGTAGATGAGAAAGAGGGAATGCTGACGATCAATCAGCGCATATCAGCACAAATTAATGCCAATGCTTCCAGGAATACAGGACATACCACTGCACAACCTATCAGCGACTTAAAACAGGCCATTACATTGAATGATAAACTGCTTTATATAAAAGATTTGTTTAATGGTTATAACCTGGCATACAGCGAAGCATTGGATATTCTAAACCGCTTTACCTCGTTTGATGAGGCGGAAAATTTCCTAAAAACAAGCTATGCAGCTAAGAATAATTGGGATGCCAAGCCGGCTACTACAGAAAAGTTTTATGCTTTGCTGAGGAGAAGGTATTCTTGAGCAGATAGTTCCAAACCGTCATTGCGAGGAACGAAGCAATCTCTACATAGGACATTCAATGCCCAAGAATATTTTGGTGAACGTCCACTAAGAAATTCTCGTTTTCTTGATTTGCATAGTTTGGAGATTGCTTCGTTCGCAATGACGCGAGTAGAACTGCTACTTCTTCTAAACAATCCCCATCCTATTTGAATCGAGTTTTACCAGTATAAACAGCATAATGGTAAAGCTGAGCAATGAAGAGCCACCATAGCTGATGAGCGGCAATGGGATGCCGATAGATGGTACGATGCCTATCGTCATCCCGATATTGATGATGACGTGGAAGAAGATAACCGAAGCTATCCCATAAGCATATACACGGGTAAATGTCGATCGCTGCCGCTCGGCAATCCTTATAATACGCAATAACAAAAACAAGTATAAACCCAGTACAACAGTTGCACCGGCAAAGCCCCATTCTTCGCCTACGGTACAAAAGATAAAATCGGTTCCCTGCTCAGGTACAAATGAGTATTTGGTTTGTGTACCCTGCATATATCCCCGACCCCAAAGCTTACCCGATCCGATTGCAATTTTCGACTGGTTCACATTGTAGCCTTTGCCTTTTATATCGGTAGTGATGCCTAATACAATATCAATGCGTACTTTTTGGTGAGGCTTTAAAACTTTGCTGTAAATAAAGTTGACGCTGAGTACAAATGCGATACAAATACCAAGCCCGGCCAATATAATAGGCATTAATTTCCTGTTTCGCCTGAAAAGAAGCAGAATGATTATCCCAATTGCCAAAAGCGCACCAATGATATAGGCTATATTATTAACCTTTAAAGTGAGCACAAATAGCGTAATAAACAATCCCTCCAATATTAGAAAATAAGGTGAAAGTCCTTCGCGGTACAATACAAATATCAATGAGCTGAACACCAGGGTTGATCCTGCATCCGGTTGCAGCATGATCAAAAGCATGGGGAACCCAATTATCGCCAGCGAGATCATGAACGATTTAGGATCTGTTATGCGGATATTAGTTCCGTTTAAATACCTCGCTAATAATAAACATGTCGTCAGCTTAGCTAATTCGGATGGCTGTAGCCTGAATCCGCCCCCAAGAGATATCCATGCCTGGTTACCACCCACATTTCGACCTACAACAAGCACCAGCATGAGCAGCACGACTGTTATTCCATAAAATACCGGGGCAAGCGCACTAAAAAACCGGCTCTCTAACAGCAAAATAAATATTGCCACCACACTGCCTACTATAATATAAATAAACTGCTTGCCGTAGTCGGTACTCAGATCGAAAAACGATGGATGCTTTTCATCATACATAGCTGAGTGGATGTTCAGCAAGCCGATAGTACACAATGCCAGATAAACGAATACAATCGCCCAATCGACGTTAAAAAAGAATCCGCGTTGTTGCTGTTGCTGATAGCTACCTCTGCTCCTCATCATCCCTCCTTTCCAACTGGTAAGCTGCCGTTGCATATTTGTTCTTATTCTTTTTCCGGCCTGCTCCAGTTGCAGCTTTCTTATCGGCGCTATCAGCCTTATGTTTCGCTGTGTCTTTACTCGGTAGCTTCAACTTTGGCCCCTGGTAGTAATTTTCGAGCGCAGGTAAGCGGTTGGCCTTCATGATGTAGTCCGGAGTGATGCCGTTAGGGCGAGAGGTTATACTGTCCCTCAAATACTTCTCGACAATAAAACTGGCAATTGGTGCCGCCCATGTTGCACCTTGACCCGAGTTTTCTACTATTACAGCTATTGCGATTTTAGGATTTTCTCTTGGAGCATAGGCTACAAATACGGAATGGTCTTCACCGTGATTATTTTGTGCAGTACCTGTTTTACCGCACATCACGATACCAGGTATTCTTGAACCGGCCGCTGTACCCCGATCAACTACCGCCTGCATACCATTGATAACCGGCTCAAAATATTGCGAATCGATACCTACATAGTTTTTAACCCGGTATTCTGGCTTGATGATTTCCTTATCGCCAATTCCTTTAATAAGGTGCGGTTTATAATAAAATCCATGATTGGCGATGGTGGCCTCAATATTAGCCAACTGTAACGGTGTTGCCAATAACTCGCCCTGCCCTATCGCCAAAGACACTACAGTACTTGAACGCCAGCCTCCGGTATGATATATTTTATCATAATGAGCAGCAGTAGGCAGGTTACCTTTTCCTTCGCTTGGCATGTCCAAACCTAACCGTGAGCCTAACCCAAACTTTGCTACATTACCTCTCCAATTTGTAAAGGTCGATGCCGTCTGTTTGGCCCCATAGTAATTCATTAATCTGTCAAACACCCACGAAAAATAACCATTGCATGATTCAGCTACCGCGCTTGCCAGGTTCACCACACCGTGGACTTCGCCATGGAAACAATTCACTCTGTGATTGCCTGACCAATAATACCCGGGGCAGTTATAAGTTGTTTGCGGCGTAATAATACCCTCCTGCATGGCAATTAAAGCACTTAATGGCTTAAATGACGATCCCGGCGGGTAAGTAGCTTGTATTGGACGAACGAAAAGTGGTTTATAGGGATCTTTGTAAAGCTCTGCCGCATTGTTACCTCTTTCGTGTCCAACCAACAAATTTGGATTATAAGTAGGGCTGCTTACATAACAAAGTATCTCGCCGGTGGAAGGTTCAATAGCGACGATACTGCCTACTTTATTCATCATCAGCTGTTCGCCAAGCTTTTGTATTCGAAGATCAAGAGATGAGATCAACCGCTGACCCGCTACCTGTGCAGTATCATAGGCACCATTAGCATAATGTCCTTTAAACCTGCTGCGCGAATCGACCAAGTCGTTTTCTACCCCACGACGGCCACGCAATACGTCTTCGTATGAACGTTCAACACCGGTTACGCCAATAAAGTCACCGGGGTGATAGTACCCGCCAGATTTCTTGATGTCCTTATCGGTTACCTCACTAATGTAACCTAAAAACTGCGCTGCCACAGAATCAGGATAAGTACGCAGGTAACGTGGCGATGAATCAAACCCAGGAAATTCGGACAAACGCTCCTGTATAGCGGCAAATGCCTGCGCCGATAATTGCTTTTCAAAAACAGACTGCAAACGCGGCGAGTATTTTATAGCCTTTTCAAACCGTTTATGAAATTCGGCAGTGTCTATACCTAATAATTTGCAAAACGATGCGGTATCAAAAGGCTTCACCAGGTTGGGCGTTACCATGATATCGTAAAAGGCTTCGTTTTGTACTAGTATTTTTTTGTTTCGGTCGAGGATAGGGCCGCGCGCGGGGTTTTTATAAACCTTACGCAGCACGTTGCTTTGAGCGTATAACAAATATCGGTCGTCAATGATCTGGATATAGAATAACCGGGCAAGAAGAATAAGGATAAGCGTAATAAAAACACCTGCAATTATGTAGCGCCGCTCAAAAAAACTATTCATTTAGCGTTCCCTCTTTCTGTAAAATAAAAACCCTGTCAGCAGCATCAAAAATACCGTAAAAATAGAACTCAATACAAAGCGGCTTAGTGTAAACGGTATCTCGGATAAGCGAAAAACTTCCAGGTTGAACAGAAAAAAGTGATGGGCCAGGGTCAGTATCAGGGCATAGGTAAAAAACCAGCGGGTACCCATTACGCTCAGGGTTGGCTCGGGTTCGTTATCAAAACCCTCTTTCTGGACGGTGATACTGATAAATAATATTCTGACAAATGCCAGTAAAACGCAGGATGCAGCATGCAGGCCCGGCGTATCGTAAAATGCGTCGATGATAATCCCCATCAGGAATGACAGGGCAAAAAGCAATACATTAGGAGTTTCAAACGGCAGCAGCAGGATGAACATGATGTACAGGTAAGGCGTAGACAGGTTATACAGGGTGATGTTCTTCAGCAAAAACACCTGCAAAAAGATCAGCGATATGAACCGCAAAAAGTTGATCAATAAAACCCTACTCATCTTTCTTTTGCTGCGCCTCCAGTCCCGCCTGCTCTTCAGCAAATTTATTTACAACTACGTCCACATATTGCAGCTTGCCATAATCTACTGCAAGCTTCACCTCCATATTTAATGCAAAACCGCCGGTTTTAGTACGCAGGTTACTCACTTTTCCGATAGGTATACCTGCCGGGAAAAGCGAGAACTCGGAAGTTACCACTTCTTCGCCAACATGCGGCTGTGCGTTATTAGATACATCCTTCAGATATCCTTTATGCGGATCGAGATCATCACTCCACTCGATGTACCCAATTTCCTTATTCTTGGACAGCATAGCGCTAAACCTTGAGTCCTTATGTAATAGCGATTGCACGATAGACATATGCGGACCAACAAACACCACCTTACCTACGATACCCGAACTACAGATCACCCCCATACCCTTTCCTACGCCTTGTAAACTTCCGCGATTGATAGTGATATAATTATTACTTCTATTGGTGGAGTTATTGATCACTTTGGCTTCAATGTAGGTATACTGTTGCTTGTATATGGTATCCTTAACCTGCTTTTTATTTACACTGTCGATATAAAAAGAAGACTTCAGCTGTCCCCGTAAACGGGCATTTTCTTTGGCTAAACTATCATTTACCTCACGCAGCGACAGGTAGCTATACAATTCATTAACCTGGGCATATAAGGTGCCGGTTACTTTGTTAGTTGAATTGATAAAAGAAGCCTTCTGAAAAGAATTGAATTTGATATAGATAACAAGAGAACTTATCTCGAAGATAATAAACAGAAAAAATGCGTTGTACTTATTGATAAATATCAGGAGGTTACGCATTGTTTAGATCAGATTTGAGATATGAGATTTGAGATGTGAGATATCTTTCGAAACTGTCGCTATGTTAAATATAAGCTAATCAGTCTCAAATCTCATATCTAACATCTCAAATCTAAATTACTGCATTAAGAATTTAAAGTTCCCTATATTTTTTAATGCGGTTCCGGTTCCGCGAACAACTGCACGTAATGGATCTTCGGCTACGTGAACTGGCAGTTTGGTTTTTGCTGCCACACGTTTGTCCAAACCGCGAAGCAATGCACCACCGCCCGTCAGATAAATCCCGGTCTGGTAAATATCAGCAGAAAGCTCAGGTGGCGTAATTTCCAATGCCTTCAATATTGCTTCTTCTATTTTAGAGATAGATTTATCCAGACAATGCGCAATCTCGGTATAAGAAACCATGATTTGTTTTGGAACGCCGGTCATCAGGTCACGGCCCTGAACTGCAAAATCTGATGGTGGATCGGCAAGTTCAGGCAATGCCGAACCAACTTCAATCTTAATCTTTTCAGCAGTACGGTCGCCGATCATAATGTTATGCTGACGGCGAATGTATTGAACGATATCTGAGTCGAAGTTATCACCTGCAACACGAATTGACTGGTCGCACACGATACCTGACAAAGCGATAACCGCAATTTCGGTAGTACCACCACCGATATCGATGATCATGTTACCCATCGGCTCTTCAACGTCGATACCGATACCTACCGCAGCAGCCATAGGTTCGTGGATCAAATACACTTCTTTTGCACCAGCAATCTCGGCAGAGTCGCGCACCGCACGTTTCTCAACCTCGGTGATACCAGACGGTATGCAGATCACCATTCGCAACGACGGGAAAAACCAGCCCTTGCCTTTGTTGATCATCTTGATCATACCGCGTATCATGTGCTCGGCAGCGTTAAAGTCGGCAATTACACCGTCCTTCAGCGGGCGCACCGTGCGTATATTTTCGTGGGTCTTACCCTCCATCTGCATCGCCTGTCTCCCAATGGCGATCACTTTGTTGGTTGTGCGGTCAAATGCCACGATGGATGGCTCGTCGACCACTACTTTGTCATTGTGTATGATAAGGGTATTTGCAGTACCTAAATCGATAGCTATTTCCTGTGTGAAAAAATTAAAAAGACCCATTGGCGATTGTCAAATAATAGATATGTAAAGTTGTATAAAAATAACTTAATAATTACAAGTTGTTATTAAAAGCGTTAAAAATTACAACTTATTACGTGTTATTATTAATTAATGTTTAAAGTGTCGTACTCCGGTCATAACCATAGAGATACGTTTTTGATTTGCCATGTCTATTGAGTCCTGATCTTTGATCGAGCCGCCTGGTTGCAACACCGCTGTAATACCTGCTTCTGCCGCTAGTTGAACACAATCATTGAATGGAAAAAATGCGTCTGAGGCCATTACAGCGCCATTTAAGTCGAACCCAAATTCAGCAGCTTTTATAACTGCCTGTTTCAGAGAATCAACCCTCGAAGTTTGTCCAACACCACTTGCCATCAGCTGATTATTTTTTGCAAAAACTATGGTATTTGATTTAGTGTGCTTTACTACTTTATTGGCGAAGAACAGATCTTTCAGCTCCTGTTCAGTTGGTTGCTTTTCGGTAACCGCTTTCATCTGATCCGGACCTTCAACAACCAGATCTTTATCCTGCTCGATCACGCCGTTCAGCAAAGTCTTAAATTGCTTTAAAGGCAATTCCACCGGCTGACGGATCAGGATAATGCGGTTCTTTTTCTCACGCAATACCTGAACTGCTTCATCTGTATAAGCAGGAGCGATTAATACTTCGAAAAATATCTTGTTGATCTCTCTTGCAGTGTCGGCGTCGATCTCTTCATTGGCAATGATCACGCCACCAAAAGCAGATACCGGATCACAAGCCAAAGCATCTATCCAGGCTTCTTTTATGAACGAACGGGTAGCAATACCGCAAGCATTAGTGTGCTTTAAGATAGCCACAGTTGGCTCTGTGAACTCGTCGATCAATGCTACAGCCGCATCTACGTCAACCAGGTTATTGTATGATAATTCTTTACCATGCAGTTTAGTAAACATAGCATCCAGGTTACCATAGAATACGCCTTTCTGGTGCGGGTTCTCGCCGTAACGCAAAGTCTGGCTTTTTTGAATACTTTGTTTGAAAACAGGCAATTGCTCGTCCTGGTTAAAATATTCAAAAATTGCAGTATCGTAATGCGAAGTGATATTAAATGCACGTTGCGCAAATGAACGGCGCTGATCGATGGTTGTTTTACCATCCTGTGTTTTCAGGATCTCGCCCAATTCGATATAATCATCTTTTGATGCCAGGATCACCACATCTTTAAAGTTCTTGGCCGCAGCACGGATCAGGGAAATACCACCGATATCAATCTTCTCAATCACATCATCCTGGCCTGCGCCTGATTTTACAGTTTCTTCAAACGGATACAGGTCAACAATAACCAAATCGATCTCCGGTATTTCGTATTGGGCCAGTTGCCGCTCATCGCTTTCAAAATTTCTTCTTGCCAAAATGCCACCGAATACTTTTGGGTGCAGGGTTTTTACACGTCCGCCTAAGATTGAAGGATATGAAGTAAGGTCTTCAACTGCGATCACGTCAACACCTAAGCTGCGGATAAAAGTTTCCGTTCCGCCGGTAGAGTAAATGTTCACTCCGAGGCGGCTCAGTTCGTGGATAATGGGTTCAAGATTGTCTTTGTAATAAACTGAAATTAAAGCGTTTTTTATTTGAACAGGATGGGTCATGGACACGGGATTTTTAAAGCCGCAAAGGTAGGTAATTGTGATCAGTTATCGGTGATCGGTGATCAGTTTTTTTGTTATTAGTGATTGGTTAACCGGTGACTAGTTAATCAGGGAATGTTTGGCTTAAAAATAATTCTATCTATAAAGTCGATTGTTGCTTAAGGTAGTTGATGTATCCGTTGATCAGACGCATGCATTCATCGCAATTGGCTTGTAGTTTTTCAAAAATCTCTTTAGTGATATAGCCCTCATCTAAGGCGATGATAAGATGATCGATGGTTTCGGATGCAGAGCCGCGGGCATTTATAAAGAATTTCCGTGAATCGATATAGTGGAACCGTCCGTGTCCTTCCGCAATATTATTCCCAACTGAACGAGATGAGCGGATAATTTGGTCAGTCAATCGATATTTTTCATCAACTGGAAAATTTTTGACTAAAACAGAGATATCCTTTCGAAGAGCATGAGCCTTTTTCCAGGCCTCAAGGTCAGTAAACCCTCTCATAATAATAAGGTTAGGTTAGGTATAAAAAATTTAAGTTTATTATCAATCCTGATAACTGATCACCGGTTAACTGATCACTAATCCTCAGCTCTTCATTTTCCTCAACAAACTCTCAATCACCCTTGGAAAATGCTGGTGTTCCAATTGCTGGCCTTTGAATTTGATTACTTCCAGGGTGTCACCTGGTTCAATCTTGAAACGTGATTGATGCAGTATCTCGCCCTCGTCGAATTTCTCGTTTACGAAGTGGATAGTGATACCCGATTCATCTTCCCTTGCAGCCAGCACAGCTTTGTGTACGTTATCGCCATACATGCCCTTGCCACCATATTTGGGCAATAAGGCAGGGTGCAGATTGATGATCTTATTTGGGAATGCTTTAAGGAGATTTTCTGGAACGAGCCAGAGGAAGCCGGCAAGCACGATCAGATCGACCTGCAGGTTTTTTAATAGCTTAATAATGGCATCTGAGTGATAAAACTCATCGCGGGTAAATATGTGCGACGGTATCTCGAAATTATCGGCACGCTGCAGCACATAGGCCTGCGGGTTATTGGTAAGTATCAGTACTACTTCGGCTTCGGAATTACGTTTAAAATGCTCCATTATTTTTTGGGCATTTGATCCCGAACCGGAAGCAAAAATAGCAATCCTTTTTTTCATTGATGTTCTCGTTTCAGCGGCAATAAGGCTTTTATAAATTAACCGCTTTAATTTTGTTTTGTCCTGGCGTTTATTATAAACTATTCAAACTACCCCAAACACGAATCAAATATAAAAGTTTGACACTGTTAAACAACACATTATTGCGATTTTACCCTTACAAAGCCCCATTGGTATTGCACCCGCTTTTGAGTAGGTGAATAGTTAGTCTGCAGGTCGCCCGTTTTTAGCACCAGGGAGTATTGCCCCAGGTTGATAATTTGTGCAGTTTGGAACGGCTTGGAATGTGTTGTAGTATCGGTCCGGGCTATTGTATCCTTGCAGGTCATGTTTACATTCAAAAAAAGTTTGTCTTGTGAAAGCGACCATGTGCCTTTTGTCGCTTGCGTCAGGCAATCGAAATTGGTATAACTGCAGGTATTATCTGTATTAAATTTAAAAATCTGAGTCACCAGGCATGTGGTATCGAGTATCAACTGGCTTATTGCCGTACCACCTATATAGGTAGTAACCTGTGCTGACGACAACTGCCACTGGTTTTGCGCAATTAATGATGCAATGTAGTCCTGCTTTGTTTTCTGGCACGAATTGACCATCAAACCCACCGCCACAATAGTAAACAGAATTAATAACCGAATCTTGAATTTCATTTTTAACAGTACGCAAAAATAAGAAATGTATGCTACACTGATCAGGCAGCGAATATATAACTATAAAAATCCCTATTTAGTTTAATTGTCCCTAAAGCAGCCGAAATAAATTGAATATGGTTTAATAATTACAAAAAATCCAAAGCCATGTTGTTAAGTTTGCTTTCAACTCAATCAACCATTCAACTACTTAACTATGCAAATTCCCTTCGAAAAACTAAAATCCGAATTCAAAAGAGTACTGCTTTCTCTCGATTTTAATAAAGAGGACGCAGAATTAAGCGCTACCATATTTGCTGAAAACAGCAGGGATGGCGTATATACCCACGGGCTTAACCGCTTCCCTACTTTTGTTGATTATGTAAAAAACAAACTGATCATCCCCAATGTAAAACCAACCCGTACCGGCGGCTTCGACGCCATCGAACAATGGGATGGGCATATGGGCATCGGCACGTTGAATGCTACATTCTGCATGCATCGGGCAATTAGTCTTGCTCATGAATACAGTATAGGATGTGTCGCCATTAAAAACACCAACCATTGGATGCGCGGCGGAACCTATGGCTGGCAGGCTGCAGAGGCTGGTATCATCGGTATATGCTTTACCAACACCATTGCCAATATGCCACCCTGGGGCGGTATTGATCCGCGATTGGGGAACAATCCGCTGGTAATTGGCGTGCCACGACAGGGGGGACATATTGTATTGGATATGGCGATCTCCCAGTATTCATTCGGTAAGCTTAACCTGTATAAATCTAAGGATGAGCAACTGCCTTTACCCGGCGGTTATGATAAAGACGGCAAATTAACCAATGATCCCGGCGAGATAATTGAATCAGTACGTCCATTACCAATCGGCTTTTGGAAAGGCTCAGGGCTATCGCTCATGCTCGACCTGTTGGCTACGGTTCTAAGCCAGGGGCGTTCAACAAGTGATGTGACTAAAGGAGGATCCGAATCAGGTGTATCACAGGTCTTCATTTGTATCAAACCGGATAATGGGCCACAAACCGACGCCATTATCAAAAACATACTGGATTATACTAAAAGCAGCCGCACAGAAGGTGAAGGAAGTGAAATACTTTATCCCGGAGAGAACACTTTACGCACCCGAAAGAAAAGCATGGAGGAAGGTGTCTGGGTGGATGATAAAATATGGGAAAAAGTACAACAACTATAGTCCCATAAAATTGTTATCCTCCAAAACTATATCTTTAAGGCCTTTATGACCGATTTTCGATTTCTCACACTTCCCGACGGACGACGACTAAGCTATGTGGAGTTTGGGAAAAGCGACGGCTACCCGGTACTATATTTTCATGGCACACCATCCTCGTGCCTTGAGCCTGCGATGATAGGGGAAGAGCAATTCTTGAAACATAATCTTCGCATTATCTCGCCAAGCCGACCCGGAATGGGGCAATCCGACAGGCATAAGAACAGGACATTTTTTGATTGGGTAGATGATACTATCGCGTTGGCTGACCATTTAGGGATTGATAAATTTGCCATCCTCGGCTACTCAGGTGGAGCGCCTTATACACTGACCTGCGCTTTAAAAATACCCGAACGACTACTATCGGCAGTCATCGTCTCAGGGGCAGGGCAAATGAACCAACCTGAAGTAAAAAACAATCTTGATTTGAAACACCGTATTTTCTGGAATGTGGCTGATAAATTTCCATTCCTATTGCCTATTGTGCTAAAGAAAATGAAGGCATACCGCGAAATGTCTGACGAGGATATTTTGATCCGATTTGAAAAAAATATGCCTAACGCAGATTTTGATACCTTTAAGCAAAACAACAGGGTGGCTTTATCGAAGCAAGGAGTAGAAGAAACCTTTCGCGATATGAATGGTGTTGCAATGGACGTAAGGCTCCCTATTCGTCCGCTGGGATTTGATTTAGGCGCGATCAAATTCCCAATCACCTTTTTTCACGGTAAAGAAGATAATACTGTTCCTGTCCAGGTGGTTGAATGGATGGTGCCACGTATACCTAACGCCCGGTTAATAACCTACCAGAATGACGGACACGTTTCTGCTATTTGTGAGCATTTTGATGAGATAGCGGAGGCTCTGTTAAAGAGGGTACCTGCATGATGGCAAGGTTGCATACCTACGGCATGCTTAATTTTTCTCCATTTTTTTTCTACCAACATTTTGCGCCTACGGCGCAAGTACCTGACCAACCGTAAAACCATTATTCCACCCGACCCCATCGGGGTCAAATGTTGGTAGCAAAAATATATTTATTAGAAGGTACGGAATTAATTGAGCGCTATTCAATCATCCCTGCAAACTTCTCCCAAAAACCATCTTTGGGCAATTCCGCAACTATTTCAACTGGCTCTAGTTTAATGGGATGAATAAATTTCAGCCGTCGGGCGTGCAGACTAATACTATTTTTCAAACTACCGCGGGGATAACCATATTTATTGTCCCCTACAATCGGGCAACCTAAAGTAGATAGTTGCACCCTTATCTGATGCGGGCGGCCAGTTATGGGGTTTACTTCCAATAGGTAATATCCATCCAATTCTCCTACCAATTTGTAGCTTAACTCCGACCGTTGACTTCCGGGCACTTCCTGGTCATAAGCTTTGGTCACATTCTTCTGCGGGTTCTTAAGCAGCCAATGCACCAGCTTCCCTTCGGTTGGCTCGGGACGTTTGCGCACAACCGCATAGTAGGTTTTTTGTATTTCGCGCCGTTTGAAGAGATTGTTCATCCGGTCGAGTCCCTTGCTCGTTTTTGCGAACAGGATCAGTCCGCTTACAGGACGGTCTAAACGATGCACAACACCTAAGAAAGCTCCGTTGGGTTTATTATATTTTTTGGCAAGGTATTTTTTTACTTTTTCGTCAAGCGACTCATCCCCGGTATCATCTACCTGCACAATATCCCCCGCGCGTTTGTTAATTGCGATGAGGTGGTTGTCTTCATAAATAATATCCTTGTCCGTGATCTCCTGGTTCACGTATTTGATATACACTTTGCCCATTGGTTGTAGGTTTGATAATTAAAGGTTCATTGGAATAAACAATCAATTATCAATTTTGATTTATCATCTGCACATCTGCATATTCACATTTGCACATCTGCATATTCGCAAATCTGCACATTAGTATTGTTCTTTTTCGTTCGGAAAATCTTTCGACTTCACATCACTAATATATTTTTCAATCGCATCATTCATAACGGTATACAAGTCAGCATATTGCCTCAAAAATCTTGGCTTAAATCCTTTGTTCAGGCCCAGCATATCATGGATCACCAAAACCTGTCCGTCGCAGTATTTTCCTGCGCCAATACCGATTATAGGGATGCTTACACTTTCTGCAACTTCTTTTGCCAGTTGAGCAGGTATTTTTTCCAGCACGATACCAAAACAGCCCAACTCCTGCAATTTTATAGCGTCCTCGCGTAGTTTTTGAGCTTCCGCCTCTTCCTTAGCCCTTACGGTATAGGTGCCGAATTTGTAGATCGATTGCGGCGTTAAACCCAAATGTCCCATTACCGGGATACCGGCTGTCAGGATACGCGTTACCGATTCCGATATCTCCACCCCACCTTCTATCTTCACACCATGCGCACCGGATTCCTTCATGATTCGGATAGCTGAATTAAGCGCCTCTTTAGAATTACCCTGGTACGAGCCAAAAGGAAGATCAACGATCACCAATGCCCTTTTTGCCGCACGAACAACTGACGAAGCATGATAGATCATTTGGTCAAGTGTAATAGGCAATGTGGTTTCATGACCTGCCATTACATTCGAGGCCGAATCGCCTACCAGGATAATGTCTGTTCCGGCAGCATCCACAATGGTTGCCATGGAAAAATCATAAGCGGTAAGCATAGATATACGCTCGCCGCGTTGCTTCATTTCCTGCAAGGTATTGGTAGTAACCCGTTTAATCTCTTTATTTACAGACATGGTAGTAACATTAATTGCACGAATTACACCAATTTATTCGAATTACACGAATTAATTTTAATGATGATGACCAACTCAGAATACAAAAAGCTATGCAAATTTAGTAATGCACTAAGTATGAATCTGATAAAATTCGAGAAATTCGCGTCTTACCTTCGTGAAATCCGTGACATATTATTATCTTTGCCGCCGTGAATTCGGTAGTTGCCCATTGCACTTCTTACAACTGCTTTCACGGAGCTGAACCTCAGTCTAACCGGCGTTTTAACTATTCATTTTTTTATTACTATGATCACTAACTTCACCAAGTTACCCGCAGTATTGTTACTGGCTGACGGAACTGTATTTTATGGCAAAGCTGCCGGAAAAATAGGCACCACCACCGGCGAAATATGTTTTAATACCGGGATGACCGGCTACCAGGAGATTTTTACTGACCCTTCTTATTTCGGCCAGATCATGGTGACCACCAACGCGCACATCGGCAATTACGGTATCGCTAAAAACGAGGTGGAATCAGATCGTATCCAGATTGCAGGACTGGTTTGCAAAAACTATAACATCTATTACACACGCAAACAGGCTGATGAATCTATCCAGGATTATTTCCAGGAACAAAATATTGTATCGATCTCTGATATCGACACCCGTCAGTTGGTGCGCCACATCCGCGATAAAGGCGCAATGAACGCGATCATCTCTTCTGAAATTTTGGATATCGAAGAACTGAAAGCAAAACTGGCTAAAGTACCATCAATGGATGGATTGGAGCTGTCGTCACAGGTTTCAACTACCGAAACTTATACTTATGGTGAAGAAAACGCCAAATACCGCGTAGCAGTTCTTGACCTGGGTGTTAAGAAAAACATCCTGCGCAACTTCGACGACCGCGACGTATATGCCAAAGTATACCCGGCCAAGACCAGCTTCCAGGAAATGGAAAAAGATTTTGCGCCTAATGGTTACTTTGTTTCTAACGGTCCCGGCGACCCCTCGGCTATGCCTTACGCTGTAGAGACTGTAAAAGACATATTAAAATCAGATAAACCGATGTTCGGTATATGCCTGGGTCACCAGTTACTGGCGCTGGCAAATGACATCCCGACTCAGAAAATGTTCAACGGTCACCGCGGTTTAAACCACCCGGTAAAAAATATTATTATCGATCATTGTGAGGTTACTTCGCAAAACCATGGTTTTGGTGTAGTTCCTGAAGCGGTTCGTGCATCTGATAAAGTAGAGATCACCCACGTCAACCTGAATGACCAATCGATTGAAGGTATACGCGTGAAAGGTAAAAAGGCATTCTCGGTGCAATATCACCCGGAATCATCACCAGGTCCGCACGACTCAAGATATTTGTTTGATGATTTCATCAAGCTGATGCAATAAGAAACAAACTGAAGGCGGGAAAATTCTTCCCGCCTTTTTTATTTTTATAGATTTGACCATCCCCTGATTAATTCGAATATATTTTATGAAGATTGCCTTAGCCTCACCTCCATTTCCAAAATCAATAGAAGACGGCCTGCAATGGGTCGATAAAATGATAAAAGAGGCGGCAGCGCAAAAGGCTGAGATCGTTTGTTTTCCTGAATCTTATATACCCGGTCTACGTGGCGTTGGCTTTGAAGTAGAAGCGCATTCGCCTGCCAAACTGGAGGCCGCGCTGAAAAGCGTTTGCACAATGGCTAAAGAAAATGCTATTGCAGTTATTATACCGATGGATTGGGACCATCCGGATGGTATATTAAACCTGGCTTGGGTAATATCAGCAACAGGCGAAGTGCTTGGCCGTCAAACTAAAAACCAATTATCGCCACCTACAGAAGACGAGCTGTTTATCACCGGCAATGAGAAAGCCATATTTGAAGTCAACGGCGTTAAATTCGGGATCACCATTTGTCATGAAGGTTTCCGTTATCCTGAATCGGTAAGATGGCCAGCCAGAAGAGATGCTAAAATTGTATTCCATCCGCATTGCACCGGCAATGATACTCATGGTGACAAACTGTACGAATGGGGTAACAAAAATAACCCATACTACGAAAAAGCCATCATGATGCGTGCAATGGAAAATACCATTTACTACGCCGCTTGCAATTACACCATGAAATATCCTGAATCAGCTACCTGTGTGATCGATCCGGATGGAAATTGTGTTGCGCATCAACCTTACTCAGAAGTTGGTGTATTGGTTGTTGATATCGATACCGAAAAAGCGACTGGGCTATTGGCTAAGAGATTTAACGCGGGTTTATATACGGATTATTAAAAATTCTTGTCATTTCGAACGAACAGCGATGGGATCAAGTAGTGAGGGTGAGGAGAAATCTTATACTCCATACAATGGTTCGTCTTGCATAGTCGTATAGGATTTCTCACCTGCCTTCCTCACACAGTCCGCCCTGGCAGGTTCGAAATGACAATCTTTTTGAGTATTTATAACCTCCCCGGTAAATTTCACCGGCTTATCCAATTCCCTTCCCCACTTCACCGACGATTTGCCGCCGTTCGCCTAATACCTCTCACGGTTTTTTGTGGGCGGGGACATATTTGTATCGTAAATCATAAACAAAATCATGAAAACTCTATTACTGATCCAGATCGTTCACTTGGCTACACAGGCATTACACCAACTCCATGCTGTCATCCATTCTTTGGGTCATTTGGTCAAATAATTTATTAGAGTCAAGAGCCAGGAAGCAAGAATCAAGACAAAGCATACCTATTCATTGGTCTTCTTGACTCCTGGTTCTTGAATCTTGGCTCTCAATCCTCTCCATTAACATAACATAATAATATCTTAACACATCTTAACAGAACGCTTAATACACGTTCTGTTATTTTGCATAACATTAACTACATGAAGACATTAACACATTTTTCAAACTTCCTGTTCGAGCGGCTGGAAACATTTACACGCTCGTTTGCTAACCTGCTGAGTTGATTTAAATGGCTTAGCTTATCATTCAGATCTCTTTCTGAATTGGAACAGAACCTTCTCCCCCTAACTTTTCAAATTCTTCCGGCTCAAATGAAGAAAGGTTATACGTAATACGTTTTACGTTGAACGTATAGCATACCACGTAAAACGTATAACCTAATCTCTTCCACCGTAAAAATTACGCTATTCACCGAAAAACTCATTGATATTCCATTTTTCTGTATCATTTTTACAGCATGGTAAACAAACCGATCATCACAGTAAAAAACCTGGTAAAAAAGTATGGCGATTTCACTGCTGTAGACGATATCAGCTTTGAGGTTTATGAAGGCGAAATATTTGGGCTGCTTGGCCCCAACGGTGCCGGGAAAACCACTACTCTTGAGATCATAGAAACACTTCGCGATAAAACTTCCGGCGAAATTTCGGTAGACGGCTTCTCAATTGAAAAGGATGCCGATAACATTAAAAAACGTATCGGTGTACAGTTGCAGGCGGCGGGTTATTACCCTAACCTGAATTTATCAGAACTGATCGTGCTGTTCTCAGGACTATACGGCATCAACAAAACGCCAATGGAGATGCTCGGCAAAGTGGCCCTGACTGAAAAAGCCAAAGCAAAATATAAAGATCTTTCAGGCGGACAAAAGCAACGTTTTTCTATCGCTACTACATTGATCAACGACCCGCGCATTATTTTTCTGGATGAACCCACAACCGGCCTCGACCCGCAGGCACGCCGTAACTTATGGGATTTGATCCGTGAAATACGTGCAAACGGAACTACAGTGGTGATCACCACACACTATATGGACGAAGCGGAGGTATTGTGCGACCGCGTGGCTTTTATTGATGGCGGCAAAGTGATCGGCATTGATACACCCGATAATTTTATAGATAAACTGGTAGCCAGCGGCTTTGAACGACCGAAGCAAGTAAAACTGGCCAACCTGGAAGACGTATTTATCAACCTGACCGGCAAGGAATGGCGGGAGGAATAAAGCCTCACCTAAATGCTCTCCAAAGGAGAGGACTTAATTCGCGCAATTAAATGAGCATTATCATATATAAAAAAGCTTTTACTCCCTCTCCCTTGGAGAGGGCCGGGGTGAGGCTACCACTCACAATTGACCATTCACTAATGACAAATGACAAATAATCAAAATTACAGCAATACCCGCGCAACGCTTGCCATAGCCAAGGCCAGCTTAAGGTCGATATTACGCAGCCCTTCGGCTGTGGTGTTTAGTTTGGTGTTCCCGTTAATATTTATCGTGGTGTTCGCCAACATTGGGGGAAGCGGTGTGACTGTGGATGTGGGCGTGGCTAAAGGTTGCGATACCACAAGCGAGGTTTACCAGGCGCTGAAAACGAACCAGATGTTGAATCTGATCAAAGATCAGTCGACTGAGGAGATGAATAAAAATCTGTCTAAAGGGTCGATTGATGCGATATTGGATATTAAAAAGAATAATGCGATGCCCCCTTTTACAATTGATGTTCAGTATACCAAAGCATCATCGAAGGGTGGCATTTTGAAGTCTACTTTAAATAATATCTTATACCAAGCAAATGCGGCGATGAACAAAAATCAGCCCCAATTAGCCGAAGTAAAAGAAACCACCATACAGGGCCGCGAGTACCGTTATATTGATTTTATCCTTCCCGGTATGCTGGGATTTTCGCTGCTCAGCAGCGGAGTTTTCGGTACAGCGTTCGTTTTCCTTAGTTTGCGTTTAACGTTGGTGATCAAACGCTTTTTCGCTACTCCGGTAAAACGTTACAGCATTGTCTTGGGTGAGGCGTTGGCACGTATTGTTTTTGCGTTGGCGGGCGCATTATTCATTATCGCAATTGGTCACTACGCCTTTAACTTTACGTTGATTCATGGGCTCACCACCGTCATCAATATGCTGATCTTATCCGCCATCGGCCTGATCATCTTTATGGGCTTTGGCTTTATTATATCCGGCGTTGCCAAAAATGAAAGTTCTGTGCCACCTTTCTCTAATATTATTACTTTACCGCAGTTTCTTTTATCAGGCACATTTTTCTCTACTGCTGCATTCCCCGGCTGGCTGCAGCATATCAGCAGGGTATTGCCATTAACCCACCTGAACGAAGCGATGCGTAAAGTAGCTTTTGAAGGAGCATCATTGGTTGATGTTTCCCATCAATTACTGATCCTCGGCATATGGTTCATCGGCGTATATGTTGTTGCAGTGAAAACTTTTAAATGGGAGTAGTTTTGGATGTGCAGATGTGTGAATGTGCAAATATGCAGATCAATAAATACAGAATTAGTAGCTGCAACATACTGAGTACTCACTATTGACTACTGACAATTAACACTCTATCAGTGTAATCATTATATTAAATCTGTGTAATCCTAAATATTTATTTGAGCTAAACTTAATATCATTTGTATATTTGGAAAGTAAACTACATTTAGTGTACATTTGACACTAACTAAATTTCAATTCCTAAAAAATCAATTTAAGATGAGCTTAATTATTGACGTTCACGCCCGCCAGATACTCGACTCGCGTGGTAACCCGACTATCGAAGTAGATGTTTTAACAGAAAATGGCGCTCTGGGCCGTGCTGCTGTCCCTTCCGGCGCTTCAACCGGTGCGCATGAAGCTGTTGAACTTCGTGATAACGACAAATCAAAATATATGGGCAAAGGCGTTTTACAAGCCGTTGCTAACGTAAACGATATTATTGCCAAAGAACTGCAAGGCATCGATGTTTTCGAACAAAACGCGATCGACGCTCTGATGATCGAGCTTGATGGCACCGAAAACAAAGGTAAATTAGGTGCAAACGCTATTCTTGGTGTTTCATTGGCTGTTGCTAAAGCTGCCGCACAGGAAAGCCGTCAACCACTTTACCGTTACATCGGTGGTGTAAATGCTAATACATTGCCTATCCCGATGATGAACATCATCAACGGTGGCTCTCACTCTGACGCACCTATCGCGTTCCAGGAGTTTATGATCATGCCGGTTGGCGCTCCTTCATTCTCTGAGGCGCTGCGCTGGGGATCAGAAGTGTTCCACAACCTGAAAAAGATATTGCATGACCGTGGTCTTTCTACCGCTGTGGGTGACGAAGGTGGTTTTGCCCCAACTTTTGACGGAACAGAAGATGCTGCAGAAACTATCCTGAAAGCTATCGAAAAAGCAGGTTACAAAGCAGGCGAACAAATTTGCCTGGCGCTTGACTGTGCCGCTTCTGAATTCTACAAAGACGGCAAATACGATTATACCAAGTTTGAAGGCGACAAAGGCGCCGTTCGCACCAGCGCTCAGCAAGCAGATTACCTGGCTGAATTAGCGGCAAAATACCCGATCATCTCTATTGAAGACGGTATGGCTGAGGATGATTGGGATGGCTGGAAATTGCTGACCGATAAAGTTGGTGATAAAATCCAACTGGTTGGCGATGACCTGTTTGTAACCAACGTAAAACGTTTACAAAGAGGTATTGATGAGCATATCGGCAACTCTATACTGGTAAAAGTAAACCAGATCGGTTCGTTAACTGAGACCATCAACGCAGTTTCTTTAGCGCAAACCAATGGTTATACCTCAGTAATGAGTCACCGTTCAGGCGAAACTGAAGATTCAACTATTGCTGACTTAGCTGTAGCCCTGAACTGCGGACAGATCAAAACCGGTTCTGCATCACGTTCAGACAGGATCGCAAAATACAACCAATTGCTGCGCATTGAAGAAGAACTTGGTGATACTGCGAAATTTATCGGCAAGAACTTTAAATACGCTAAGAAATAAGGTGAAAGCTTAAAGGCGAAAGCAGAAAGCTCTCCAATTTGGGGAGCTTTTTTGTTATATTAACCAATATTAATTTAATAAGGATGACTTATGATTTTTTTGCTGACAAAAAGCGACAAAGTTGAAATTTTGAAATTCATTTTTGCAGAAACAGATTTGCGAATTTTTGACTTATCATCAGAATATGGCCAAAAAGTGAGCGAGTACAACTCGCTTGAAGAAATCACTAATAAGTTTGATCTCGTAAATGGCGATAAATTTGCTTGCACCTTTCATTTATGGTCATCGTTATTTGATGGTGAAGTGATTTTTAACCGAGTTGATTTAAATCCAAAATCTTGTAATGGGCATACATTTAGATATGATACAAATGGTTGGGGTCTTATACAACTTTTTTTTGGAGGGTTGAGAAACAATTTACTTTACAATTCGCACATTGGTCATTTTAATAAAGCTGGAGCATTTGCACGTGAAGGCATTCCCAAATTTATGGGTAGGGCAGATCAATGGAATTGGAAGGAAATTGAAAAGGCGTCAAGGAAATTAAAGTCTCAAATACAAAAGCTGTCTATTACAAAGATTGGAGCTTTTGACATACTCCCCGGTGCGCAAGATTTAATAAATGCAGGAGTAGATTCTTGGCCGAAACTCTCTAAAGATTAAAGTAGGATTTACCTGATTCTTTGATTTGCGCCCATTTGCAACGAATGCTTATCTTGATTTTAGGATCGCGTCTCTCCAAATAGCATACAAACTCTAAAACTGGCCACTGCAAACTAACAACCGTAAAGCTACTTCACTTCACCCCCACCACCATCACACCCGGAAAAACGGTATTATAACGCCCCTTGCGGCTATCCTCTTCCAGCCATGACCAAAAGCCGTCGATCTCATCCTGCGTGAATGCTGCAGGAATACCTGTCCTTGTAATACCTTCCACTACCCGTTTTGAGAATTCTATATCAGCGCCTACGTAGCCGATGTTTTTTGTTTGCATATCCCTAAATCCGTGATCGGTAAAGTAATGCCATAGTTCAACGCCAATCCGACCGGAAGGGAAGCTATCGGCAATGTAGTGGATTATCCTTCGTGTAAGCTGTTTATCTGGGTGTGGAATAGTGAGGCCGTCCCACAGCATGTCGTAGATCAACAGTCGCCCGCCCGGTTTTAATACCCTTCGGAATTCGCGGAACACCGCATCAACATCGGTAATATACATCATCACCCGTTCCATATGGATACAATCGAACGACTCATCGGGAAAGGGTTGTTCAGTAGCCGAAGCGACCACAAATTCCATCGGCAGGCTGCTATTGGCATGACGTTTCCCGGCTGCCTCAACCATAGCCTGGCTAAGATCAGTGCCTACTACACGGCCGGTCGTTCCTGCAAGTTTGGCCATTGCAAGCGCATGCACGCCAATGCCACATCCAACATCCAGAACGTGATCGCCGGGGTGTATGTCCATCAGGGCGAGCTGATGAGCAAAGCCCTCCTGTACGCTTGGAAAATTGAAAACGTCCTCTAAAAACTGGATCAGGAATTCAGTTTGTGAATTATCGACCTGCTGAAAGCCTTTGGCGATGTCCGGGTTTTGCATAATAGGTTTAAATTAGGTTGATTAAATATACTAAAAACACAGTAAATCAAGTGGTTATTTGTTGATTGAGTTTAATTCTATAAAGTTGTAGCAGTTGAATTAGTTGTATTGGTTGAAGTGGTAATGTTTCGCCTTTACAAAATCTATAACCATTACAACTAATACAACCAGTACAACCAATTCAACTTAATCTACCAACTAAAATAAAAACAGTACCTTTGCCGCCAACAATACCCGTTCGCTTACGGTTTTGATCATTCCAGACGAGACTCTTCAGATCCGCTTATGCATTCGCGTTAGCATATTACATTAGATACATTACATGTTATTTCAAGATTTAAAAATAATTGAGCCTATCCTCAGGGCCTTAAAAACCGAGGGATATACCACCCCTACTCCTATACAGCAACAGGCGATACCGATTGTATTGCAGCATAAAGATTTATTAGGTTGCGCGCAAACCGGTACCGGTAAAACGGCTGCGTTTGCCATCCCTATTTTGCAATTGCTGCACCAGGACAGGGTTCAGCATAAAGAACAAAAAACAATTAAGGCCATTATATTAACCCCAACCCGCGAGCTCGCCATTCAAATTGATGAGAGCTTTGCTGCTTACGGCCGCCATACGGGGTTAAAACATTTAGTGATCTTCGGCGGTGTGTCGCAAAATCCGCAGGTAGACGCTTTGCGTCGCGGTGTCGACATATTGACCGCAACCCCCGGCCGCTTACTCGACCTGATGAACCAGGGTTATGTCAGACTGGACCATATAAAAATGCTCGTGCTCGACGAGGCCGACCGCATGCTGGACATGGGCTTTGTGAATGATGTGAAGAAGGTGATCGCCAAAGTACCATTCAAAAGACAAACACTATTCTTCTCGGCCACTATGCCGAAGGAGATTCAGCAACTGGCCGATACTATATTGAAGAACCCTGAAAAGGTTGAGGTTACGCCGGTATCATCAACTGCAGATACTATACAGCAAGCGTTATACTACGTAGAAAAGAGCAATAAGAAATCCTTACTGATCCATATACTTGGCGATAAATCCATCAAAACTGCATTGGTATTTACCCGCACCAAACACGGTGCAGATAAGGTGGTAAAGGATTTGAACAAAGTGGGTATTACTGCCGAGGCTATTCATGGCAACAAATCACAAAACGCAAGACAGCGGGCTTTAACCAACTTCAAAAACCGCACAACTCGGGTGCTGATCGCAACGGATATCGCCGCACGCGGTATCGATATTGACGAATTGACCCACGTGATCAACTACGAAATACCCAACATTCCGGAGACTTACGTGCACCGTATTGGCCGTACTGGTCGTGCGGGAGCTGACGGTATAGCTTTCTCTTTCTGCGACGAAGAGGAAATGGAATATATAAAGGATATTCATAAGCTGATTGGCAAACAGATACCCGTAACCGAAGCTCACCCATACCCTATGAATGCAGCAGCCATTGCACATAAACAGGGCATTGCCAAGCAAATGGCACAGCATGGACAAAAGCCTGCATCGAGCCAGCGTAATAAGGGTGGATCGGGTCATCGGGATGGTAAGAGGAGATTTGCCGGGAATAAGTCGAGGGGGAAGAGATAGTTTTAGTGAGTGGTTGATTGAGTTAGATTAAGTTGGCACCGATCAGGAAAACAACTTAATAAACCACTTAACTTATTCAACTCAATCAACAAACACTTGCACCATTCAAATAAATTAAATAGCTTTAAACGAAAATTACGCGATTGGGATGAAGCGCTTCTTAAATCTCTTCAGAAATAAATACTTCCTGGTTTCTTCCATATTCCTGGTTTGGATGGTTTTCTTCGACCGTAATGATCTGTTTTCGCAATGGGAATACCATCAGCAGGTTAGCAAACTGAAACAGGAGCGTGATTTTTACCAGAAGGAAACTGCAAAAGTTCACCAGGACCTAGATGAACTAACCTCTAATAAAGAAAAGCTCGAAAAATTCGCCCGCGAAAAGTACCTTATGAAAAAAGACAATGAGGATGTTTTTGTGATTGTGAAGGAGAAGAAAGATTAATTTTCCAAAAGAAAAGCAATGGCTTCGCGCGATTCCCTCCTCGGGGAGGGTAGGGAGGGGTAACGAAATTTGTTCATGCCCAAAATAATTCCATATAATCCCCAATTAAAAACTTTAGCACGAAAGCTTCGAAAAGATATGACCTTTGGAGAAGTACTGTTGTGGAATCAATTAAAAGATGACAAATTTGGGGGCTTTGATTTTGACAGACAAAGATGCATTGATAATTATATTGTTGACTTTTATTGCAAAGATTTAATGCTAGCAATAGAAGTTGACGGCATAAGCCATAATTATGAGGAGCCTCGGTTAAAGACGAAATAAGGCAAAACAGATTAGAAAGTTTAGGTATAACTTTTATCCGATTTACCGAGACGGAAGTGAAGAATGATATGCAAAATGTGATTCGGGCTTTAGAGAATAAAATTATTGAGATCATAAAAATCAAGAAGGACATTAAATTACCACAGGGATTTGATATGAGTATTCTGGACTGAATAGTTCAAGAAACCCCTCCCTGCCCTCCCCGAGGAGGGAATCGCACAACCCACTTCTTTTTAATTTAGTTTCATTTCCGCGGGTCCCGTTTACGCATATAACTTAGGCAACGATAGCTTATACTTCACAGCGATAATCCGGATTGCACACACCACGGCAACTGCTAATAATTCCAATATGCCAGAATCCAGGTGATTGAGCAATAAAATGTATAAAGTCCCGCCAACAATGCAAGCGGTGGCATATATCTCCTTTTGAAATATCAACGGGATGTTATTCAGCAAAATATCACGTAGCACACCACCAAAGCAGCCGGTTATAGTTCCTAAGGCCACACAAACACCTGGATTTAAACCTGCACCGATCCCCTTTTGTGTACCGATAATGGTAAAAAGCCCAAGTCCCAAAGCATCAAAAAGAAACAGCGTAACTTTGAAGCTTTTAATATATTTTTTGAAGAAAATAGTCGCAATAGCGGTACCAAGAATGATGAGCGGCGTTTCGTAATTGCGCATCCAGGCAACGGGTGTATCACCTATCAGAATATCACGGATTGTTCCGCCGCCAATAGCAGTTACAAAGCCGAGAATGAGCACACCGAATACATCTAGCCGCTTTTGCATGGCCGAGAATGCGCCGGATATGGTAAACGCAACCGTCCCTGATATTTCGATGACCGATGAGATGTTGATCATCATACTTCTCCTTCCCGTTTACGTAAAAACCATTCAGCACTCAATAACACAAGGATTAATATAAATATCCATTTCAGGTCGATGAGGTCGCTGTAACGTTTGTCCTCATAAACCACGGTTTTAATGTTCTCATTCTTCTTTATCAAATCGGCAAGCTGACCAATCTGTGATGGCTGCAGCATTTGTCCGCCAGATTGTTTGGCCAGGTCATTTAGCAATTGGTGATCAGCTGCACTTTGGCGCGTCTCTAAATTCAAAGGCTTTACAGTGAGTTGCCCGGTAGCCGTGAAAGTTTCAGTGCCCAATTTGGTCGAGGCTGAATAAGTGTATTCGTCTACAGGCAAAGTCTCCGCATCCAACTGATAGCTTTGCCCGTTTCGTGAAAACAGGAAGCTGTAAGTTTTACCGGCGCGACTTTTTAGTTCGATGCGGATATCCGGAGTATTCACCAGTTCAAGCGCCTGGTTGTATAATTCTGCGTTGAGGATGACATTCTCACCTTCATCAAAAACATTTTTGGCTGTATATACACGCAACCGCTGGTGATTGCTGTTTGCTGTAAGATATTGTACTGCCTGGCCCAACAGTTCTTCTAAAGCGGCATGGTTACCATAAGTATTATATTCAGACAGTGACCACCTCCAGATCCCTTCACCTGTCAACACAGCCGTTCTGCGGCCGTTTTCATCACTAAAGGATAGCAGCGGATTCGGTGTTGATATTTCACCTATCCGTTGCTTGAACAATACCTGTCCGGTACCATTACTGCTGTAATTACCATAAGGCGCCAGCAATGGCGGTAATTTGCTTAATTTATTTTTTGTTGAATCAGACAAGGTAAACAATGAGAACTCCTGCACTGGCTGCGCAAATACCTCCTGCATCTCGTTGCGGCCCGAATTGATCTGCACTTGTTTTTGTTCGCTGTTCAATTGTGCCAGATCGGTTTGCGCACCGGCTATGTACCAGACTGGCACTTTGCTTTTGGTGATAAAGCTTTGCAGTTCGCCTGAGCTATTGCTTGCTGTCTGGTATAAAATGATCAGGCTGTAATCGGTTAGCTTCAACTTAGGCAGATCGCTCAGCAAACTGGTTTTTACTTCGTAATTACGGTTGCTCTCAATTGACTGCTTAATTACGCTGATATCCGGGTGCGGGCCATTGTACAGCAACAATATCTTTTGCCGGGCATCCAGCACATCCACATAAATGGTTTCAGTATTGTTTTGTACCGATATCTCATTCTTTACCGGAGCAATGTTGATGGTAAATTTCCGGGTGCCTTTTTTATCTGCATTTAATTTTATGGGGATAGTCTTGCGGAAATTATTAGATGTAACAGCATCTGTTTGAGAAAATATTTGTTTGCCGTCCTCATCAACTGTCAGGTGAATATTTTCACCTTTAGCCTGGAAAGCTTCCGCTAATACTTCTGTCTCGAAATCATTTCCTAAATAGGCCGTCTTATTATAATTCACATTTCCAATCAGCAGATCGCGTTTAGCAACTGTATCGCCTAAAGCTATAGTGTAAATGCTTGTCTTCAGGTTTTTCGCTTCATAACGGGGGTCGCTGCCTTGGTTGTATATGCCATCAGTGGCCAATACCAAAGCACCGATATTCTGGTTCACATAACGCTCATTCAATTGATGTATAGCTGCCGAAATGTTGGTTTGTTTTCCATTGAATTTATCTGATAAACCATCTTTCAGATCACCGCTGAAATTAAACTCGCGTACATCATACTGATCGCCCAATTGCTGCTTTAGTTGTGAGAGCGAACTTATTAAGTCCCTCCCCTTTGGAGAGGGGTTTGTTGTGAGGCCGCCAAACAGTTTTATCGACTCCGAATTATCCTGTGCAACCAATATCAACGGCTTCTGCGGATTATAAGCCACCGACCGTATCAAAGGCGAGATCAGCAAAAATGAAAGCAGGAATACAGTCAGGGCTCGTACAGCGAATAAAGCATAGCGCACACGCTTACCCAAACTTACCGGCTGACGGTACATTAGCCAGCCATACAGCAAACCCAGCAACAGGCAAACCGGTGTCCACCACCCCGAAACTGTTCCCCATGTTACTGAAAATAGAAGCTGCATATGGTTTACGTTGTACGCATGAAGTAGTACGTTTTACGTTTACTCGCAAAATGCAAAATTATTGTGGAAAGTGGAGAATTCTGTTGTTAAAGCTATTGTTCCTGTTTAGCTCCATATTTAATACCTTGAGACAGGAAGTAGCTCTTTAATAACTCATATTTATTTTCACATTCGACTGTATACTTAATTTTTCGGGAGCTGAGATAATACTGATGGCATGTGAAACATATAGAAATATATTGAGTCACTTTACCAGTTGAGTCAATAAACAGTATTGCGTGTCTGGGTTGAAATATACACATGTAGCCTGGATCTGCCACTTCCAATTCTCCTTTTAAACGTGGACGCTTATGTTTCATAGGCGTAAAACCAACATTGTACATAATATCGGTTAAGGAATCTATTCCTGCAGCTGATAGTACTTTACCCTCTTTTACTTTTGTACTGTCAACTGAGAAATTGTTTACAGAAATCGCCGAATAAGGAATATCGTCACTGCTGAACGATATTAATTTGACCTTAGCGGCAGAGTTAAACGGAAAGAACGCGCGCCTCTGCTTTGGATTGTATTTGGAAGTATTAAAACACCTGTCATGCTTTTTGTCCCATGCCATTTGCTCTTTGCTTTCCGGTGGAGGAGGCGCAGGGGGCGGTGGTGATTTCTTTTTCTGTTGCCCAAAAACAATACAAGGAATCAGGATAAAAATTAAGGTCAGGTTTTTCATGCCATTAAGTTAGGGTATTTACTCCAAATAAATTCTTCACGCAAAAAAATGGGACTTTGATCTGCTACCGTCAAAATCCCAACTTATAAGAAATTAAAAAAATCCGCAATCAAACTTCCGCCTTCCGAAATCTTACAACATTCCCCCGTCGACAGGGATCACCTGCCCGGTAATATAAGCAGCCATATCCGAAGCCAGGAATACGCAGGCATTAGCTACATCTTCTGTCTCGCCGCCGCGTTTAAGCGGGATTGATGCTGCCCAACCTTCAACCACTTTCGGATCGAGCACTTCGGTCATTTCGGTTTTTATAAAGCCCGGCGCTACCACGTTGGTGCGGATATTTCGCGAGCCTAATTCTTTGGCTATAGATTTTGAGAAGCCGATGATACCGGCTTTAGAAGCCGCATAGTTGGATTGCCCTGCATTACCGTCAACACCTACTACCGAGCTCATGTTGATGAACACGCCTTCGCGGTTTTTCATCATGATCCTGGATGCAGCTTTAGTTACATTGAAGATGGATTTAAGGTTCACATCCAGCACTTCGTCCCATTGCTCTTCGGTCATGCGCATCAGCAGACCGTCTTTGGTGATACCGGCATTGTTTACCACAATATGCAGTGTACCGAAATCAGCAACAATGTCATTGATCAGCTTATCAGCCTCATCAAATTTGGAAGCGTCAGAGCGATAGCCCTTTACTTTGGTGCCAAATTTTTGCAGTTCCTGCTCCAAAGCTTGTCCTTTTTCTACAGATGATAAGTAAGTAAAAGCTACGTTAGCGCCATGCTCGGCAAATTTTTCGGCTATTTTACGGCCTATACCTTTTGAAGCTCCGGTGATGAGTGCTGTTTTTCCTTCTAATAATTTCATTGTGTTCGGTACTATTTCGGGGGTCGAAGATACTTATTTAGTCGGAAAGTCGGAAAAGTCCGGAAGTCAGAAAGAAACAATTAATAGATCAATGCCAGTGGTCCATCTTTTACCACTAATACTGACCAACCTGGCTTAGAGCCCGCCGTGATGGACGCAATAAATTTGTCGCGGATATAAATACCAACCTCTATCAAGCCATCATCTTTAGATTCTGTCCACTCACACCTTACTTCGTTCTCATTTGTTATGGGCTCTATTGCTGCATCTTTGCCCAAATATTCCGTTGGATTTAAAAAAGGCATATCCTCAGCCCGCCAAAACGACGTTGCTGGAGCTTGCTGTTGATTATAAAGCCAAACATCGCCTATAATATCCTCTCCTTCGTATAGATAAGCGTAACAAACGCGTCCATCATCTTCTATCACGGTAGAATAATAACCATCAAACTCGCAATGTACCTGAAAAAAAAATGTCGACATATTAATCAGCTTTATTACCTCACATCCTCCATCGGGTAATGTTTATCCACCCAATCCGTCTGCAGATTTTTTCTCAGATCGAGCACCTTGATATTGGTAAAGCCTTCAGCCGCTAGCTCCTTAAAAGCAGGGCGAATATTGGGGCATTTAGACAAAGGGCAGCATCCGCAATAAATAACGATCAGTTTATCTTTTTTGATGGTTTTCAATTGCTTTTTTAACTCGGCCAACCCTTCCGGCTCAGAAACTGCTCCGGTTGTGATAGCGCCTTTTACTGCGTCAACCGAGCCAATATTAAGTATCACAGGCAAAACGCTTCCTTTGCCCGCTTTTATGATGGTTGCCAATACTTGTGGGTCCATCAAC
Source organism: Bacteroidota bacterium (assembly GCA_018266915.1). Classification (GTDB taxonomy): domain Bacteria; phylum Bacteroidota; class Bacteroidia; order Sphingobacteriales; family Sphingobacteriaceae; genus Mucilaginibacter. The sequence continues at coordinate 10,484 of JAFDZM010000071.1, read as the reverse complement.
TGATCCGCAGTCCATGGGTCGCCACCAGCTGATGCTTTGATAGCGGATGGTATAGCAAAAAATAAAGCTATAAAACCAATAAAGCTTAAAAAAATCTTTCTATTCATAATTTCAGTTTATGGCAGTAAATGTACAGAAAGAATTGATTCACATTATTGGCAATCGATAAGCGCGACATATTCCTGCTGCAGTTCCAGCAAGCACCGTGCGCACAAACATCCATCAAACTGCTCACTAATGTATTGCGTTTCATTCAACGTCAACTGCACAGTAGTGCACTGGCATTTAGTGAATGAATTTGCCTTACATTCAAACGGCGACTGGCATCGCTCACAGCGAACTATTTCGTGTTTTTGGTAGATCATTTGGTTCATGGATCATAGGTGATAGTTCATGGCAAATTTAGGATTAATCTATAAACCATGAACTATCAACCATAAGCTTGCTATGCAGAACACGTCACACACCCCTCTTCCATAGAGCAACTTGGCCCGGCAGGAATTTCATCGGCTACCTGTTCTACATGATCAGGGATTACCGGCTCCATGTTTTTGCCGCCCTGGTTCTCAACAGTGAATTTCACTGCCTGAGATGCTGCTTGCGTACGCAGGTAATACATACCGGTCTTCAGGCCTTTTTTCCATGCGTAGAAGTGCATCGAGGTGAGTTTAGATGCGTTAGGCGCATTAATAAACAGGTTGAGTGATTGCGACTGGCAGATATAAGCGCCCCTGTCGGCTGCCATATCAATGATGTTACGCATCTTGATCTCCCAAACGGTTTTGTACAAATCTTTGATGTTTTGCGGAATCTCCGGAATTTCCTGTATTGAACCATTGGCAGAGATGATCTTATCTTTCATAGTGATATTCCATAAACCAAGATTCACTAAATCGCGCAGCAGGAATTTATTTACAACAATAAACTCGCCACTCAGTACCCTGCGGGTATAAATGTTAGACGTATAAGGCTCGAAGCACTCGTTATTGCCCAATATTTGCGAAGTAGAAGCTGTAGGCATTGGAGCTACCAGCAATGAGTTACGCACGCCGTGGTTCATCACATCTAAACGCAGATTTTCCCAATCCCATCTGCCACTTTCAGGTTTTACTCCCCACATATCAAACTGGAATTGCCCTTTTGATAATGGCGAACCTTTGAAAGTTTCATAAGCACCTTCTTTCATGGCAAGGTCTTTCGACGCAGTCATTGCAGCAAAGTAGATGGTCTCGAATATCTCTTTGTTCAATTGCTTTGCTTCATCACTCTCAAACGGTAGGCGCAATTGTATAAAAGTATCCGCCAAACCCTGTACGCCCAAACCAATAGGGCGATGGCGCAGGTTGGAATAACGCGCCTCTTCAACAGGATAATAGTTATGATCGATGATTCGGTTCAGATTTAGTGTTACCTGGTAGGTTACTTCATATAATTTCTGGTGATCAAATACGCCGTTAATGACATACCTCGGCAATGCCAATGACGCCAGGTTACAAACAGCTACTTCCTTGTCCGAGGTATACTCCATGATCTCCGTACACAGGTTGGAGCTTTTTATTGTACCCAAATTTTGCTGGTTTGATTTGCTGTTGGCGGCGTCTTTATATAATAGATATGGCGTACCGGTTTCTACCTGGGCATCCAGTATAGCAAACCACAGGTCCTGCGCTTTTACCGTTTTACGTGCACGGCCTTCACTTTCGTATTGTTCATACAAAGCCTCAAACTCTGCACCGAAGCATTCTGATAATCCCGGCGCTTCATGTGGGCAGAATAGGCTCCAGTCGCCATTAGCCTCTACCCTTTTCATAAACAGGTCGGATACCCAAAGGGCGTAGAACAGATCGCGCGCACGCATTTCTTCCTTACCATGATTTTTGCGCAGATCCAAAAACTCAAATATATCCGCATGCCATGGCTCCAAATAAATGGCGAATGCACCTTTACGCTTACCTCCACCCTGGTCTACATAACGCGCTGTGTCATTAAATACCCTCAGCATCGGGATGATACCGTTACTGGTTCCATTAGTTCCGCTTATGTAGGAGCCCGTCGCCCTTACATTGTGGATGCTCAGACCGATACCACCTGCGCTTTGCGATATTTTGGCTGTTTGTTTCAACGTATCGTAAATGCCGTCGATGCTGTCATCCTTCATAGTCAGCAAAAAACAGGATGACATTTGTGGCTTTGGTGTGCCGGCATTGAACAGTGTTGGCGTTGCATGCGTAAACCAACGCTCACTCATCAAGTTGTAGGTTTTGATAACACTGTCGATATCATTTTTGTGGATACCCACCGCAACACGCATAAACAAATGCTGAGGACGTTCGGCTATCTTTCCATCGATCTTTAAGAGATATGATTTTTCCAGTGTTTTAAATCCGAAATAATCAAAGCCAAAATCACGGTCGTAGATGATGGTGCTATCCAGCAATTCTGCATTTTCCTGTATCACCTGCCAAACATCATCAGCTATCAGGGAAGCATTTTTCCCTGCTTTTATATCGATATAACCATGCAATCGGCGCACAGTTTCTGAAAATGACTTGATGGTATTTTTATGCAGATTGGATACCGCTATACGCGATGCCAGTAAAGCATAATCCGGGTGTTTGGTGGTTAATGACGCTGCTGTTTCTGCTGCCAGGTTATCCAGCTCTGAAGTTGTTACGCCATCGTATAAACCTTCAATTACTTTTTTGGCGACATCAATCGGGTCAACCAAAGCAGGGTTTAAACCATAGCACAGCTTTTCGATGCGTGCGGTTATTTTATCAAATTTTACGGATTCTTTTTTTCCGTCTCTTTTTATTACATACATGGGGGGTAGAGATTAGAGGTTAAAGATTAGAGATTAGTTAATTTGTCTGAACCTTGATTTGCTTGATTAAATGATTAAATGATTTCAATCACTTATCTAGAAATCTTCGTCGAGAGTGAATGCTTTGGTTTCAGAAGCAGCATTTAACACGCCGCTTTTCTGATAATCGCCGACGCGCTTTTCGAAGAAGTTGGTCTTCCCTTGCAGGGAAATCATCTCCATAAAATCAAATGGATTGGTAGTATTATAAACCTTGTCATATCCCAGTTCAACCAACCATCTGTCAGCTACAAACTCAATATACTGGCTCATCAGTTTGGCATTCATGCCGATGAGGTTTACAGGCAGGGCTTCCGTTATAAATTCCTTTTCTATATCTACCGCATCGGTTATGATATGGTTAACCTCTTGTTTACTTAGTTTCCCAGATAACATGCTGTAAAGTAAACAGGCAAATTCACAATGCAGGCCTTCATCGCGCGAGATGAGTTCATTGCTGAAGGTTAATCCCGGCATCAACCCGCGCTTTTTCATCCAGAAGATAGAGCAGAAACTGCCTGAGAAGAAAATACCTTCTACCGCTGCAAAAGCTACCAATCGCTCGGCAAATGTTCCGTTCTCTATCCAGCGTAATGCCCACTCGGCTTTCTTCTTTACTGCCGGAACTGTATCTATCGCATGAAACAGTCGATCTTTTTCAACAGGATCTTTAACATAAGTATCGATCAACAACGCGTAGGTCTCCGAGTGGATATTCTCCATCATGATCTGGAAACCATAAAAACATCGTGCCTCGGGTACCTGCACCTCGCTCATGAAGTTGACGGCAAGGTTCTCATTCACAATACCGTCGCTGGCGGCAAAGAATGCCAGCACGTGCGATATAAAATGCTTCTCGCCGCTGTTCAGGTTTTCCCAATGCTTCAGATCGTCGTGCAGATCAATCTCTTCTGCCGTCCAAAAGCTGGCCTCATGTTTTTTGTACATCTCCCAGATGCGGGGATAATTGATGGGGAGGATCACAAACCGATCCTTGTTCTCGCGTAGTAATACTTCGTTTTCCTGTTTCATGCTTTGTCAATTTTTTATAGGAGCCGACAAAAGACGATGAACCAGGCGCTTTTACGGAAGCGCGGAACATGACTTTTGCCAAAACCTTATTCGTGAAAGTCTTGACAAGCTATCCCGGCAGGTGTCTGGCTGGTGGTCAATGGTCATTAGTCATTGGTCATTAGTCAATAAACATCCGTAGATATAAATTCACTATTCACCACTCACTATTTCACCACTCACTACTTCACAGTTGCACGTCAGCCCATGATTTGCACATGGTTCCCTTTTAATGCCGGCTTTTACCCCGGCAACCTTTGATAGCGTGTGTTAAAGAACTTGTAAGTCCAAAGATAACGGATGAGGGGATTATGATGCTAATGATAGTTTTTCACAAGACTGCTAGTTATAAACAAAAGAATCGCTAAACCTTTCGTAATGAGAAATAATTAATTCTAACTTTAGGCAAACAACCCTATCTGATTATGAAAAAATATTTAGCCGAACTCATTGGAACCTTCGCCTTAGTTTTATTTGGCTGTGGAGCAGCAGTTGTCGACGGAAAGACAATACCTGCCGCGGTTCTTCCCGACGCCCCTTTGGGAGTGGGTATTTTAGGTATTGCCCTTGCATTCGGGCTTGCCGTTGTTGCTATGGCCTATGCCATTGGCCCTATTTCGGGCTGTCACATTAACCCCGCTATTACCATCTCTATGCTGGTTGCTAAAAAGATAAGCGGGAAAGATGCTGTAGGATACATTATCGCCCAGCTTATCGGTGCCGTCATCGGCTCAGCCGTATTGTACGCATTTATTCAAGGCGGACCAGGATTTACAGGCATACCCGAATATGGTCTCGGTGCCAACGGCTGGGGACCAGGTTATTTAGGAGGATACTCCACCACCTCAGCCTTCCTTGCCGAAGCTATCCTTACGTTCCTGTTCCTGTTTGTGATTTTCGGCACCAATTCCCGGTTCGGCAACTCATCCATGGCCGGCTTAGCTATTGGTCTCACCTTAGTATTGATCCATTTGGTTGCTATACCAATTACCGGTACATCGGTTAACCCTGCACGCAGTTTCGGTCCAGCCATATTTGCGGGTGGTAAAGCATTGAGTCAATTATGGCTGTTTATTGTCGCACCAATTATTGGAGGCGTAGCCGCAGCCCTGGTATGGCACGGGGTGTTTGATAAGGAGAAAGTATAATTTGTTGGAATGTTGAAAAGTTGGAAAGTTGTAAGGTTATAATGCCTTTAAACAAGCAACTTTCCAACCTTACAACTTTTCAACTTTTCAACTCAGTCCTCAAGAGGCACAAACTTCAGCGACACCGAATTCACACAATGCCGTGTATTCTTCGGTGTCATGTATTCGCCTTCAAAAACGTGGCCGAGGTGTGCGCCGCAATTAGCACAAAGTATCTCTGTACGGCGACCGTCAGCATCGGTTTCCCTGCGTACTGCTCCTGGTATTTCGTCGTCAAAGCTGGGCCATCCGCAGAAGGATTCAAACTTATCAGCGGAGTTATACAGCGGGGCATCGCAGCGTTTGCAAACGTATACACCCTTTGACTTGTTGTTTAATAATGACCCGGTAAACGGTCTTTCCGTTCCCTTGTATAGTATTACCCGTTCTTCTTCGGGGGTTAATTTATTGTACTCCATATTGTTTAATTAATGAATGAGTGAGTTAGTGAATGAGTGATTTGATCACCTTTTCACGGTTACAACAAATATACGATGGGGTTGGTGTTTTGATTTTTGGAGTAAGTGCTTGTTTACATTGGGTTGACAAGGGGTTGTGGGTTGTTCCGTTCTTTACGGAGTGGAACAGTATTTATGAAATAGAATGCAAAAGCGTCTTTGCGAGGAACGAAGCAATCCCCGAACTGTACAGGTCATGGAGCACAATTATCTTAATTGGACGTTCCTTAAGATATAACTTCTCCCTGATCTGCATAGCATAGAGATTGCTTCGTTCCTCGCAAAGACGTTATTTTTTATTATTCAGTCCTGACAAACAAAAAAATCCCAGCCATTTCTGACCAGGATTTATATTATTGAATCGACAAAAACTTTCAGCTTTCGCCTTTCTGCTTTCACCTTACTTTTTCAGTTCTTCCGCCATGGCAGCGCCTATATCGGCAGGTGATTTTACTACGCGGATGCCGCATTCTGCCATGATCTTCATTTTAGCAGCAGCAGTATCGTCAGCGCCGCCTACAATGGCACCAGCGTGACCCATTCTGCGTCCCGGAGGAGCGGTTTGGCCTGCGATGAAACCTACTACAGGTTTTGTACCGTTCTCTTTTATCCAGCGTGCAGCTTCAGCTTCCATGCCGCCGCCTATTTCGCCTATCATGATGATACCGTGGGTGTCAGGGTCGTTCATCAGCAGTTCAACCGCTTCTTTTGTTGTGGTGCCGATGATCGGGTCGCCACCGATACCGATAGCTGTGGTGATGCCCATTCCGGCTTTCACTACCTGGTCGACAGCTTCGTAAGTTAAAGTTCCTGATTTTGATACTACGCCTACATTACCACTACGGAAGATAAAGCCCGGCATGATACCGATCTTCGCTTCATCAGCAGTAATAATACCAGGACAGTTAGGACCGATCAGACGGCTGTTTCTGCCTCTCAGGTATTCTTTCACCTGTATCATATCTTTAGTAGGGATACCTTCGGTGATACAAACGATCACACCGATACCTGCCTCGGCTGCTTCCATAATGGCGTCGGCAGCAAATGGCGGCGGTACGAAGATGATAGAAACGTTAGCGCCGGTTTTAGCTACTGCATCGGCTACGGTATTAAATACTGGTCTGTCAAGGTGAGTGCTGCCGCCCTTGCCGGGAGTAACACCACCAACCACTTGAGTACCATACTCTATCATTTGCGATGCATGGTAAGTACCTTCCTGACCGGTAAAACCCTGAACTATTACTTTGGAATCTTTATTTACGAGAACGCTCATAGATTATATTATGTGTGCGCAAAGCTAAAGTTATTAACGGTAATCTCAAAGTAAGATTAAGCGGTTATTTTTGGTACACGGCGCAATGCGGTTGGCGTTGTAGGGTAACAAGCAATCGTCCAATAAATTGAGCGAAGAAGCATAGTACCTATTGCTATGTCACATTATAGCAATGACATAAGAGCAATCTTACACCACAATATTCACAATCCTGCCCTTTACCACAATCACCTTTTTAGGCGACTTACCATCCAGGTATTTCTGTACATCAGCATTAGCTATTACAGTGCTTTCAATAGCCGGTGGATCAAGGCTTAATGAGATGTTCAAATTCATCTTCATTTTACCGTTGATAGAGATCGGGTAAGCAAACTCGTCTTCTACCAGGTATTCAGGATTGAACTTTGGATAAGCCGCATACGATAAGGTACCTGCCTCTTTGCCTAACAACACCCAAAGCTCCTCACAAATATGCGGTGCATAAGACGATAGCACGATTACTAAATCCTGAAGGATTGCCCTTTTATTGCATTTCAGATCTGTCAACTCATTTACTGCGATCATGAAGCTGGATACGGATGTATTGAACGAGAAACGGTCAACATCTTCTTCCACCTTGCGGATGATCTTATGCAATGATTTCAATTCAGCTTTAGTTGGTGCATCTTCTGATACCCTGAAATTGAACTGCTCATCATGGAAAAGCTTCCAGAATTTACGCAGGAATTTAAACACGCCTTCGATACCGTTGGTGTTCCACGGTTTGCTTTGCTCTAATGGTCCGAGGAACATTTCGTACATGCGTAAGGTATCGGCACCATATTTTGCAATCAGGTCATCCGGGTTAACTACGTTGAACTTGGATTTCGACATCTTCTCGATCTCCACACCGCACACGTATTTGCCGTTTTCCAATATGAACTCAGCATCCTTAAAGTCGTCACGCCATTGCTTGAACTTGTTGATGTCCAGAATATCATTCTCAACAATGTTCACGTCGACATGCAGTTCGTAGGTTTTGTATTGTTTGATCAACCCATGAGAAACGAAAGTATTGGTACCACGTCCTTCATCGTCGATCAATCTGTATACAAAGTTTGACCTCCCCTGAATCATACCCTGGTTGATGAGCTTCTTAAACGGCTCTTCTTCAACCACCAGGTTCATATCCTTCAAAAACTTGTTCCAAAAACGGCTGTATAAGAGGTGACCGGTAGCATGCTCCGAACCGCCGATATACAGGTCGACATCCTTCCAGTACGCAATCGCCTTTTTAGATGCAAACTCCTTGTCGTTCTTAGGATCCATGTAGCGGTACCAGTAAAAGCTGGAACCAGCCCAACCCGGCATAGTGCTCAACTCGTATTCGAAAGCAGCCCCCTCTAAATCTCCCCCGGTTGGGGAGACTTTTTTTCTTTCGGGTAATGAAATCAGGTTTTGCTTAATAATATCAGCTACCTTTTCCGGTGATTTAAGCACTTCATCATTACTAAATCTGATAACATCGAAACCTAAGTGGTTAAGTATTTCGGTTCTTAAATCATCTGCTTCCTTATTCAACTTGTGATGATGTCCGTCCAACTCAATAACCAAACCTTTTTCCAAAGAAACAAAGTCAGCAATAAACTGATCAATGGCATGCTGCCTTCTTATTTTGAATCCAGTTTGATTATTTCTTAATAGCTGCCACAGAATATTTTCTGCTTCAGTTGGTTGTTTGCGATTATCCCTACTGAACTCTTTTAATTGTTCATAATAAACTGGATCGGCAGTTTCTCTATATGCCCCAACATGTTCTTTAAGCCCTCCCTCCCGGGGAGGGTTTGGGTGGGGCTTATAGTTCCACCCGGTAGCTCTGCCCAATGGCGGCTCGCCGGTTTCGGTTGGTAAGTATTTGTCGATCTCTGGTAACAGCAACGGCAGATCTTTTTCATCGATCAGATGCGGCAGGTTATCCTTAAAGTAAACCGGCACCGGTTCGCCCCAATAGCGTTGGCGACCAAATATGGCATCACGCATCCTGAAGTTCACTTTCGCTTTGCCTGCGCCTTTGCCTTCTAAAAACTCGATCACCTTAGCTGTTCCGTCCTTATAGTTCAATCCATTCATGAAGTCGGAGTTGATATAAGTGCCCTCTTTGGTCGGGTCAGCTTCGGTTTCTATTTTTTGTATATCGATGATCGGGATGATCGGCAGATCAAAATGCTTGGCAAACAAGTAATCGCGCTGATCACCTGATGGTACTGCCATAACTGCGCCTGTACCATATCCAGCCAAAACATAATCGGCGATGTATAAAGGCACACGCTCGTTGTTCACCGGGTTGACGACATAGCTGCCTGTAAAAGCACCCGATACCGTTTTGGTATCCGCCATACGGTCAAGTTCCGATTTCTTCTTGCTTTGCGCGATGTAAGCATCAACAGTAGCTTTTTGCTCAGGCGTAGTCAACGATGGCACTAATTCATGCTCGGGAGCCAATACTAAAAAGGTAACTCCGAAGATGGTATCAACCCTTGTTGTAAATACCTCTATAGCCTCACCCAGGCCCTCTCCAGGGGAGAGGGAGTTATTTCCCGTTTCATTTGAAGTCCTCTCCTTTGGAGAGGATTTAGGTGAGGCTTCAATCGGGAATTTCACACTAGCACCCACACTCTTACCAATCCAGTTCCTTTGCATCTCCTTCAATGGTTCGGGCCAGTCGATGGTATCTAAACCTTGTAATAAACGCTCGGCATAGGCGGTGATGCGCATGCTCCATTGCATCATTTTCTTTTGCTCAACAGGGTAGCCACCGCGCTCACTAAAACCGTCTTTCACCTCGTCATTAGCCAATACTGTCCCTAAGGCAGCACACCAGTTTACAGTGCTTTCACGCAGGTAGGTGAGGCGGTATTTGAGCAATTCTTCCTGCTGATCATTATTGCTCATGGCTTTCCATTCAGCAGCGGTGAAGGTTTTGATATCTTCATCGCATACCGCATTAATGCCTGATGAACCGTTCTTCTCAAAATAAGCAACAAGTTTGTCTATCGATTCAGCCTTGTCCGCAGTTTTATTATACCATGAGTTGAACAACTGCATAAATATCCACTGCGTCCACTTGTAGAAGTCGGGAGAGCTGGTGCGAACCTCGCGGCTCCAGTCGAACGAGAACCCTATCTGGTCAAGCTGACGGCGGTAGGTAGCGATGTTGGTCTCGGTAGTAATGGCAGGGTGCTGCCCGGTTTGGATGGCGTACTGCTCGGCAGGTAAGCCAAAGCTGTCGTAGCCCATAGGGTGCAGCACGTTAAAGCCGCGCAAACGCTTATAGCGCGCAAAAATATCAGAAGCGATATAACCCAGCGGGTGTCCAACATGCAGCCCCGCACCAGATGGGTAGGGGAACATATCCAGCACATAATACTTGGGTTTGGCAGAATTGTTATCGGCTTTGAAGGTTTGATTTTCGGCCCAAAACTGCTGCCACTTTTGCTCTATATCTTTAAATTGATAGTCCATTGCTTATAATCTCGCGTTTGAGGTTGCGAAATTAAGAAAAATGGTTGATTTAGTTGATTGGTTAACCGGAGATTAGTTAACGTGAGTTCGGGTTAAGCTACCAACAAAAGTTGGCTGTCATGTTCCTCAAA